>JAFGKF010000374.1 GCA_016928695.1 Candidatus Sumerlaeota bacterium | reverse complement strand
CCCCAGGGGTGGGTCACAATCTACCTGCACTGTTCCATCACCCGCCACAAAACCCCTTGATCTGAGGGGGCGGTTTGGTAAGGTGGTCAGTTTATCTTCACTGAGAGAAAGCAGGAGACAGACCATGACGACCGCCACCTCCTCGCTGGACAGCGCCACTCAGCTCATCCGGGATCACACGGCCCGGAGTCACGACTCGATTGTCCAGCTCATGCGCGACATCTGCGCCATTCCCTCCCCCGAGGGTTGGATCAAGGACGTCGCCGAGCGCATTGGTCAGGAGATGACAGATCTCGGCTTCGACGAGGTCTTCTTCGACTCGATGGGGAACATCGTCGGCCGTGTCGGACACGGCCCCCGCAAGATCCTCTTCGATTCTCACATCGACACAGTCGGTCTCGGAAATCCCTCCTCCTGGCAGTGGGATCCCTTCCATGGCAAGGTCGAGGATGGCATCCTGTATGCACGTGGGGCGTGCGACGAGAAGGCCTCCACGCCGGGGATGATCCACGCTCTCTCCCTCTGGAGGCGGCTCGGTCTCGCCGACGAGTTCACCGGATATTACTTCGGCAACATGGAGGAGCTCTGCGACGGCATCTCCCCAAACTCCCTGGTCGAGACCGATGGCATCCGCCCCGACTTCGTCGTCATCGGCGAGCCGACCAGGATGCAGGTCTATCGGGGTCACCGCGGCCGCCTCGAGATCAGAGCCCATGCCCACGGGAAATCCTGCCACGCCGCCTCACCCCACCTCGGCGTCAACGCCATCCACAGGATGATGGAGTTCATCGAGGGGCTCATGACCTGCTGGCCGAATCTCCCCCGCCACGAGTTCCTGGGCCAGGGCACCGTCGTCGTCTCCTCCATCGAGTGCAAGACCCCCTCCATCAACGCCGTGCCCGACAGGTGCACGATCACGCTCGACCGCCGCGTGACGGTCGGTGAGACCCGCGAGAGTGTCATGGCACACCTGCGCTCGCTGCCCGGCGCCGAGGGCATTGAGTTTGAGGAGATGTTCTACGATCAGCCCGCATGGAATGGTTTTGTCTTCAAGGTCGACAAGTGGTTCCCCGCCTGGGTGCTCGAGGACGATCACCCGCTCGTCCGCGCGGGGCAGGAGGCGCGCAGGCAGCTCTGGGGCGCCGAGGAGCCGACGGGCCGCTGGGGATTCTCGACGAATGGGATCTATTGGATGGGCAAGGCGGGCATCCCCTCGATCGGCTTTGGCCCCGGTGACGAGGTCCACGCCCACACCGTCGAGGACCAGGTCCGGCTCGACGACGTTGTCCGCGCCACGGAGTTCTACGCCCTCCTGCCGCTGATTCTCCGCGGATCGCTCTGACGGGCACTTTTCGCTTTGCGCACGGCGGCACCCGTGCAGAATGTCAGGCATGTTCGAGCCCGATCTCGCCTCCCTGATCCAGAGCGCTGAGTCCGAGAGGACCGCCGCGCCCGCCGCGGGCGATCACGCGCGCCAGCTCAACGGCATCCTGACGGCGATCGACCTCGCGTGCCTCACCGAGGAGGTCCTCGGCGTCCCCGAGCAGCACTATCTCTCGACGAGCGATCGCTGCAACATCGAGTGCCACTACTGCGCCCGCCAGTCGTACTACGGCGACCGCTGGGACAACGGCTTCATGCCGATCGATGCGTTCCGCGAGCGCCTGCTCCCCCTGGCCCGCTCGGCAAAGCTGATGGGCCTCTATGGCCTGGGCGAGCCGTTTCTGCACCGCGACTTCTTCGAGTTCGTCCGGGAGTCGAAGGCGGTGGGCGCGAAGGCCCTGACCAATTGCCACGGAATGAGCCTGAGGCCGAAGATCAACGAGCAGGTCATCGAGTCGGGCCTCGATGTGCTCAACGTCTCGATGGACGGGGCGACTGAGGAGACATTCAACCGGCTCCGACACGGCGCGAAGTTCGACGTCGTCGTCAAGCAGGTGCGCGATCTCATCGGGCGCCGAGACGCCGCGGGGAGCGAGACCCCGCACCTCTATCTGGCGTCGATGATCAACCGCGAGAACATCGGCGAGCTCTCCGACCTCGTCCGGCTCGGCCACGATCTCGGGGCCGAGCAGGTGGACTTCAGCGACACCGTGATCTGCAATCCCGAGGACCTGGAGACCTCCGTCTCCGGACTCCCCGAGATGTGGGAGGCGATCGACCGCGCAAAGGCGATGGGGGAGAGGCTCGGTCTCCGCGTCCACTACTCGCTCCAGAAGCCCTTCCCCTGGCGTCCCTTCGCGCCGGAGGAGCTCACACCCGAGCCACAGGTCTGCGAGCTCGCATGGGGAACCTGGCTTGTGAGCAAAGGCGGTGAGGTCAAACCCTGCTGCTTCATCGAGTGGGAGTTTGGCAATGCGTTCACCGATGACCCCGAGCGCATCGCCAACGGACCCGAGGCGCGGGAGCTTCGGCGCCGCCTGATGAGCGGCGATCTCCCCCGGGAGTGCCGCGGCTGTGGATGCGCCCATCCGCTGACCGAGACGCATCAGAGCGCGAAGCTCGATGAGGCGGAGAGGCTCCTCGCCGAGTCTGAGCTCCCCGAGGAGCGCCGACGCGACCTCGAGCGGATCATCGCCGAGCGCCGCGCGATGATTGAGGAGCGCTGGGGAGCCCGCGCCACCGTCTGATCACAGAGACTGTGGACCGCCGCCGATGCCGCCGCTGCTCCTTCCTCAGTCCGGCACGGCGATGAATTCGCCCTCAACATCCTTCTGCGTGCGGATAATCATCCCACGGCTGCGCAGGCCGTTGGTTGGATCATAGATCCACCCCAGGTCCCTGTTGCCGAAGCCGCCGTACAGGCCACTTGGCCCCAGGCTCACCACGCGCCAATAGCCGTAGTCCTGGTGGAAGTCGTCCTCGAAGAATCCCGGCGACATTTGCTGGATCGCGAACTGGTAGATGTTGTGGTGAACGTAGGCGAGGTCGGTCGGGTCGCCCGAGCGGTAGCTGGAGCCGTTCGGGTCTGTCGCGCTGGTCTTGAAGGGATCGGGCAGCGCCGTGCTCGTGATGTAAGCGATCGGCGTCGAGAGGCGGAGCGAGAGCGTCCGAAAGCCGAAGTTCCGGGCCTCCCCGTGGCCGTTGATGGTGTGGACGTCCTCCACCTCGCCGAAGCCGTTCGACCCGTAGCCCCGGTGGAAGGGGTAGCTCCCGTTGTCCACTCGGTAGGCCTCCAGCGCGCCCGAGGCGACGCGAAGGTCATTGCGGGCCCGGGCCACCTTGGCCCGTGTCTGAGCCGCCAGGAAATTGGGGACCGCAATCGCCGCCAGGATAGCGATGATCGCCACCACCACCAGCAGCTCGATCAGCGTGAAGCCGAGCCGCTTGACCATGAGTCCCATCTCCCGGCCTTCCTTACCCATAAAGGTAGCAGTGATCTGCGGTTTATGGTATGTCAAGCTCCTACAAGTGGTTTCACAACCTCATCAAGCGCCGGAGGCGCGAAAGAACATAGCCCGGGGCAAAGCGAGCGAAGCGAGCGACGCCCCGGGTTGGCGCGGGCAATAGCAGCGGGCTGGCGCGTGTTCTTGCCCCCGGCAAGAACCGTGAAAGCCCGGATTTGAGGTTGT
>JAFGKF010000072.1 GCA_016928695.1 Candidatus Sumerlaeota bacterium | reverse complement strand
GAGTAGATCGATGTTGTGTGTTCCACCTCAAAAGCTTGCTTGATGGCCCGGCCTCTCAGTCAGAGGACATCAATCTGCTCGATGGTTCGAAGGGTGGTGTCGTCGCAGTTCAAAGGGAGTCGATCAAGAACAGGCGGGTGGTCACCGTTCCATTCGGCAAGAACAGCTGTTCGATCAGCGCGGGGTATCCATATCTGCATTCCCATCCGGGAGCCAATGTCGGCGAGTGTTGCTTGAATCCTGATCGATTCTCTCACGTCGGTGGGAGCAGCGGGGTCATGGGTTGGCTCAGTGTCATCAGGCACGGTGACCGTGACATCCTTGTCGACCCTGCGGACCCGGTGAGCAAGATGACGGCGGTACTCGACCTCGTCGACAGGGAAGCTCTCACCGCCATCACTCTGTGCGCGAATGACCGTTTCCAGCAGGCGACCATCATCATCTGACAGCTGGGCCAGGCTCGCCCGTATCTTGCCCGTCCAAGTGGAGGTGTTCTTGTCCTGGCCAGCGGTGAATGAGAGATGCTCCCAGAGGCGATCCTCATGGATTGGAACAGCCTTGTCGATCGGCAGCCAGACTTCCGGACGCACTCGGAATCTCACAACGAAGGGATCGTCCTCAGGGTAGAAGATGGGAGTGTCATCGATGAAAGGGCCCTCAAGGACATCGAGAATCCCGAACCACCGTGAGAGTTTGGTCATGTAGCAGAGAAGCTTGTCGCCCGGCTCGATGCGAGAGGCCGCGTTTCTCTGGCGCACTCGGAAGCCAGACACAGTTCGGTCTGATCGGCCGAATGCCTCGTATGTCTCAGGTGAAAACAGGTCGAGATAGTACTTCATCGCTCACCCCTGCGTGCTGCGGTTAGATGAGGACCAACAGAGAGGGCTTGGGTCCACTCTTCCCCTTCCACTTCGGGCCCCGCAGGCCTCATGCGGATGATAAACGAAATCAGTCCTCCTCATGTCTGCTGCCTGCGTGTCTGTTGAATTCTGCCTCTGGTCCGGGACTCAGAGCCCTCTCTCCATGTCGCCCCGAATTCGAGGCCAAGCAGATTCCCCCAAGGCGATCATGACGGCCTCAGGCTGGAGAGCAAGAGGGCGCAGCGTGCTGCGCCCCTACAGTAGATCCTCCCATTGACTGTGTGCAATCCCCTGATCAGGGACCATTCGTCGGCACCGGCGATTGAACTGTGACAGATGCTCACACAGAATCAAACGAAATCGTCCGCCGTTCGGTCCGAAGCGTCTGCCCTCTTGTGATTTGACACCGACCGCACTCACTGGGTAGCAAGAACAGTCGGTCTTGCGACCCATGGGATCTCGCTTTCTTCTCCACGCCCTCTCTGGCCTGCTTCTGATCGCTGCGTCATCACCCTCCCCCGGCGGGGGTCTGGTCATCAGCGAGGTGATGGCCTCCAATCTCCAGACGATCCGTGATCCCGATTTCCATGAGCCGGGGGACTGGGTCGAGATTCTGAACCCGGGCGATGGGGCACTGCTGCTCAGCGGATATGCCCTGAGTGATGATCCGGGGAGACTCGACCGATGGATCTTCCCCGCCGGTCTCACACTGGCGCCGGGGGAGCGCATGATTGTCTGGCTCGATGGGAGAGGTGTCGATCGCCTCGCCCCCCACGCGGATTTCGGTCTCGGCGCCGAGGGAGAGGCGCTTCTCCTGACACGGCTGTCCGATTTCGCGGTGCTCGATTCACTCGCGTTCGGGCCTCAGAGAGTCGACACCTCGCTCGCTCGCCTCACCGAGGGGGTGGGGGAGTTCGTGACCACTTGGCGGCCCACGCCGGGCATTCCCAACACCGCTCTCGTGCCTGGCCCCGCCCCATCTCTCAGTCCGGGCTCAGGTGTGCACCCCGAGCCAGTCACAGTGGAGATCGTCGCACCTCCGGGCGCCGAGGTGCATTTCACGTGGGATGGGCGCGTGCCGACCGAGACCGATCCCCTCGCGGTGGAGCCGCTCGTCGTCTGTGAGTCCACCCCCCTGCGCTGCAGGGCATTCTATCCGGCGCAGGGGCCGAGCGAGGTCGTCTCCGCCTCTTGTCTCATCAGCCCCGAGACCGAGCTGCCGGTGTTGGATCTCATTGTCAGCCCCGGTGATCTCGGGGGTGAGCCGTGGGGCATCCTTCGGCATCCCGAGAGGAGGGGCCGGGGCTGGGAGCGGCTCGCCGAGGCGGTGCTGTTCCCGTCCAACGGATCCCCTGCGCTCCAGACGGTGGTGGGCCTGCGTGTCCACGGCGGTGTCTCGCGCCATCTCGATAAAAAATCTTTTCGACTTCATCTCCGTGAAGATTTCGGCTCGGTGCCCTGGCCTGTTTCCGGTTTGGAGCACAGCGCCGCGACACGCCTGGTCCTTCGCGCGGGCGCCAGCGACTCCTTCCAGAGTCTCTCGCCCCTCGAGGCGACCTACCTGCGCGATCAGCTGGTCCGTGATCTTCACGCCTCGATGGGGCATCGGGCGGCCCGGGGGTTTTTCGTCGCGCTTCACATCAACGGTGAGCCGCAGGGGCTCTACAATCTCTGTGAATACCCCGCGGGGGCGGTTCTCGGGGGAGACGGGGGGGAGAGTGAATGGGATGTGATCAGGGGGACATTGGATTTTCAGACGGGGTTCCACATCGTGGAGTGCACCGAGGGAGACCTCGAGGCATGGGATGATCTGATGGCCTGGGTGGGTCAGCGGGATCTCTCCACCCCCGATTCACTCGATGCTCTCGGGGAGCGAATCGACCTCGGGAGCTTTGTCGATCACTGTCTTCTCCAGATCTTCATCCAGAACCATGAGTGGCCTCTGACGAGCTGGGTGGCTGTTCGAGATCGGGGAGATCCGGGGGCGAGGTGGACCTGGCACATCTGGGATGCGGAGTGGGGCATCGGCCTGATGCCCCTCGGACACACGGCGGACACGCTGGCCTGGGCTCTGAGCCCTGAGGCACACAGCCCCCTCCACTCCGGCGCTGCTCCCCCGGTGACCTCTCTTCTGCAGGGGATCATCCAGGCGCCCGGGGGAGGGGATCTCCTCCTCTCCCGCGCAGAGGAGATCCTCGACGCTGAGCTCCGCCCCGAGGTCACCACCGCGGCACTCGACGCCCTGGCGGATCAGATCCGCCCCGAGATCCCGCTCGAGGAGTCGATGCGTCTCCATGGGGCCTATGACCCGGGCTGGGAGCGATCGGTGGAGGGGATGCGTGAGTTTCTCATCCGGCGCCCTGACATCATGCGCGAGTTTCTCGCGGATCACCTCGGTGCTGAGAGGGCAACGCCCCTCCCCGCGACAGCGGAGGAGGAGAGACCATGAGGCTGTCTCCGCTCTCCGCTCTTCTCGCCTCCGCTCTCATCGCCGGGAGCAGCGGTGAGATTGTGATCAATGAGATCCAATATCACCCTGAGCGCACAGGGGATGTCGGCGAGTTCATTGAGCTGCTCAATGTGGGGGAGAGTGAGATCGCCCTGGGGGGCTGGTCGCTGGGGGAGGCCATCGATTTCACTTTCCCAGCCGGGGCATCGATGGCCCCCGGCGCTCATCTGGTGGTGGCGCACACCCCCGCATCGATCGATGTGAGCGGTGATGCGGTCGCATTGGGGCCCTGGAGCAGACGGCTGAGCAATCGGGGCGAACGCCTTGTCCTCCGCGATGCGGAGGGACACTTGGTCGATGAGGTCTGCTGGAGCGATCATGAGCCCTGGCCCACACGGGCCGATGGTCAGGGGCCCTCTCTCGAGCTGATCAATCCCTCCTGGGACAATGGCCTCGCGCGCGCCTGGCACGAGTCCGAGGTTGCGGGGGGGACACCGGGCAGTCCGAACTCTGTGAGAGGTCTCTCCGCTGTCTCCCGCATTCTCGATGTGCACAGTGAGCCCGTGCTCCCTGGCCCCTCGGACCCGGTGCGCTTCACGGCCAGGGTGGCTGCGGGGAATGCCATCGAGTCGGTGGCCCTTCGGTGGCGCCCCGATCTGGCTCCCGAGTTCGCGACTGAGCCGATGGTGCCTGTCGGCGATGATCTGTGGGAGGTGACACTGCCCCCTCAGCCCGAGGGCAACACGAACGAGTTCTGTGTGGAGGTCCATGACGCCGGGGGTCAAACCGATCGCTTCCCACGCTCCGCGCCGGAGCGGTGCATGCTCTGGCAGGTGGTGCCCGGCGATCTGAGTTTCCCTGAGGGGATCGCGACGTATCACATCGTGATGTCTCAGCGTGACTGGGGCGAGCTGATGTCGCGCGATCCGATGGAGAACGGGCTGCTCAGCGCGACCTTCATCGCCCATGGGCGGGCCTGGCACGGGGTGGGGATCCGACTCCGCGGCAAGAGCTCGCGTTTCCACGAGCGGAGATCATTCCGTGTCGAATTTCAGGGTGGGACGTTCAACGGCATCCGTGAGCTCAATCTGAATGGGACCAACTGCGCCGTGCAGCGCATGGCCGCCGATCTGTTCCAGCGCGCGGGTCTCCCCGCGCCCCACACCGAGCTGGTGGCCTTGAACCTGAGGGGAGATCTCCTCGTCCCCTATCTGCAGGTCGAGTCCTATGACGACACGTTCCTGACGCGGTGGTATGGGGAGGGCCGTGGCGGAGGTGCCCTCTTCCGAGGCGAGGAGCAGGCCAATCTGGATTATCGCGGGGAGGACTTCGCACCGTATCGCGAGCATTACATCCGGCTGACCAATGAGTGGCTCGACGATCTCTCGGCCATCGTGGCGCTCTGCGATGTCTTCACGAACACGGACGAGGCGGACTTCGGGGCGCGGATCCCCGAGCACATCGACATCGATCAGTGGATCCGCTTCTTCGCGGTCAATGCGATCATGAACAACGCCGAGGGGGGCATCAGCAACACCAAGGGGGATGACTATCACCTCTGTCAGTCCTCCCCCGAGGGACGCTTCGAGATCCTCCCCTGGGATCTCGATGGGTGCCTCCTCGATCCCATCGGATCCATCCACATGCAGTCGGTCCCCGCCATCGCTCGGCTGCTGAGGCATCCGGCTTTCGCGTGGCGCTATCATCTGGCCCTCCGAGATCTCATGGAGGGGCCCTTCGCCCGTGAGACCATGATGCGTCGCATCGATGAGCTCGTCGCGGAGCACGGTGAGGACTTCCTTGTCGATCACATGAGGCACTTCGTTCACTGGCGCCATGACGAGCTGCTGCCCCAGATCCCCCTCGCGCTGCGCGTCTCTCTCCAACCCGGCGAGAGGTTCGCGACGCAGACCGTGCTCGCCTCCGATGAGGAGTGGTGGTCATTCGTCGGTGCACAGGCACCCACGCACCCCAACCCTCTCCTGCCCGATCTGCCCTGGCATCACCCGGATGCCCGGCCCTTCGAGATGGGATTCCAGGTCCAGCCAGGCCCCTTTGGATTGGCCCGCGGGGGGCTGGGGACGGATCTCTCGGATTCATGGGGTCAGAGCACATCGCTCTATCTGCGTCGATCCTTCGACGTCCCCAATCCACGCGCCGTCACCGGTCTTCGACTTCATCTCGCCACGCGTGATGGTTTCGCCGCCTATCTCAACGGTGAGGAGGTGCTCCGTCGCCGAGTACCGGGTCTGCCGGGGAGCCCTGTGGGCCACGATGCCGTGGCTGACCTGGCCGAGAGGGGTCCCCCCGAGTCGGGGATCTTCGATCTCAGTGGCCACATCGGCCTGCTGCTGCCAGGGCCGAACACCTTCGCGGTCCATGGTCTCATGGCCTCGCGGGAGCCTGAGTCTTTCCTGATCGGCCCCTCACTGGAGATCGATGCGCTCCCCACGGGTGTGGCCCTCGATCACATCCGCCCGTCGCTCTCACTCCGGGGAGTGGCGCCGGTGATCCCGGGGACACGGGAGGTGCTTGTCAACGGCGAACCCGCATCCCTCGAGGTCCACACGGGACGATGGACTCACCGCATCGTTCCCACCCCCGGTCTGAACACGCTGACGGTCCTTGCGGTGGGTGACTGGGATCGGGTTCTCGATGAGATGACCCTCGATCTGATCTCCGCGCGGGAGCCCATCCGGATCTCCGGGACACTGAGCGAGGACTCGCGCTGGACGGTGGAGGACGGACCGCGCCGCATCACGTCCGACCTCACGGTCTCCGGCGGGATCACCCTGCGCATCGAGGCCGGTGCGGTGGTCGCCCTTGATCCGGGGGTGAATCTCCATGTGGAGGGATCGATCATCGCCCGGGGCAACACGATGCGGCCGGTGATCTTCACCTCCGCGGTGCCCGGAGAGCGGTGGGGGCAGCTGCGGATCATCAATCCCGACTCGATGACTCTTCTCGACTCCTGCCGTTTCGACTGGGGCACGGTCATGCAGCGCGGGGGAGAGCTCGTGATGCGGGACTGCGCCGTGCGTTTCGCCAGCCACCTGCGCACGCTCAATATCAGTCACGCCCTCCGCGTGGACGACTGCACCCTCACGCTCAGCCGGTGTGCGTTCATCGACAACGAGGCGACTGTGATGGTCGAGAGACCCCGGTCGCTGCTGGTTCAGGGGTGTCTGTTCCTCCGCACGCGCGGCGACAACGACGCGATCGACATCGATGGCGTCACCAGCGAGGGGGCGGTCACCGAGCAGGGTGGCTATCTGATCGAGAACTGTGTGATCGACGGCGCGGGTGACGATGGCATCGATTGGTTCGGGCTCGACATCACCCTGCGGAACAATGTGATCCGCGGTGCCCGGGACAAGGCGATCTCGGTGGAGCTCGAGTCCCATGCCCTCGTGGAGAACAATCTCATCGTGGACTGCACGAACGGCATCGAGATCAAGCACGGGGCACGGGCGACTGTCGTTCACTCGACGATCCTGGGGGGCGAGCGGGGGCTCTGTGCGCGAACCGGCGGATCGATCGATGTCACGGACAGCATCGTGTGGGGACAGGGGGATCAGTCCGTGGTGGTCGAGGAGGACAGCACGGTGGGCGGTCCACTGGTGGCCAACGGGGAGTGGGGGATGCCCGGCATCCGCGATCCACTCATCGATTGGCCGGAGAATGCGCTGCCATCGCTCAGTCCTGTCAGCCCTTGCCACGAGCAGGCCTCGGACGGTGGGGACATCGGCTATCTTGGGCCCATCCCCGACTCGATGGACTCCTGGCCACACCTCCGTTGACTCTTCCGGCGTTCGACTCCAACGTCTCCTCGGACCTGAGGACCCCACACCCTGTGACACGCCTGAGCCGCCTGCTCTCTCTGATGCTCCTGGCGCTGGCCTTCGCCTGCCAGAGCGCGGAGGACCGTGATCCGAATCACGTCCGCCTCGTCTGGTTCGGCAGTGAGGAGGAGGAGCGCGCCATCCGCGAGGCCGTCGCCGAGTTCGAGAGGGAGTATCCCGGGCGACGCGTCACCGTGCAGATGGTGGAGTGGACCCGCTACACCGAGAAGGTGATGACGATGCTGATGGGGCTTCGACCGCCCGACGTCGCCCGCATGTCGGTGCAGTGGTGCGGCCGCTATCAGATGGTCGGTGCCCTGGCCGATCTCACCCCGCACCTCGCGAGTGTCGAGCTGGATGACTTCGTCCCCTCCCGTCTCGCCTCGTGCCGAGCAGGCGACCAGATCTTCGGGTTGCCGCACACATCCATCGGCCTGATGCTGTACTGCAACCTCGATCTCTTCGAGGAGGCGGGCATCGAGATCCCGGCGTCGCCGGACGAGGCCTGGACGTGGGAGGAGTTCTCGGAGGTGGCGCAGACTCTTCAAAGGGAGACGGGTGTCCGCTTCGGCTGGGGCATGTACCGGGGCTGGTTCGCCCTTCTGCCCTTCCTCTATCAGGGGGGTGGGCATCTGCTGGACGGCGATGATCCCGACTTCGCGAATCCCGAGAACATCGCCGCGCTCGAGTGGATCATCGATCAGCACCGCCGCGGCATCGCGCCGCAGACGAGCTGGTCGTTCGGCGGCGATCCCGCTGAGACGCTCTTCATCCGAGGCGACTGTGCGATGGTGATCACCGGCAACTGGCGCCTGGTGCCCTACTCCCAGCAGATCACGGAGTTCAACTGGGGCGTCACCTACTTGCCGCGGGGCGTGCGGCGCGCCGCGAGCACGGGGGGAGAGAACATCGTGGTCTTCGACACGCCGAAGGTCGAGACCGCCACGCTGCTCGTCGCATTCCTGACATCGCGGGACGCGATGAGCGACTTCTGCGCTGAGACGCTCTTCCTGCCGACCCGGCAATCTCTCCTGGAGGGTGAGGTGCCGTACCGCATGCACCGCGAGGCTCTGGAGCGGTTCATCGAGCAGGGGCGCGACTTCGAGCCCGAGTGGACACGCGAGCAGAGCACGCCCGAGTTCGCGGCGATCGACAGTGTCATCGTGCAGCAGGTCGAGCTCGCCATCCTCGGCCACCAGACGGCCCGGGAGAGCCTGGTGCGGATCAACGTCGAGTACCGGGGGGCGGGATTCGAGTGAGCCGGAGACGCCGCCGCCAGTGGGCCGTGCCCCTCCTCTTCCTCGCGCCGAGCCTGGCGGTGATGGCGCTCTTTTCGTTCTACCCGATGCTCCACGCCATCGGGATGAGCTTCCACCGCTGGCGGATCCTCGGCGACGCCCAGTTCCTCGGGTTCGACAACTACACCATGCTTCTCCAGTCGAACCAGTTCTGGGTCGCGCTGCGAAACACCCTGCTGTTCGGGCTCATCACCGTCCCCGTGGGCGTCGTCCTCGCGCTGGGATCCGCCCTTCTGCTCAACATGCCGCTCCGCGCGCGCGGGTTCTTCCGGGGTGTGATCTTCTTCCCCGTCACCGTCTCGATGGTCGTCATCGCCCTGATCTGGTCGTGGATGTTCAGCGAGAACTACGGCATCGTGAACTCCGCCCTCGAGGCGGTCGGCATCGAGCCTCAGAACTGGCTCGCCGAGCCCACGCGCGCCCTCGCCGTCATCATGGTGATGAGCATCTGGAAGGGCTTCGGCTACGGCATGGTCATCTACCTCGCGGGGCTCCAGACGATCCCCGAGACGGTCTACGAGGCGGCGCGGCTCGATGGCGCGAGCCGCCGCCAGATGCTCTGGCACATCACGATCCCACTGCTCAATCCGACCACGCTCTTTGTCACGGTGATCTCGTTCATCGGGTCGTTCCAGGTCTTCGACCAAGTCTACGTGATGACCGAGGGCGGGCCGGGCTACTCCACGTCGGTGCTCGTCCACCTCATCTATGAGCTCGCCTACGTCCGTTTCCGCATGGGGGTCGCCTGCGCGGCCGCGATCATCCTCCTGCTCATCACTGTCGCCTTCACACTGATCCAGATCCGCTTCATCCGACCGCAGACGGGAGAGGGATCGTGAAAGCCGTCGCGTACATCCTCCTGCTCGTGGTGACGGCGGTCATGCTCTTCCCGTTCCTCTTCATGGTCGCCACCGCGTGCAAGGACGAGGCCCAGCTCGCCCAGCCCGAGATGCTGCCGCAGGGTGCCTGGCACTTCGAGAACTTCCCGACCGCCTGGGGCAAGGCGCAGTTCAATCGCTATCTCGTCAACAGCACGGCGGTGGGTTTGGCGACAACCCTCCTGACGCTGCTCCTCGCCTCGATGGCGGGCTTCGCACTGAGCAAGTATCGATTCAAGGGCCGCGACGTGATCTTCCTCGCGATTCTCTCGACGCTCATGGTCCCGCAACAGGTGACAATGATCCCCAACTTCCTCACGTGCAGCCGCATCGGGCTGCTCGACAGCCTCACGGGGCTCGTGATCCCCGTGCTCCCGCTGAGCTTCGGGATCTTCCTCATGCGGCAGTTCATCCGGGGGGTCCCCGACGACCTGATCGCCGCCGCGCGCATCGATGGCGCCTCCGACCTGCGCATCTTCTTCCAGCTCGTCATGCCGCTCTGCATCCCTGCGCTCGCTGCACTTGGCGTGTTCACCTTCATGGCCAGCTGGAATGGATTCCTCTGGCCCCTGATCATTCTCGACACCCCTGAGAAGTACACCCTCCCCATCGGCCTCATGCGATTCTCGCAGCAGTTCAGCGTGGAGCAGAACCACCTGATGGCCGTCTCGATCCTCATCACCCTCCCCGTCCTGATCCTCTTCGTCGTCTTCCAGCGGGCCTTCATCCGGGGCCTGACGGTCGGGGGGCTCAGCGACGAGGGCTGAGGGGACCAGGGAGGGAACCTCGGCGGGCTTGACAGGGCCCCCCGCCCGTGGCCAGATGGCTCGCTCGGAGCGGGAATAGCTCAGTTGGTAGAGCATCGGCTTCCCAAGCCGAGGGTCGCGGGTTCGAGTCCCGTTTCCCGCTCCAGTTTTCCCCCTCACTCCAGGTCCTTCACCCTCGCCAGCGCGTCGCAGACGGTGGCCCAGGTCTTCTCCGGATTGTCGGGGCGGATCCAGGAGATGTGCTGGCAGGAGTCGAATCCCCACACGGCGATGTCGCGGCAGCCGTTCTCGATGAAGACGTCAACCGCGGCCTGGAGCTCGGGCTCGCGCCCGGCGGGGATCTTGAAGCCCTGGAGCCACATCTGGGCGTGCAGATTGTGCTCGCGTGCGACCTTCATCAGCTTCTCGGTCTGCGGCCGCACGAAGTCCTCGACGGTGCGGTGGACGTGCGAGAAGCACCAGTAGGGATCGGTGCCGATGACCGAGACGTTCGGCAGCGCCGCGGCCTTCTCCCAGTTCGAGGCCGCCTCGGGGTGATCCGAGCTCGTCGGCAGGAGGCAGATCGCGCTCGGCAAGCCCACCTTCGCCGTCTCGTCGGTCAGAAAACGCAGGAAGTCGAACAGCCAGTCCTCGCGCGCCTCGGAGAGCTCCTCGGTCAGCTCGTTGGGGAAGGGCTTGCCCGGGTGACGCTCATCCCACCTCGCGCGGCAGTGGGGGCAGGTGCACGCCCACGTCCCTGGCCGTCCGCCGAGCCACGAGGGCATGTAGAAGTGCGGCTCGTCCCAGAAGAGAATCTCGCCCCCGATCTCCTTCGCGTCTGCGATCCACTTGGCCATGAACTCGCGGAACTTCGGCGCATTCGGGCAGGCGCAGTGAGTGATGATGCCGTCGTTGGCCACCTGGACGGAGTCGGGATTGAGCCCTGTGAAGTTCGAGAAGGCCTCTCCGCCGAACACGCGGCCCACCCCCCACGGGTCCACCCACGCGGTGAGCCCGGCGTCCTTCGTCGCCTGGACCATCTCGGCCATGGTCTGCTTGTAGAAGACCTGGTCGTTCTCGGAGAACGTGTGGACGACGTAGGTGAAATGTCTCGCCCTGATGTCCTCCAGGTCGCGGCGGAAGTGCCGCATGATCCGATTGCCGAAGTAGGAGATGCCGAGCTCCATGATCACCATCCTTACGCGGGAATTCGATCCGCGACGATGGGGGGGCGATGCGGGAGAGTCAAGGGGAAGACAGTTGGGACAGCATCCGGGAGATGATCTCGCGGTCCTCCTCGGCGTCGGAGGGCATGATGATGACGACGCGCAGCGCCGTCCAGCCCAGTGCGATCCACAGGTGTTCGAAGCGGATGGTCTGCCAGTGCTCCTGAACGAGGAGACGCCCCTCCACCACCGCGAGGGCGCCGGGGTGTCCTCCGATCTCGGTCTCTGCCGGCTCCATCACCCATGTGCCCCCCGGGAGTCCCTCGAGAAGCTGGCGCGATGAGCTGCGGCACAGAGCCACGGGGTCGGGCATGATCCCCACAGCCGACCAGTCCTGGCACTCGATCGCCACGGTGGGCACGAAGTCGTCGAGACCTCGCCTCATCCGTGAGATGCCGTTGACCGCCGAGAAGTCATCGACTGCGAGATCCCGACGCGCCTGAGCCACCTGCGCCTCGGTCCACAGCGTCCAGCCCGGCGGCAGCGGCAGCGTCACATTTCCGATCTGCCAAGTCTCCTCGCTGGTGAGCGGTGGCGTCTCCAGGCGCTCTCGGGGGGGCTCCGCCGGGGGAGAGGCGATGGATTCCTCGGCGAGTGTGAGCGCAGTCAAGACATGACCCTCGCCGTTTGCCACGACGGTGATCATCTCCACCGCGACCTCCGCCTCGCTCCCCATTGCGCGCAGGGAGATCCGGCCACTGATCCGGGCCGCGGGGAGAGACTGGTAGGTCATCGGCGAGGGTCTCTCGCCCTCAGGCTCAAAGTCCGTCAGTCTCTCAGCGAGCTCCTCCGCGAGTGCAGCCGCGTCGCCGCGCCGGAGTCCCAGGCGGTTGAGGTCCACACGGCTGACGGTGAGTGTCGGATTGAATCCCGCGAAGCCCAGCGGTTGCTCCGAGCACTGGGCCACGATCTCGAGTCCCGGGATGTCCTCGCGGGCGGTCAGCGCAATCTCCTCGGGTGTCCAGCTCACCCAACCCGAGGGGATCATGGCAGAGACCGTCCCATCGCCGATGGTCTCTGGCACCCGCGGGGGCTTCGCCGAGACGAGCGAGAGCACAGCCACGGCCAACGCCCCGTGGAGCGACAATCGCAGCGACCTCCTCATGAGTCCCTCCGAGCGCCACAGCACTTCTTGTACTTCTTGCCAGAGCCGCAGGGGCATGGATCGTTCGGCTTGACCTTCGGCTGAGCCCGCCGGAAAGACTGGGGTCTGATCGGTTTTCCGTCACCCGTCGAGATCCCCTCGGGCAGCGCAGGGCGCCCCTGGCGCCGTGCCGCCTGGGCCGCCGCCGCTGCGCGCTGAAGCGCGGGCGAGGCTCGCCCTGTCGTCAGCCCCGCAGGGAGCGCGCGTCCGGGGCCGGTCGCTCCGGGGGCCTGCTGTGGCATCTGGGGATGGAAGCGGAACCACCGCTCGAAGATCTGGCGGCACAGGTTCGACATCAGGGAGTCGAAGGCCT
This sequence comes from Candidatus Sumerlaeota bacterium, assembly GCA_016928695.1. GTDB lineage: Bacteria > Sumerlaeota > Sumerlaeia > JABWBI01 > JABWBI01 > JAFGKF01. The sequence continues at coordinate 9,201 of JAFGKF010000072.1, read as the reverse complement.
GGCGCGCCTCCTTCTTGAACTCGTCGAGCGGATTGACCTGCGCGTAGCCGCGCAGCCCGACGCCCTGGCGCAGCTCATCCATCGCCGTCAGATGCAGGCGCCAGTCGTTGTCGATCGTGTGGAGGATCACGAACTGCGTCAGGTTCTGCGACATCTCGGGCCCGAGGAGATCGCGCTTCGCATCGTGAGCCTTCGCGATGCGTTTCATCACCTCGATGAGAAACTCCTCGCACCAGCCCTCGATGGCGTCGCCGCGGATGTTCGAGGGCGGGCGGCGATCGCGCAGGTCACTCAGGTCCGCGTAGGGTCCGAGGATCCCCTGCACCCAGTCGATGAACTCGGAGATCCCAAGTGAGGCGGGGGACTTGCCGTCTCCCGCGTACTCCTCGAAGAATCGCTCCTCGATCGCGATCGAGCAGTGGTCCTCGAGCACCAGCCGTCGGCAGTCGTCCGGCGAGGCGAACAGCACCTTGTTGCGCTCGCCGTAGACGATGTTGCGCTGGCGGTTGAGCGCGTCGTCATACTCGTAGGTGTTCTTGCGGCGGTCGGTGTTGACCCCCTCGAGCCGGCCCTGGGCCACCCCGATCTGCTTGGTCAGTGCCCGCGAGCGGATCTCGTCGCCCTCCTGGATCGAGCCCATCTTGATGATCAGATTGATCATCCGCGGGTTGAGGAACAGGCGGAGGAGGTCATCCTCGAAGCTCAGCAGAAACTGCGAGGAGCCCGGGTCACCCTGGCGACCCGAGCGGCCGCGGAGCTGGCGGTCGATCCGGCGCGACTCGTGGCGCTCGGAGCCGAGCACGTGGAGCCCGCAGGGGGGCAGATCGCGGTCGACCTCCGCGCCGGGCGGTCTGTGCGGGCAGGCGGCGCAGTGGACGCCGTTGAAATCCTCGCACTTGCAGCGGATCACGCCCGGTCCCAGCTTGATGTCGGTTCCGCGCCCCGCCATGTTCGTTGCGATTGTCACCGCGTCCTTCAGACCGGCGCGCGCGACGATCTCCGCCTCGCGCTGGTGCTCCTTCGCGTTGAGCACATTGCAGGCGATCTTACGCCGCTTGAGGAGGCGCGCCACCGTCTCGCTGACCTCCACGCTCACCGTCCCGACGAGCACGGGCATCCCGTGCCCGTGGAGATACTCGATCTCGTCGATCAGCGCGTCGTACTTCTCCTTCTTCGTCTTGAAGACCCGGTCGGGAAGGTCGACGCGTGCGATCGGGCGGTTGGTCGGGATGCGCTGCACGGCCATGCTGTAGACCTTGTCGAACTCCGTCTTCTCGGTCTCGGCTGTGCCCGTCATCCCCGCCAGCTTCTCGTAGAGGCGGAAGTAGTTCTGGACGGTGATCGTCGCGTACGTCTCCGTCTCGCGCTCGATCTTCACCCCCTCCTTCGCCTCGACCGCCTGGTGGAGGCCGTCGCTCCACCGCCGCCCTGTCATCAGGCGTCCGGTGAACTCGTCGACGATGATCACCCGGTTGTCCTGCACCACGTACTCGACGTCGCGCTCGAACAGCATGTAGGCGCGGAGGAGCTGGCGCATGTTGTGCATCAGCTCGCTGCGCTCGCCGTGCTGACGGGTGACGTCCGCCTTCTTCACGGCCCGCTTTGCGGGGTCGGGCTCCGTCGCCTCGATCTGCGCGATCTCGTCGACGAGATCGGTGATCACGAAGGTCTCGGGGTGGTTGGGCGCGATCGCGTTCCGGCCCCTCTCGGTCAGCTCGATCGAGTGCCCCTTCTCGTCGATCGTGAAGTAGAGGATGTCATCGAGCTCGGGCAGGCGCTTTTCCATTGTCCAGCGGTCGAGGGCGGCCATCGCCAGCTTCTTGGCCGTGGGATCCTCGAAGGTCTTCATGAGCCCTCGGTGTTTCGGGGCGCCTTTCATGCACCACATCAGGCGATCGCCCGCCTCCTCCGTGCGCCCCTCCTCGATCAGCCCCTGCGCCTCCTTGACCAGTCGGGCGATCAGCTGGTTCTGGCGCTCGACGAGACCCAAGAGAAGCGGCTTGAGCCGGTCGTACTGGTGTGACGAGCGCTCCGCGGGGCCCGAGATGATCAGGGGCGTCCGCGCCTCGTCGATCAGAATGGAGTCCGCCTCGTCGATGATCGCGAAGTGGTGACCCCGCTGGACGACCGAATCGCGGTGAAGCGCCATGTTGTCGCGCAGGTAGTCGAAGCCGAACTCGTTGTTCGTCCCGTACGTCACATCGCAGTGATAGGCTGCGCGGCGCTCCGCCGTGCCCGGGTCCGTCTTGTCGAGGCATCCGACGGTGAGACCCAGGAACTCGAGGATGTGGCCCATCCACTCCGAGTCGCGGCGGGCCAGGTAGCTGTTGACCGTCACCAGGTGCGCGCCGTGGCCCCACAGCGCGTTGAGGTGGAGCGGCATCAGGGCGACGAGTGTTTTGCCCTCGCCGGTCGCCATCTCCACCACCTTGCCGCGGTGCAGCTCGATCGCCCCCATGATCTGCACGGCGAAGGGGACCATCTCCCACCGGATGTCCGTGTCGGCCACCGACCAGGTCTTTCCCATGTGGCGGCGGCAGGCCTCGCAGACCACGGCGAAGGCCTCGGGGAGCACCTCGTCGAGCAGCGCTGCCTCGATCTCGCACACGCGCTTGAAGAAGGCCTCGTAGTCACCCAGACGCTTGAGCTCGCGGCGCACCAGGTGATCGACCTCGGCGCGCTTGACCTTCTCCAGGATCTCGCGCGCGTCCTCCTCGCCCTTGCTCTCGGCCAGGAGCCGCTCCAGCTCTCGCAGGTGAGAGGAGATCTGGCGCCGGAATCCCTCGCGCAGCCTCTCGCGGAACTCCCGGGTCTTGCCCTGGAGCACCTCGTCGGTCACCCGCGAGAGTCTCTCCATCTCGTCGGCGATCTGCCCCGTCAGTTGGACCTGGTCGTCCACGAGCTGCTCGCCGATCAGCGAGCGCATCCGCCCGCGGTAGAGCTCGTCCGCCACTCGGTCGAGCCGTGCGGAGTCGATGAAGAGGGAGAGAAAGTTGCCCAACAGCGGCACACGCGAGAGGGCGTGGAGAAATCGATCGGTGCCCGTCAGTTGATACATCACATCTGTGGCCCGCGGGCCTCACTCACCTTCACTGTGGCCGCTGTCGCTCAGCGAAAATCCTCGTTGCCCTCGAGGGTCAACAGGCGGCGCTTCATCTCCAGGCCGCCGCCGAAGCCGCCGAGACGGCCTCCGGTGCGGATGACCCGGTGGCACGGCACGATCAGAGGCAGGGGGTTGGCACCCATCGCCTGCCCGATGGCCCGGGCGGCTCTCGGGTCGCCGATCCGCACCGCCACCCACCAGTAGGTCCGGGTCTGACCCCAGGGGATCCGGCGGACGGCCTGCCACACACGGCGCTGAAACGGCGTCGCTTGCCTCATGTCCAGGGGCCAGTCCCCGAACTCGACGCGCTCGCCGCTCAGCATGGCCTTGAGGCCCTCGAGCCAGGGGGCCACGGCACTCTGGTCGCGGCAATCCGAATCCCCATTCTCGGAGGCCAGGGCCCGTGATGTCAACGCTTCACTCCGCTGCGGCAAGATGACACGCGAGACGCCCCTGGGGCCCACTGTCAGGCCCACCCAGCCCAAGGGGGTTTTGGCAACGCCCCAGGCAGGGGATTCCGGCATGTTCATGATTTTTGGCCCTTCGATTGACTCAGGAACCGCTCGATTTTCGCCAGCACGTTGGTCGGGTTGAAGGGCTTTGAGATGAACTCATCGCAGCAGTCGCCCAGAGTCCTCTCCTGATCTCCCAGCAGCGCATGGGCACTGAGAGCGATGATCGGCAGATGGCTCGTCTGGGGGCTCTCGCGAAGGCGGCGGCTCGCCTCCCAGCCATCCATGATGGGCATGTCCAGATCCATCAGGACCAGATCAGGGCTCTCGGTGATGGCCAGCCGGAGCGCCTCGGCGCCATCCCGTGCCTGGACCACCCGATGCCCCACGTGGTTCAGGAGATTCTCGAGGATGAAGAGGTTGTCAGGATTGTCATCGACGATGAGGATCGTCGCAGGGTTCTCAGCGGCTCTCATGAAATGGGATGCTGGGGGATCCTCACCGTGAAAGTCGAGCCCAAACCCACGGCCGATTCGACCTCCAGGCGCCCACCCAGCAGTTCGACCAGCCTCCGGCTGATCGTCAGCCCCAGACCTGCGCTCGTCCCCCCCTGATCGCCCTGGAACGGCTCGAAGATCTTGGCCAGGCGGTCGGGCTCGATCCCCCGCCCGCTGTCGCTCACCGCAATCTCGAGGCAGGGCTCTCCGGCCTCTTTGGCGCACTTCGCAGTGACATGGACCTCACCCGCTCCCTCGCGCGTTGCCGCGACCGCGTTGTCGATCAGGTGGTGAACCACAAAGCGCAGCTTGACGCGATCTGTCCGCCAGCGGGCGGCCTCGGGTGCGATCTCGATGCGGGGTGCAATGACTCGGTCGCCCAGCGTGGCCGTCAGGGTCTCGAGGGCCTCACCGATCACCTGCGCCACATCGAACTCACCCCACAGCATCTCGACGTCGCCTCCCTCGAGGCGTGAGTAGTTCAGGATGTTGTCGATCGATGTGAGGAGAATGTGGCCGCAGCGCTTGACGGTCTCCAGCGCCTGTCGCTGCTTCTCGCCTGTCTCGCCAAGCACCCCCCCCAGCATCAGGTCGGCGCAGCCGATCACTGAGTTCAGGGGGGTTCGCAGGCGGTGGCTCATGTTGGCCAGGAACTGACTCTTGAAGCGCTGGCTCCTCTCCAGCGCGGCATAGGCCTCTGAGAGCTCACTCGCCTTCGCCGCCACCTTCTCCTTCTCGCGGCTCAGGGCATCGACGAACTGGGCGTTGCGCAGGGCCATCGACACGCTGACGAGAAGCGAGCTCACCAGGTTCGTCTGCTTCGCCACGTCGCCCTCGGGTTTGCGCCCCCGCACCTCGAGGGAGCCGACAACGCGCCCCTCGGCGATCAGGGGCACTGAGATCACCAGGCTCTTCTGCGGGGCATCCTCTGTGCGCGCCACATCGAACTCCTCGATCCGCTCGCGCATCACTTCATCGAAGTCCCGGGATGTGTGGCGGATCCACCCGTGACCGTCGTCGCTCTCCATGATCAGCGCGATCTGGTCGCCGCCCGTCAGCTGGCGCACCACGTTGAGCAGCCGCTGGGCGATTGTGTCCATGTCCAGTGTGGAGCAGACCATCAGCGAGAGGTCCGAGATCCGCTTGCCCTCGCGCAGCATCCGGTCGATCTCGCGGCTCATCTTTTCGAAGCACTCGGCCAGGCGGCTGAACTCATCGCCGGAGTCGATGCTCAGCACGGGCGAGAGGTTCCCCCTCGCGAACTCGTCGACCGCCGCCGTCAGGGCGTGGATCGGGCGCGTGATCGTGCGGGAGAGATGGATGACGAGGATCACCGAGATCACGATCACCAGGAAGTGGATCAGCGTGTTGATCAGGTCGAGCATCCCCGACTGGGCCTGCGCCAGATTCACATCGCTCTCGAAGGCGTCTGTGCCCTCCTCGGCCAGCGCCAGCATCGCGTCCATGAACTGCGATCCCGCCGTCCAGAGATGAGTCAGCGCCGCCAGCGTCTCCTCGGTGCCAGAGGACTCCGCCCCGATAACAGCGACCACGCGGTCGGTCGCCTCCATCACCTGAGTGTACAGGCCCTGCGTCTGCCCGAGGATCTCCTGGATCGAGGGCTCCGCCGCCCGCCTCCGGATCTCCTCGAGGCAGCGGGCCACGCGCTCGCGGGCCGCGGCGAGCTCCCGGGTGTCCACGGCGCCATCACCCCGCATCGGCGCCGCCAGCAGATGGGCCGCGGTCCCCACGCTGTCGAGCGCATCGAAGTAGAGGCGGATCACCACCTGATACTCGCTCCGCAGTGCCTCGATGCGCTCGGTGCGCTGCACCTCGGCCCAGTGGCTGAACAGACGCGCCAAGAAAACGAGGATCAGGATCAGGGCGAAGTGCGAGATGATCCGGCGGCGCACGGATGTCTGGGGGGGGCGCTGGGATTCAGACATGGGTCACAGCACCTTGATCACACTGGCTGGGCAGTTGTTCTCGCACGCCTTGTCCTGCATGCAGCGCTCGGTGTTGGTCACGACCAGCTGCGTCGTCTCGCAGTTCATGCGGAAGATGTCGTAGGGGCACGCCAGGACGCACAGCCCACACCCGATGCACCGGTCGAGATCGAGAACGAATTTCGCCTTGCTGAAGTGGAGCGGAGAATGACCCCGCGGGTCACGCGATTGCATCTCCCGCAGGATGACCGGGTGCGAGGAGAGCACCTCGCGCGCCACCGTGCGCCCGCGGTCGATCAGCTTGCCGATGCCGGAGAAGTCGAACATGTCGAACTCGGTGGCGTCGACCTCGATCAGGACCAGGGGTGTCCTGCAGAAGTGCAGCATGTTCTCGATCTTGTCGCGGATCGCGATGCCTCCCTGGCGCATCGCCGCCGCCAGGATCTCCTTGAAGCCCCCCATGAAGCCCCGCATCCCCGAGTGGGCGTAGCCCTGCGACGCCCCACTGAAGCCCAGGGTCACCGCGATGATCAGGTCCGCCCCCCGCTGCTCCGCCATCCGGACCGGCAGATTGTTGCCCACACCGCCGTCGACGTAGAACTCGCCCTTCAGCTCACGGGGGGGGAAGATCCCCGGCAGCGAGCAGGACGACACCACCGCCTCGTGCACCGGGATGTCGTCGAGCCCAGGCAGACCCCAGTAGACATTCGCCGAGGAGCGGATGTTGACCGAGTTGACAAGCAGGGGGTGGGGGAGCTTTCGGAAATCGTCGACTGGCAGCACGCGCTCGACGAAGTCATGGTAGTTGTTGATGGGGAAAACGCCGCCGCAGCCCGGGCGGCCATTGCCCATCAGGTTGTTCCACATCTGCTTCGCCAGGCCCCACTTCGAGGGGAAGAAGTCCGACTTGCGGATCGACTTGGCCGTCTTGGCCATCTCATCGGTCGACATCCCCCCCGCCGCGGCCGCGGCGATCAGAGATCCCATCGACGTCCCCAGGTACTCGTCGATCTGAACGCCGAACTCCTCGAGCGCGCGCAGCACACCGATGTGGGCCATGCCCTTCATCCCGCCGCCGCTGAGGACCGCGATTGTCTTGCCCATCGTCAGAGATCAACCTGCTTCCAGCGTCCGGGCAGGGCGCAGCGGGGCTCCCGCGAGGCGCACCTCTGCCTGGTGTAACCTTCGGCAGATCAGGGCTCAACCATGAGCTCGGGGTGGGATTTCGACGGGATCAGCCGCCTCCGCCAAAGCAGCCACTGGGCTGCGGCGGCCGGACAGGATGAACAGGATCAGGAGATCCCAGACTCTGCAGCAGTCTCAGCGAGAAGTGTGTCAACAGGGATCACTGTGGCATTTCGCTGCGAAATCCAATGGACTCACCCTGTCAATCCCGTGATCCTGTCAAATCGCAGGAGATAACCCCTTTGACCCGCGCCACCGAGATCACCATCCCCACTCTCGTCCGCATCAAGCCCGGGGCACTCGACCGACTCGGGATCTACCTGCGCCGCCACGGATTCGAGCGGGTCGCCCGCGTGTCGAGCGAGGGACTTGTCCCTGCGATCCTGGAGCGCGTCGAGACGTCACTCGCCGGAGAATCGATCGAGGTGGTCGATCGCTTCGCGGTCAGTGAGCCCAGCTTCGACCAGGCCAGCGCCAATTTCGCGGCGCTGCCCCGGGGAGTCCAGGCGATCATCGGCGTGGGAGGGGGACGCGCACTCGACTCGGCCAAATGCACCGCCTCGCTCGGGCGCCTGCCGCTCTTCTCTGTTCCCACCTCGCTCAGCAACGACGGCTTCTGCAGCCCTCAGTCGCGACTCACCCTCGCGGGGGGCGCACGCTCGATCCCCACCACCATGCCGTTCGGCGTGGTGATCGACACCGAGGTCTGTGGCAGCGCCCCCGACGCCCTCTTTCTCTCCGGCGTCGGCGATCTCGTCGCGAAGGTGACCGCCATCGAGGACTGGCGCATCGCCTTTCACGAGCGGGAGACGCCGATCAACGACTTCGCCGCGCTCCTCTCGGACGCGACCGTCTTCCAGTTCATGGCCCGCCCCTCACGCGATCTCGAGGGCATGCGGCTTCTCGGCACCGCCCTGATGCTCAACGGCATCGCGATGGAGATCGCGGGCAGCTCACGGCCCGCCAGCGGCAGTGAGCACCTGATCTCACACGCGCTCGACCGCATCGCGAAGCGCCCTCTTCTCCATGGGCTGCAGGTCGGTGTGGCCACCTGCATCTGCAGTCACCTGCAGGGCGAGGGGACCGAGCGGATCGAGGGGGTTCTCCGCGCCGTCGGGTTCTGGGACGAGATCCGCCGCCAGCCTCTCGACCGTGCGGAGTGGCTCGAGGCCGTCCGCCTCGGCCCGACCCTCAAGGACGATTTCCACACCGTTCTCTCCTCGCGTGATTGCCTCCCTGAGGTCGAGGCCCTTCTGCGCGACGATCCCGTCCTGTCCCCCTGCTTTCATTGACGGGATCACAGGATGAACTGGATGGAGGAGACATTCTTTGCACCCCTCTTTGAGATCCATGGATTGATCCAGTCGATCCTGTGATCCTGTCCGATCTCCCGATTTGACATCCCACCCCCTGCTCTGCTTTGGTCGGGTGCCCTGGAGCCACTGACTGCACCATGTCCATCCCCGCCCAGTCCTTCCATGTCATCACCTACGGGTGCCAGATGAACGATGCAGACTCCGACCATGTGGCCGGAATGCTGGAGAAACTGGGATTGGAGAACTCCGAGGCAGCCGATGGGGCCGACCTCGTCCTCGTCAACACCTGCTGCGTCCGAGGCGGCGCCGAGGAGCGGAGCCTCGCCCGGCTGGCCAGCCTGCGCCCCTGGCGTGAGGCGAGCCCCCACCGACGCCTCGTGATCATGGGCTGCACCGCGCAGAAGGAGGGCGAGGCGCTGCTGGGCCGCCTGCCCCACGCCGATCTCGTCGTCGGCACACGCGACATCGCCGATCTGCCCGATCTCCTCGCCGAGAGCTATCATCGCGCGGGTCCACGTGTCGCCATCGGTGGAATCGGGAATCCCGCTGTCCCCTCTCTCACCGCCACTCTGCCACGCGGGCGCGTGAGAGCGCTCGTGAACATCATGGTCGGGTGCGACAACACCTGCTCCTTCTGCATCGTGCCACAGACACGCGGGGCGGAGGTCAGCCGACCCGTCCGCGCGATCCTCGACGAGATCG
>JAFGKF010000373.1 GCA_016928695.1 Candidatus Sumerlaeota bacterium | reverse complement strand
GCCATGTCGAAGAGCCGCCGCATCAGCTTCGAGTCGCGGTCGCCCACGCGCCGCCCGACGACGAGGGAGCAGCGGAGCACGACCCACTCGAGGCCGCTGGCGCGGATCGCCTCCTCGGCCTGGAACTTGGTCCGCAGGTAGGCGCTCTTCGCCCTCGCGCCCGCGCCGGGCGCGGAGATGTAGACGATGCGGCGGACGCCGAGCGACTTCGCCATCGCAGCCATCCCCTCGGTCTTGGCGCGGTGCATCTGCTCGAAGGTCCCGACCTCGGGCTTTCGGATCGAGCCGATCAGGTGGACGACACCCTCCATGCCGTCGAGCACGCGGCGCGCGTCGGCCTCGTCCTCGAAGTCGCCCATGACGACCTCCACGCCCCACTCGCGCTGCAGCCGCGAGTTCGCATCGTCGTCCGACGGCCAGACGAGGCTGCGGACGGTGTGGCCCTGGTCGATCAGATGGCGGATGGCGTGTGTGCCGATGAATCCGTTTCCGCCGGTGACGAGAACGCGCATCAGAGAATCTCCCGGTGAATGTGCGGCGGGGACTGAACCACAGATGGGTGGGAATGAACACGGATTTTTTCCGTCGGCATCCACCTATTGACAGCTCGGCGCGTGGCGTCGAGATTCGCCCCCCATGAGCGAGGAGTCCCAGGATCCGAAGGTGATCGCGCTGCGGCGCGAGAAGGCCGAGGCGATCCGCGCCAGGGGGATCGACCCGTATCCCCCACGCGTGGAGCGCACGCACACCGCCGCCGAGGCGCTGGCGGTGGGGGAGTCGACTGAGCCCGTGACCGTCTGCGGCCGCGTGGGGCCGATCCGGCTGATGGGGAAAGCGGCGTTCTTCCACCTCGCCGACGCCTCGGGCCGCATCCAGGTCTATCTGAAGAAGAACATCGTCGGCGACGAGGCGTGGGAGCACTTCAAAGGCGATCTCGAGCTCAGCGACTTCGCCCAGGTGACCGGGCCGCTGTTCACCACGAAGACGGGTGAGCTCACCGTCGAGGCGCGTGAGTGGAAGATGCTCGCTAAGACGATCCGTCCGCTGCCGAAGGAGCACTTCGGGCTGAAGGACCGCGAGACACGGTACCGCCACCGCCACGCGGACCTGGCGGCGAATCCCGAGGTGCGAGAGGTCTTCCTCCAGCGCTCGCGGATCATCAGCGCCATGCGGCGCTGGCTCGAGGACCCCGGGCACGAGTTCGGCGGCTACGTCGAGGTCGAGACGCCTGTGATGCACACGATCCCCGGCGGCGCGCTGGCGCGTCCGTTCGAGACACATCACAACGCGCTGGGGCTCGATCTCTTCCTTCGGATCGCGCTGGAGCTGCATCACAAGCGCTGCGTGGTGGGCGGGATCGAGCGGGTCTTCGAGATCGGGCGCATCTTCCGCAACGAGGGGATCTCGACGCGCCACAATCCCGAGTTCACGATGATGGAGCTCTACACGGCCTACGTCGACGTGCGGTACACCGAGCGGCTGATGGAGGCGCTGATCAAGCACTTGGCGCAGGAGAACAATGGCTCGTCGGTTGTGACCCTGGGCGATCAGACGATCGCCCTCGACTGCCCCTGGCGCCGCGTCTCGCTGTGCGAGCTGATCTCGGAGCGGTGCGGAGCGAAGGTCCATCCGGGGATGCCTGCCCCCGAGCTGAGAGCGCTGCTCGGCTCGCTGGTGGATGCCGACGAGAAGCCCTTGCCCGACGAGCCGGGGCACCTGCTGCTCGAGGTCTTCGAGAGGCACTTGGAGGAGACGCTCGTCGCGCCGACGTTCGTCACCGATTTCCCCAAGAGCGTCTCGCCGCTGGTCAAGGCGCGGCGGGATGACCCGCTGCTGGCGGAGCGGACGGAGCTTTACATCGGGGGCCTGGAGCTGGCGCCGATGTACACCGAGCTCAACGACCCGGCGGAGCAGCGCCTGCGCTTCGAGGAGCAGATGCGCGCGCGCGAGGCGGGCGACGACGAGGCGATGCGGATGGACCTCGACTTCCTCGACGCGCTGGAGCACGGCATGCCGCCGACGAGCGGCCTGGGGCTGGGCATCGACCGGCTGGTGATGCTGCTGACGGGGCAGAGCTCGATCCGGGACGTGATCCTCTTTCCCCTCCTCCGCCCTGAGATATCCCCGGTCGATTGATCTCGCGCAGAGTCGCAGAGATGCAGAGACATCTCTGCCATTTTCTCTGTGACACTCTGTGCTCTCTGTGGCTCTGTGGTGCAGACCCATGGCTTACCCTCTGCTCATCGGCCGCCGCGCGATCCTGAGCCGGGAAAACCGGCTCCTGATCAACCTGACGACGTGGATCGCCGTCGCGGGCGTCGCGCTGGGCGTGGCCGCGCTGGTGGTGGTCAACGCGGTCTACGACGGCTACATCGCGGAGATCCGCGGGACCTTTGCGTCGGTCCTGTCGCACATCAATCTGACGTGCCGGTGGGGCTCGGACGGGGCGATCCCCTGCGACGAGGCGTTTCTCGAGCGGCTCGATTCGGAGCCTGGGGTCGAGGCCGCCGCGCCGCTGATCCACCGCCAGGCGCTGATGCTCCCGCGCCACGCATGGCGGGGCTCGGGCGTGCAGGTGCTGGGATTCGACGCCGCGCGCGCTCGCCGCGTCTCGGACCTGCCCAACCGCGTCATCGAGGGCGAGGGCTCGCCGGGGGAGGGGGAGATCGTCCTGGGCCGCGTGCTGGCCGAGCGGCTGGGGGTCGGCGTGGGCGACACCGTCGTCGTGCTCAGCGACTTCGACACGTCGGGGCCAGGCCGTCCGCGCGCGCAGAGCCGCCAGCTGCGGGTCATCGGTCTCTTCTCCTCGGGGTTCTATCAATTCGACCAGATGTTCTCGTACGTCAGGCTCGACGTCGCGCGGTCGATCTTCGACGTGCCCGAGGGGTGGGCCGACCGGATCGAGCTGCGCGTCACCGACCCCTGGCGGGCGGGGGAGATCCGCGACAGTCTCGTCGCCGGTCTGATGGGGGAGCGGCCGGAGGCGATGCGTGGCCTGGAGGGTGAGACCTGGCGTGAGATGTTCAGCGATTTCTTCCGCGGCGTGGAGTACACGCGCATCATCCTTCTGGTGCTGCTCCTGCTGCTGGTCGCGGTCGCCTCGTCGAACGTGATCGGCTCGCTCGTGATGATGGTGCACGACCGCACGCGGGAGATCGGCATCCTCCGCGCCATGGGGGCGACGCGCGGTGCCCTGACGCAGGTCTTCATGCTCTGTGGTTTCGTGATCGGCGTGCTCGGCGTCGTGGTCGGCCTGGGTCTGGGCTCTCTGCTCTGCGTGGCGCTGGCGCAGTGGCGTCTGATCGAGATCAGCGCGGCGGTCTACTTCATTGATCACCTGCCGGTGGTCATCGACTGGGTGAAGATCGCCCTCATCAGCGGGGCGACGGTGCTCATCTGCCTCGTGGCGTCGGTCGCGCCCGCGCTGCGCGCGTCGCGGCTCGACCCCGTGGAGGCGCTGAGGTGCGAGTGATGCGCGTCGAGAGACTCATCAGCCGCCGTCACCTCGTCAGCCGCGAGCGGCTGCTGCGCATCCGCCTCACGGCGCTGATCGGCATCATCGCCATCGCCATCGGCGTGGGGGCGCTGATCGCGGTGGTCGCCATTCTCGACGGATTCGACGCCTCGTTTCACCAGAAGCACATGGACCTCGTCGCCCACGTCCGCGTGCTGCCCCCCGACGGTGCGGACGACGCGATCTTTGCCGATCCCGCCACCATCGCCGAGGCGCTCGCAGAGGACCCACGGGTCGTGGCCTTCGCCCCGCTCGTCGATCGCGAGTGCTTCCTGCTGCCCGACCGCGATCTGGGCGCGCGGCGGATGGGGGTGCGGCTGCTGGGCGTCGATCCCGAGGAGGTCCGCCCCGTGGCCTCGTTCGTGGATGAGACGCGCTATGGCCACGGCGAGCCGGGGCCCGACGAGATCGTCCTCGGCCAGCTGCTCGCCACGCAGGTGCTCGGCGTCCGGCCCGGCGACACGGTGTGGGCGATCACCCGGCTCGTCGTCGACGCGCACGGCTTCCCTCACGTTCGCTGGCAGCCGCTGCGCGTCGTGGGGCTCTTCGTCACGGGCATCCCCGACCTCGACATGGCGACGGCGTACGTCAACCGCGAGACGGCGGAGCGGATCTTCCTGCTGCCCGAGGGCGCCGTCAGCGCCTTCCAGCTGCGGATCGCCGACCCCTACCGGGCCGCGACTGACGCGCGGGCGATCGCGGCGGCGCACCCGGAGCTGCCGGTTCGGCTGCAGACGTGGGACGAGACGAATCCCGAGTTCTTCCAGGCGCTCCAGCTCGAGAAGGTGGGCACCTTCGTCATGGTGCTGATGATCGTTCTCGTCGGCGCGTTCAACATCATCGGCACGCTGGTGATGATCGTGACCGAGCGCACCCGCGAGATCGGGATCCTGAAAACCATGGGGGCGAGCGATCGCCTGATCCGCCGCATCTTCTTCCGCAGCGGCCTCGTGATTGGCCTGATCGGGGCCGGCCTGGGGCTCGCGCTGGGGCTGGGTCTCTGCGCTGTGCTCGGGCGTCTGGAAGCTCCCCTTGACATGTACGAGATCGAGAGGCTGCCCGTGCTCATCCACTGGGGGATGGTGGCCCTCATCATGGGGGTGTCGCTGGCCATCTGTGTCGTCGCTGCGCTGGTCCCGGCGATGACCGCCTCGCGGCTGGACCCCGTCGAAGCCCTGCGACACGAGTGATCCGCGTCCACTGGGCGATTCTCTGAATAAATCGCCAATCTTCACCGTGTCTTCATCTTCTCCTTGCTAGACCTCGGGGCGTGAGCGGCCCCTGGGCCGTCCATTTACCCTGTTTTGAGGAGATCACCACCATGAGATCATTCGACACCAGGGGCCGTCGCACGCTTCTGATCTGTGGATTTCTGGCGCTCGCCCTGGCCATCACGGGCAGCGCCTTCGCCGACGAGGAAGAGGAGATGGCTGCCTGGGAGGACGTCCCCGAGGCGGTTCGCGCCGCGATCGAGGCGAATCTCCCCGCGGCCGTCGGCAGCGCCGTCGAGGTCGAGGTCGACGACGGAGTCACCATCTATGATGCCGAGGTCGTGGCCGATGGCATCGAGACGTCCATCGAAGTGAGTGAGACGGGCGAAGTGCTCGAGATGGAAGAGGAAGCCGTCAGTGCCGATGACGAGCATGAGGGCGACGATGACGACGACGACGAGGGTGAGGATGACGAGCAGATGATCGCCTGGGAGGACGCCCCCGAGGCCGTCCGCGTTGCGATCGAGGCGAATCTCGCCTCAGCCGTCGGCTCCTCCATCGAGGTCGAGGTCGAGGACGGGGGCACCGTCTATGAGGCCGAGATCGTGGCGGACGGCATCGAGACCTCCGTCGAGGTGAACGAGGCGGGTGAGGTTCTCGAGATCGAACAGGAGCCCGTCGATGACGACAGCGTCAGCGGCGACGACGATGACGAGGATGAGGACGACGACTGAGGTGAGTGAATGAGACTCACGCACCTGAACCTGGGCGGGGAGGAGATGTTCTCCCCGCCCCACTCTCTCTGGCGGCTGCTGGGACCTCTGCGTCTCCTGCTTTCGCTCCCATCCACTCTCCGGAGACGAGATCATGAGAACACGATCGATCCTGCTCATCGCCCCGCCACTCGCCCTGCTCACCGCCCTGGTGCTCTGGTCAGCGCTCTCCACGTCGAGGGATGATCTCGGCGTCGTGATCACCGAGCGGGCCGTGCCCGCGCCGATCTCCATCGAGCCCGATCAGGCGGTCCCCCCGGGTCGGCCCTCTCCGGCGGGTGTGGTGCACTTCGCCGTGGTCGGTGACTCGAAGGGGGGGCACCAACACGTCTACGAGCGCCTCGCTCCGCAGCACGGCGTCCACTATTTCATCTCCGGCGCGGGCGGGGGCGCGAGCGACGACCTCGAGGAGGAGATCTATCCGATCCTCGACAGCGACGACCGCGACGCCTCGGGCATGCTCTGGGAGATCGAGGGGCACCTCGCGCGGTTCCAAACCCTGTCGAGCGATGGAACCCTGATCGATGAGGGGGTCGTTGAGCTGTGAGGCCCACCTCCCGTGGGTTCATGCTCGGGCTCGCGGTGGCCGTGGCGTGCTGGCTGAGCTTCGGCGGGCTCGGCACGCGCGATGTGACGCGCAAGGCCGAGTCACGGCTTGCAGAGACATCGCAGGAGATGCTGGCGTCGGGCGACTGGGTGGTGCCGACCTTCGGCGGCAAGATCCGTCTCGAGAAGCCGCCCCTGATGTACTGGGTGATCGCCGCGGTCTCTGCCCCGTTCGGCCGGGTGACGGAGGTGACGGCGATGTTCCCCATCGCGCTGTCGGGGCTGAGCCTGGTGCTGATCACCATGGCGTGGGGATCGCAGCTCGGGGGACCTCGCCTGGGGGCCTTCGCGGGTCTCGCGCTGGCAACGATGGCGGGGTTCTACATCAAGGGCCATCACATCGAAGCCGAGATGACGCTGGCCCTCTTCGTCTCGCTGGCCATGTGGCTCTGGGCACGGCGGTGGTCGGGTGTGAGCCGCTCGCCGGTCGAGCTCGCCCTTGCCCTCGTGAGCCTCGCCCTGGCCTTTCTCACCAAGGGGCCGCCCGCCCTCGTGTTCCCGGTTGTCACATTCGGGTCACTGGCCGTGCTCGGATGGCGAAAGCCCGACCTGAGAAGCCGCGCGAATCTCTGGATCGCGCTGGCGTGTGCTCTCTCCATCGCGTCGATCCTGCCCTGGGCGCTCGCCGTGGCGGCCCTTCAGCCCCAGGCCTTCGGGGAGTGGTGGGAGGAGATCTTCCGCAAGCGCCTCAGCGAGGACTCGAGCCATGGGGAGCCTCTGCTCCACTACGTGACGCACCTTCTGCCCCTGCTGCTGCCCTGGCTGCTGCTGGTGCCGATGGCCGTCCGGTCGCTCCGCCCGCCACGCTGGAGCCGCGACTGGGCGCCCGTGATCGCCTGGGCGGTGATGGGTTTCGTCGCCTTCTCGCTCTTCGGGGGCAAGCGCTGGTACTACCTGCTGCCGATCTTCCCGCCGGTGGCGCTGCTCGCCGCGAGGGGTCTCGACGCGTGGATCGAGGCCCCCGCAGGACGCCTCACCCGCGCAACCACCGGGACCATTCTCGTCCTGTCGGGGGTCATGGCGCTCGGGGCTCCGGGCTTCGCTCTCTGGAGCGCGCTGACCTTCGATCTCCCTCTGATCGCCCCCCTGCTCTGGTCGCTTCTGACCTTTGCTCTCGTGGTCGTGTTCATGTTGCTTGTCCGGCGCGCAGAGAGGGCGCGGGCGGCGTGGGCGCTTCTCCTGGCGGTCTCCGCGCTCTGGGTCACGTATCGCCTCACTGTCTGGCCCATGGAGAATCGCGACAAGAGCACAGAGGCTCTGGCGCGGGTGATCAGGGAAACAGTGGGCGAAGAGGAGCCCCTCTGGGTGTTCCAGACCCATGCCACGGAGATGCGCTTCTATCTCGGCCGCCCGGTGAGCGAGCTCGACAGCGGGGCGGAGCTCCTCAGTCAGCTCCGGGCCGATGCCCCGCGCCCGCTCTGGCTGATCATCGACTCTGAGGACACGGAGGATCTCGAGGGGTTTGCCTGGTCGCTCGCCGCCGAGGAGATTGACGGCCGGCCGTGGGAGGACTTTGATTTTGCCCTGGTGCAAGTGACCGGGAGCGTGAGCCGTGAGAGCTCTGATCATCGAGGATGAGCCCCACCTGCGAAAGGCCATCGCCGAGGGCCTGCGCGAGGAGGGCTATGCCGTCGACACGGCGGGCGACGGGGAGGAGGGGCTTCACATGGCCCAGTGCTACGAGCACGACGCGATCGTCCTCGACCTGATGCTGCCGAGGCTCAGCGGCCTGGATCTCCTGGAGGCCCTCCGGCGCGAGGGGAACATGACGCCGGTTCTGATCCTCACGGCGAAGGACACGCTCGAGGACAAGATCGAGGGATTCCGCCGGGGGACGGACGACTACCTGACCAAGCCCTTCGCCTTTGCCGAGCTGGTCGTGCGCCTCGCGGCTCTCATCCGCAGGAGCCGCGGGGTCGCAGGACACCGCGTCACCGTCGCCGACCTCGAGATCGACCTCGACCGCCGCACCATGAGCCGCGCGGGCGGGGAGATCGATCTCACCGCGACCGAGTTCGCCATGCTCGAGCTCTTCGCTCTGAGCGGGAGACGGGTCATCTCGCGCACCGAGCTGGCGGAGCACCTGTGGAGTCACGACTGGGAGAAGATGAGCAACGTCCTCGACGTCCACGTGGCCAACCTTCGCCGCAAGATCGACGGGGGCCGGTCCGAGAGTCTGATCCGAACGCTGCGTGGCCAGGGCTACGCCCTGAGAGGATGAGCCGCCCATGAGATCGCTTCGCCTCCGCCTTCTCGCGCTTTTCATGGTCATGGAGATCGCCGTGATCTTCGCCATGGCGGCGCTCGTGTATCACCGCTCGGAGAGGGCCCTGTTCGACGCCATGGACGCCGATCTGGCCTCCTCTTTCCATGGCCTCGCCACCGAGCTCGAGGAGGGCGAGCCTGTTCTCGAGGTCACCTCCGAGCTCTCCGAGGGACAGCGCGCGGAGTTCGGGCAGGGCCGTGACCACTTCTATCAGATCGCCGATGGTGCGGGACACGTGCTCGTCACCTCGCCATCGCTCCATGGGGATCACATCTCTCTGCCCGAGGACTGGGAGGACGACCTGCAGATCGGCGAGGTGGTTCACACACTCGAGGAGTGGGATGACGAGGAGATCCGGGTGGCCACCCTCGCGGTGTCCCCCGTGTACCCGGTCGGCTTCGATCTGAACGACGCTGACCCCGGCCGGGTTTCGATCGTCCAGATCGCGGCGGAGACCGATGACCTCCGCGACACGCTGAGAGACCTGGTGGATTACCTCACCATGATCGGTGGGGGCCTGATCCTCCTCTCACTGCTGGGCGGATATGCGCTGTCGTCGTGGGCACTGCGTCCGGTGAGGCGGCTGGGGGACCAGGTCGCGCAGATCACCGAGGAGACTCTCGACCAGCGTCTGCCCGAGGGGGGTCTTCCCGCCGAGCTCCGTCCGCTGAGCGAGGGTTTCAACCGGAGCCTCAGTCGGCTGGAGGCGGCGTTCGAGCGCGAGCGGCGCTTCCTGGCCGACGCCTCCCACGAGCTGCGAACGCCGGTGTCCGTCGCCATGTCGATCCAGGAGGTCGCGCTTCGTCATCCCCGTGAGCCGGCGAGGTATGTGGAGGCCATCGAGACCTCGCTGCAGGCCTCGCTGCGGATGAAGAGCCTCGTCGAGCGGATGATGGCGGTGGCCCGCGAGGACCGGCGGCAGACCACGCTGAACTGGATCGACACCGATCTGGGCGAGGCAGTCGATGCGGTCGTCCAATTCCTCGGCCCCCTGGCGGAGCGATGCGAGGTCGCGATCCGGTGGCGCCGGCCCGAGGCGCCGGTCCGCTTTCGCGGGGACCGGATGAGGCTGGAGGAGCTCGTCGAGAATCTGGTCAGCAACGGCATCATCCACAACCGGCCCGGGGGAGAGGTCCGCATCGAGCTCCTCGCCGGGGAGAACGGGCGGGGGCATGAGCTGCGGGTGAGCGACGATGGCCCCGGGATCGCCCCCGAGCACATCCCGCATCTCTTCGAGCGGTTCTACCGCGTCGACAGGGCGCGGGCGCGCGAGCACGGAGGCAGTGGTCTCGGGCTGTCGATCGCGCAGTGGGTCGCCGAGTCTCACGGGGCGACCATCGAGGTGAAGAGTCAGCTCGGCGAGGGCGCCGAGTTCCGCGTTCTGTTCCCCGCCTGAGATCTCTTGTCTGCTCCTTTGGGAGTGCGGCATTCACAGCCCTGAGATCTGAGTATCCGAATCACACGAATTCAACGAAGAGGACCCCTTCGTCAAATTCGGTGAATTCGTGTACTCTCTGTTTGATCCTTTGGAGGCATGCCGTGTTCCCACAGGGGAATCCAGGTCAAACAGGAGAGCGCCGAGCGGGGGTGGGGACCGCTCGGCGCCGGAATGAGTCCTTGGGTGAGGCGCGCCGCCTCCTCGGGGGTGTTGAGGGGGATGGTGAGACAGAGGAGACGGACTGAGAGGTCGCCCATCCACGGACTCAAGATCTGATTCGGTCAGCCTCCGATGTGCCTTCCTCCGATGAGTCTGTTCAAAATCTCAGAGAATCCCCATCAAACCATTGGTGATCGAAAATCATTGATCCCGTCGGTGCAAGGGAGAAGTGAAAGAATTCACATTTTGCCCAAAACATGCAGTGCAGATGCCGAATAGGGCGAGGTCTCAGCGTCGCGGTGCCCAGGGCGTGAAGGGGCCCAATTCGAGCACATCGAAGCCCTCTGCCTCCGCCCAGGCGATGACCTCGTTGACCCACACGCCGGGGAGGGCGAGAAGGTGATCGCTGACCGCCCGCTCCGCAAAGGCTCGCGGCTCGAAGTTCCCCCCCATTTTCACCACGGGCCAGGGCGCTCCCCAGGTGATCCCCTGTCGATCCGCCGCGCGGAGCAGCTGCGGACGCGCCAGTCCCACCGCCACGGCGGGGGCCCCCGCCCGCTGGCCGACCTGCACGCAAGTGACCGTGTCCATCTCGATGCCCAGATAGCCCCAGGATCCTCCGCGTTTGCCGAGGCACTCGGGCTGAACGGTCACGCGGCGGAAGGCGCGCGTGGGATCGTGCTCCTGCGCCGCCCACCACAGCGCCATGCCGCCGGGATGGGAGACGATCACCGCGCCCTCGCTCACGTGCGCGATGTCGCCGAACAGCGGAGGCCTCCGCAGTCCCAGCCGCCCCAGCATGGCGGCGCCGAGCAGCGTTGAGACGTCACCGTCCCCCGTCGTCGGCACCACCGGCGTGGGACCCTCGGGGCCCTCCCCGAACGGGAGCATGGCGAGGAGCGGCCCGAAAGTCTCCTCCGGACCGGGGCTGTCGGGTCTGTGCCCATTGACCGACACGGCCAGGATGCGGTGTCCCCCGCCGATCTCGGCGAGTCGCTCGCGCGCGGCGTCCAGCTGCGCGATCTGATGCGACCAGATGTCGGGGGTGAAGATCTCGCGGTCGTGGTTGATCTCCAGTCCGCTCTTCACCATCCACTTGATCATGCCCTTCGCGTGGCGCTTGCCCTCGAGCTCGTCGGCGCGGGTGTTCAGCTTGGCGAGATCCTCGGCGTAGATCTCGCCCACCGTCCGTCCGCGGAAGACGGTGACGCGGTCCTCATCCCCCGCGCGGGGGCCGCCCCACAGCAGCACGGCGCCGCGGCGCACCTCGCCGCGCACGGCCATGGCCCGCACCCACGAGAGCAGCTCGTCGTGCTGGCCGATGAAGCGCGGCGCGAGCCGGCCCCACTTGCCCGCGGCGGCGCGGACGGCCTCGCTGCAGCGCAGCATCCCCTGTGCCCCGCCCCAGTCGGGATCGTCCTCGGCGAAGAGCGCCGTCGGCAAGTCGAGCGCGTGGACCATCTCGGCGGCGACGCGCGGGTCGGCCCAGTGGGGGATCAGCATGACGAGCGCGTCGAGCGAGGGGGGATCCATCTGCTTGACGATCTCGGGCACGTCGTCGGCCGAGGCAAGCGACTCGGCCAGGGAGGGGCTGACGACCTCGTGGCCCTCGTCGCGCAGCAGAATGGTCATCACGCGGTGGCGGTCGCCGATCCAGTCCCCGCGGCGCTCGGACAGCGCGGAGGGGGAGCGATCGGCGAGGGTGACGAGGCCGATGCGGGACACAGCGCCCGCAGGCTGCCAGATCGGGGGGAGATCGGCAAGCGTTCAGCGTGTGGCTCTTCAATTGACCGCGGTGCCGTCACCCGATAGAGACAGGGCATCTCCGAGCCGAGGAACCGCCATGGCCCGCACCGCCCAAGTCGAGCGCAAGACCCGCGAGACCGACCTGACCGTCGAGGTGAACCTCGACGGCACAGGCTCCTATGAGGGCGCCGTCGGCGTCCCCTTCCTCGAGCACATGCTCGAGCTCTTCGCCAAGCACAGCCTGATCGACGTCGCCATCGGCGGCTCGGGCGATCTGCCCGTCGATCCGCACCACACCGTCGAGGACCTCGGCATCTGCCTGGGTCAGGCCCTCGACGAGGCGCTGGGCGACCGCGCGGGCATCGTCCGCTACGGCCACACCCTCTGCCCCATGGAGGAGGTGCTGGCGACCGTCGCGCTCGACTTCTCGGGCCGGCCGCGGCTGGAGTGGCGTGTGGGTCCCAACGGGGTGATCGGCGGCACCTACGACTCGCAGCTGAGCGAGGAGTTCTGGGAGGCGGTCTGCCGCAAGGCCGGGCTGTGCCTGCACGTGATCTGCGAGGGCGGGAAGAACTACCACCACATCCAGGAGGCGTGCTTCAAGGGCATCGCCCACGCCGTTCGCCGCGCCATCGAGATCGACCCCCGGATCAGGGGTGTGCTGTCGACGAAGGGGACCATCTGAAAAGGTTGGGTCCGGGAGTGGGACTCCCGGACCATCTTTATGTGAAGAGGGCGGTGAGAGGAACTGAGGGAGAGGAGCGCCGCGCGCCAGCGCGGTGGCGGGAGTGAACTCGCCATTGACCTCAGAACACCGCGCTGGCGCGCGGCGGTCCATCGCAGAACCGACTCGCACTGCAAAGCCTTTCGGTCGTGGGACGGCCTCAGCGCTTGATTCTCTGAAACGCCTCCAGCGCGCGGTCGCGCGCCTCGGGGTGATCGACGAGGGGCTCGGGGTAATCATCGCCCAGGGAGATCCCCGCGTCGGCCAGTGTGTCCGATGAGGCCTCCCAGGGGCGGTGGATGAGACGATGGGGCAGGCCGTCGAGCTCGGGGCACCAGCGGCGGACGTAGGCACCCTCGGGATCGAACTTCTCGCCCTGGAGCACCGGATTGAAGATGCGGAAGAACGGCGCGGCGTCGGCCCCGCAGCCGGCTGTCCACTGCCAGCCGAGCGTGTTGTTGGCCAAGTCGGCGTCGACCAGCGTGTCCCAGAACCACTCGGCCCCGCGCTGCCAGGGGATCAGCAGATCCTTGACAAGGAACGACGCCACGATCATCCGCACGCGGTTGTGCATCCACCCGGTGCGCCACAGCTCGCGCATCCCCGCGTCGACGATGGGATAGCCCGTCTCGCCCCGCTGCCAGACGCGCAGTGCCTTGGAATCGTCACGCCAGGGGAAGCGCTCGAACTCGGGCCGGAGAGGCTGCTCCGCCGTGTGGGGGAAATGGTGAAGGAGATGGTGCGCGAACTCGCGCCAACCCACCTCGGTCAGAAAGCGCTGCGCGTCCCCGCTCAGGCGATGCCTGCCCGCCGCCTCACGCACCGCGTGCCAGATCTGGCGCGGTGTGATCTCACCGAAGTGCAGGTGTGGCGAGAGTCGTGAGGTCCCCACGAGCGCGGGCCGCTCGCGGTCGGCGTCGTAGGTCTCGATCGCCCCCTTCACGAAGGCGCGCAGCCGCCTCCGCGCCGCCTCCTCGCCCGGCTGCCACGCCTCGCGCAGTCCCCCGGCCCAGTCCACTTTCGGCAGAAGCCCCAGGCTCTCGAGCGACTCGGAGCGTGGCCACTTTCGTGGCGCGGGGATCTTCCGCGGCGCCGCCAGCGGGAGGTCGGGCTCGGGCTGCGCCGTGCACTGCCGCCAGAAGGCGGTGAAGACGCGGTAGGGCTCCCCGCTCTGGTTGAGGATGTCGTCGGGCTCGTGGAGCAGCGCGCCGCCGTGCGTTCGGGTCTCGATGCCCCGCTCTCTCAGCGCGGTCTCGACGCGCCGGTCGCGGTCCACCAGGTGAGGATCGGGGAGGCGGCTCCAGACGACGGCCTTGGCCCCGGTCTCCTCGAGGAGGCGCAGCAGCTCCGCGAGGCTCTTCCCCGCGCGGATGATCAGGCGTGAGCCCCGCTTCCGAAGCGACTCATTCAGAGCCTCGAGCGAGTGGTGAAGCCACCAGCGGCTGGCGGATCCGGGTGCCCAGGGCCGCTCCTCCTCCGGGGCATGGATGAAGACAGGGATCACCGCCCCCCCGCGGTGGCGCGCGTCATCGATCGCGGGGTGATCGGCGAGACGCAGGTCCCGCCGGAGCCAGAGGAGGGTGGGGGGAGGCGTCACCCATCCATTGTGTCAGAGTCGAGGCCCATGGTGCCACTGCGGTGTTCGAACGCCTCGTGGTAGCGCCGCTCGTGGGCGTCGGCTCGGCTGCGGATGAGACGGCGGATGACCAAGTTGATCGCGAGACCCCCGACCACCCCCGCCACACCGAGGTGATAGACGCCGAGGGCCACCAGACCGGTTCCGACGATGGCGATCACCGGGGAGATGAACCAACAGGAGACGACCCAGATGGCCCGCCCCAGCTTGAGATCGGCGTCGCCTCGGGTGAAGACGCGGTCTGCCATGCCGGTGCCGATGACAGCGGCGAAGGCCACATAGGTCGTTGAGACGGGCAACCCCTTGCTCGAGGCAAATGCGATGACGCTGGCGGCGACCGCTGTGATGACCGACGCCCGAAGGGTGTCGTAGTGCAGCTTCTTGCCGGTCGCCGTGAGCTCCGGCCTTGGGGCGAGATCCATCTGCGGGTCGGGACGGCGGAAGCGAACGATCAGGCGAGCGAGAGCCCTGGTCCAGCCTGGCGCATAGAGAGCCACGTGGTCGAACTGACTGCCCGTGTTGACCTCAGCGCGGGTGACACGCTGGGCGTAGCGGGTGGCCATGCCCGCGGCCATGAGAACGCCGCAGAGGCAGAGCACCCACATGGGGATCTCGATGCGGGTGGCCAGCGTGGTTGTTGTGTCGCGGTGCATCCACAGCCACAGGCCCGAGAGCCCCGGCCCCGCGCAGTTGGCCAGGTCATTCTGTCCAAACGCGAAGGCCATGCAGATCATCCCGAGCACAGCCGTGAAGTGGAACAGATAGCGGGTGCCGCGCTCACCCATCGACGTGAGCACCAGGTGCACGGCAAGGGTCAATCCTGCCCACAGGGTGAGAAGGAAGACTGGCATGCGATAAGGGGCCTCGGCGCTGGAAAGGTAGGATTTGAAATGGGAGATGGCCGGGATGGCATCCATGCCCTTGAGGATCATGAACCAAGCCAGAAAGGTCAGCATGGCCCCGGCGATCCAAGGGCCATGGAGAAGGACGGTGACGTGATCCTGGGCCTTGTCGCGAATCCCCCCGCGGAAGACGCGCTGGATCAGAAATCCCGCCACCCCGCTGATGATGATCGAGGCGATGATGGCCATGATCACCGTTCGCACCTTTGCCCAGCCGATGACCTGAGGACCCGCGAGAAAGAGCGCCGCCCCCAGCAGCTCGAAGACCAGGCAGGCCGTGGTGCTCACCGGCATGCCGAAGCCGGAGAAGCCGTAGAGCAGAAGCGTGTCGACGAAGTAGACGCTGATGTAAATGGCCATGGCCATCTGGAATGTGAGCAACGAAGGGTCAAAGATCCCCTTGCGAGCGGTTTCCAGAACTCCGCTGCCGAAAGTGGCGCCCAAGACGACGGCGACGCCCGCGATGTAGACCGCTGTGCGGCGCCTCAGCACGCGGGCGCCGAAGACGGCATTGACCAGATTGGCGGCATCGTTTCGACCGACCTCTAGGCAATCCCAGATGAGCATCCCGAGGCCCACGAAGGCTGCCACAGTCAGGAAGAGCTCCACATTTCGCCTCCAGGGGGTGATTCGCCGCGACTCATTGGAGGAGGGGAATGCGAAGTGTCAAGAGGCCATTTGATCCGTCTTCGAAAAAAGACTTCGAAATCTGTTCATTTGATAAGATATCTGACATCTTTGAAGTTGCAGTGAATGGGCTTGGGGAATTCGGCCTGAGAGGGGCTCAGCGCGGGGGAAGAAGCGGCTCGGGGTCGATCGGCCGGTCGTTGAGACGGATCTCGAAGTGCAGATG
>JAFGKF010000372.1 GCA_016928695.1 Candidatus Sumerlaeota bacterium | reverse complement strand
CGGAGATCGTCATCACCGCGGGGCATGAGAGACTCAGCGACTACATCCCCCGACTCCACGGCGGTGGGGGGCCGGAGCGGGCGCGCGACGCCGAGATTCCCCCCCCGCCCGGCCCGGCGCTCGTGCGCCATGTCTCCCCGTCTCCGATCACACCGAGCCAGGGACTCGAGGGCCGCCACATCGCGCTGTGGCACAGCCATGGATGGTATCACAGTGAGGAGGACAACCGCTGGACGTGGCAGCGCCCGCGGATGTTCACGGCGGTGGAGGACAAGCTTCCGATGAGCTTCGTGCTGCCCTTCCTCGTGCCGATGCTCGAGAACGCCGGTGCGGTGACGCTGCTGCCCCGTGAGCGAGACTTCCAGACCCACGAGGTGATCGTCGACGATGAGTCGGGGGCGGATCTTCAGGGGCGATGGACGGTGGCCGAGGATCCGGGATTCCAGGTGGGACTCGTGCCTCTGCCCAAGGACGTCAATCCCCATGCCGCGGGTCATCACTCCGTGGCGCAGTGCGTGGGGCCAGAGCGCTCGGATGCCGCGGTGGCCACCTGGGTGCCCGAGATCCCCGCCGATGGCGACTACGCGGTCACCGCCTGCTACGGCGCGGGACCGGATCGCGCGACGGATGCGGCCTATGTGATTCGCCATGCGGGCGGGATCAGTGAGGTGCGGGTCAACCAGAGAATGGGGGGACACACATGGGTTTATCTGGGCACCTATGCCTTCCATGAGGGCCGGAGCCACGACGCGGGCAGCGTGTCGCTGGTCGCGAGCTCCGCGGATGCGGGCGCGACGGTCAGTGCGGACGCCGTGCGCCTCGGCGGGGGCACGGGGATCGTCGAGATGGGGGAACGCACCAGCGGTTATCCGCGGGTTCTCGAGGCGACGCAGTACGTGCTCCAGCACGCGGGCGCTCCCCCGGAGCACACCTACCGCCGGGGGGAGGATTGGAGTGAATACACGCAGGACTACGCCGGGAGAGGCGAGTGGGTGAACTGGCTCCGCGGCGCTCCCAACGGGCCCAACAGCGATCGCGATCTGCCGGGTGAGCGCATTCCGGTCGATCTGAGTTTCGCCTGGCACACGGACGCCGGGATCAGGGACGGAATTGTGGGGACGCTGGTGGTCCACTGGCCGTCGGGGCAGCTGCGTGATGTGGACCGACAGACGCATGAGGTGCTGGTGGCCGACACCGAGTTCCCCGATGGCCGTCCCCGGTGGCTCAACCGCGAGCTGGCCGATCTGATTCAGTCGCAGATCGTGGAGGACATCCGGGCCTCGGTCAGTCCGAATTGGACGCGGCGTGCTCTGCGCGAGATGAACTTCGCCGAGACGCGGACACCCAACGTTCCCGCCGCACTTCTCGAGCTCGCCTCGCATCAGAATTTCGAGGACCAGACCTCGCTCCAGGATCCACGGTTCCGCTTTCTTGTGAGCCGCGCGATCTACAAGGGGATGCTGCGGTGGATCGCCTCGGAGAACGGCTTTGATCCCATCGTGGCGCCGCTCGCGCCGACGCACCTGGCGGTCGAGGCGACCGGCCCCGGAGAGTTTCACCTCTCCTGGCAGCCGGAGAGCGATCCGCTCGAGCCGACCGCTGAGCCGGAGGGCTATCTGGTGTATCACCGCGAGGGTGGTCCCCGCGGGGATCGCTGGCTGGTGGCGCGGGGAGGGGGCTTCGGTGAGCCGACATTCTCCGAGGAGCCCGAGGTGATGATCCGCAGCCTGGATCCCTCGGCGATCCACTGCTTCCGCGTCACGGCGATCAACCACGGCGGGGAGAGCTTCCCAACGACGACGCTCGCCGCCGCCTGGGGCGGTGAGGATGCGCCGACGGCGCTGTTGGTCGACGCCTTTGACCGCATCGCCCCTCCACGGATTGTCGATGAGGAGGGGCATCAGGGCTTCGACCGCAGCATCGATCGCGGTGTCGGCTATGGGACGTCGCACAGTCTCACGGGTGACCAGTGGAGTTGGGACCCCGCCTACGCCTGGAGTGGTGACACCTATTTCACCAACGACGACCCGGGCCATGGGGCCTCGTCGGGCGATCTGGAGACCGAGACGGAGGTCGGCAACCTCTTCGACCATGCGGCGCTGCATGTGGCCCCGCTTCACGCCCTGGGGTTCACGGTTCACGCCACCACCGACGAGGCGCTCCGGGCCGAGGCCCGCGCCGCCTGGGAGGAGGGGGGCACTGCCACCCGCGGTGTCGACCTGATCGACTGGGTTCTGGGGGAGGAGCGCACCACGCCCCCGCCCCCCTGGGCAGCCGACGCGGGTCTGGTGGAGCCGGAGTTCCCCGCGCTGCCCGCGGTCGATCGCCAGATCATCACGGAGTATCTGCTGGCCGATGGGCGACTGATCCTCTCAGGTGCTCACTGGGCCACCGATGTGGTTCAGCCGGGCCCCAGTGAACTGGATGAGAGCGGTGTCGAGTTCCTGCAGGAGACCCTGGGCGTCGGCTGGCGGGCGGACCAGGCGACAACGACCGGCGAGGTTCGGGTCTCGCCGCAGAGCCCGCTCGCGGCCGTCGGGGATTTCACCTTCGAGTCCAGCCTGGGCCGGGGCGTCATCTATGGCTGTGAGTCGCCCGATGCGATCGAGGGATACACGCGCGTCATCGAGGCCGAGGAGCGGGGCGAGGACGATGTCCGGATCCCGATGGGATCGGTCGTGCTGCGCTATGCCCGTGCCCGCTTCGGCGCGGCGGTGCTGAGTCAGGGTCCCACGCCGGGCCGGTCGCTCTCCCTCGGTTTCCCGCTCGAGTGCATCGGAGACGAGGAGACACGGCAGGAGATCTTCGCCGCCGCGGTGGAGGCTCTGATGGGCGACTGAGACACCCGGGAGGAGTTTCCCCGCTTGTCAGGGCCCGTGGAATCTCTATGATGCGATGACCGATGAGGCCGTTCTGGAAATATCGCCGTTTCGGACTCGCGCTGGCGCTGGCCGACACCCTGGCCATCATTGTCTGCTGGTATCTGGCCTACGAGGTCCGCGTCTGGATGACGCACCTCTACGGGTACCCGGTCAACGACCCGGGCAACTACCGCCTCGCCCTGCCGTTTATCGTCCTCATCTGGCTCTCGGTCAACCTGAACAACGGGCTGTATGCGCACCGCCAGAAGACGAGTCAGCTCAACAACCTGATCAACATCTTCCGCACGTGCTTCTGGGGTCTGATCTGCACCATGGCGATGGCCTATTTTTTCAAGGGGCTCGATCTGGGCCGGTCGGTTGTCGGCTCCATGCCTTTCCTTCTCTTCCTGTGGCTCTTCGCCTCGCGCTCGGCCCTGCGGATGATCAAGCAGTCGCACTTCCGCCGCGGGATGGGGCTGACGCGGGCGGCGATCGTCGGGGCGGGTCAGACGGGCCGCGAGGTGATGGGCCGCCTTCTCGAGCACCCGGAGGTGGGCTTCGATCTGGTGGGATTCATCGACGACGACCCGTCGAAACAGGGGCGGGAGATCGATGGCCGCCCTGTGCTCGGCTCATCGCGCAGCTTGCCGGAGCTGATCGGTCGCCTGGGCATCGAGGAGGTCTTCATCGCCATCCCCTCTCTGCCTCTCAGCGACGCCCTGAGCCTGATTGTCAAGGCCGAGGGCAAGGGCGCGACGTTCAAGCTCGTCTCGAACATGCTTCAGGTGATCACGCACGAGATCAAAGTCGACGAGATCGGGGACATTCCCGTGATCCCCATCCCCGACGGGCACCTCGAGTGGCACCAGGCCACTCTCAAGAGGCTGTTCGACATCACGGGCGCCCTGGTGCTGCTGGTCGCTCTCTCTCCTCTGTGGCTCTGGATCGCCTGGCGCATTCGGCGGAGCTCGCCGGGGCCGGCGATCTTCAGCCACGTCCGCGTCGGCAAGGATGGCCGCCCTTTCCGCCTGCACAAATTCCGCACCATGCGGGCGGATGCCGATCCCCAGGCGAAGGCCCCCGACACGGGGGACGATCCGCGGATCATCTCCTCGCTCGCCTGGCTCCGCCGCACGAGTCTGGATGAGCTGCCCCAGCTGCTCAACGTGCTGCGCGGAGAGATGAGCCTTGTCGGTCCACGCCCGGAGATGCCGTTCATCGTCAACCGCTACGAGGAGTGGCAGCGGCGGCGTCTCTTCGTGAAGCCGGGACTCACCGGGCTCTGGCAGGTGATCGGGCGCAAGAATCTCCCGCTGTCGCTCAATCTCGAGTACGACTTCTACTACATCAAGAACCAGTCGTTCTGGCTCGATCTCTCGATTCTGCTTCGGACGATCCCCGCCGTCGTTCTCGGGCGGGGGGCGTTCTGAGATGCCGCTCGAGCCGCTGCCGAGCGATCAGGCCCGCCACACCTGGGAGACGCTGGTGGGCAATGGGCTTGTCCGCGATGCCGTTCAGCGCGCGCTGACCGAGGGGCGGCTTCCCCATGGCCTCCTGCTCCATGGCCCTGAGCACGTGGGCAAGATGGGTTTCGCCGTCGCCATCACCAAGCATCTGATGGCCGGCCAGTGGCCTCCCGGGGACGAGGAGGCACGCCGGACAGTGGCGAAGATCGCGCGCTCCTCGCATCCCGACATCCTGTGCCTGCGCCCCGACATGCGGGCGGGCAAGGCGCTTCAGATCAAGATCGACGACGTCCGCGAGGTCGAGCGCCTGGCGCCGCTCAGCGCGATCGAGTCGCCGTGGAAGGTCGTGATCATCGACGGGGCGGAGCGGATGAATCCCCAGACGGCCAACTCGCTGCTCAAGGTCCTGGAGGAGCCGCCCAGCCACTGCAAGTTCCTCCTGATCTCGCATCGGCGCTCGGCTCTCCTGCCGACGGTGATCTCGCGATGCACTCCGCTGCGCTTTGGGCCCGTGCCCAGCGAGGAGCTGGTGCCCTGGCTCGTTCAAAGTCAGGGCCTCGAGCCGAGCCAGGCGGAGCTCGCGGCGCGGTGGAGCGAGGGGCGCCCCGGGGCCGCGCTGGCGCTGCCTCTGGCGCAGTGGGAGTCGCATCTGGGTGAGGTGAATGAGGCGATGGAGCGCTTCATCGCGGGGGACTTCGGTGGGATCTTCGACACCGCGGCACGCCTGCTGGCGGTGGGCAAGCGCTCGAAGACCACGGAGGAGACGCCGCTGGTGGCCGCGCTGCGCTGGGCGCGGCTGTGGCTCCGAGATCGCCTCGTGGCCTCCGCTGCGCCGGGGGAACCTGATCTGTTGACGCGCGGGATCACCGCTCCACCGAGTGATGGATGGTCTGTCCCGCTGCTCTGCACCCTGGGCGACGAGATCGAACGGCTCTGGCCGCTGGCCGATCGGACCATCGACGCGCAGCTGGCCCTCGAGAGCGCGCTCACCACCGTCGGAGCCCTGCGGGGGAAGCAGGCCACTCCGTCGTGAGCCCCGATCGCAGGGGACAGCTTCTGATTCTCCTGGCCGCCCTGCTGTGGAGCACGGGGGGCATGTGCGTCAAACTCCTGGGCGATCTGGGCCCCTGGGCGGTGAGTGGTGGCCGATCAGCCCTGGCCTGCCTGATCTTCCTCGCCCTTCTCCGCGGAGAGGTCTTCCCCCGCCGGGAGCAGCGGCGCTGGGTCATGGCGGGCGCGGGCATCTACGCCTTCGTGGTGACCAGCTATGTCGTGGCCAATCTTCTCACCACCGCCGCCAACACGATCATCCTCCAGTACACAGCCCCGCTGTGGATCGCTCTCGCGGGTTGGACCTTCATCGGTGTCCGCCCCACGGCACGCGAGCTCGTGTCCCTCACCATCGGTGGGACCGGCGTGGTGCTCTGCCTGGCGCCGAGCCTCACCTTGTCGGTGTCGAGTGGCTCACCCTCGCGCGCGATGCTCGGCGATGCCCTGGCGCTCGGCTCGGGTGTGGGATTCGCCGCCCTGACGATCGTTCTCCGAAAGCTCAGCCGCTCTGAGCACGGGAACCTCACAGTGGAGCTCGCCCGCGCGCCTCTTCAGTGCATGTTCTGGGGCAATCTGCTCGCGGCGCTGATCGGAGCACCCGCGCTGATCGGCGCCGGGGGAGCGGCCCCGGCTCTCAGCTGGCTCATCCTCGTGTATCTGGGCCTCTTCCAGCTGGGCAGCGGCTACTGGTGTTTCCAGCGGGGACTGCGCACGACCCGAGCGCTCACGGCGAGTCTTCTCAATCTCATCGAGCCGGTGCTCAATCCCCTCTGGGTCGCGCTCGCCGTGGGTGAGATCCCGCACGCGGGGACACTCTTCGGCGGAGCGGCCGTGCTGGCCGCTGTGGTGACGCTGCTCCTGGCACCGCGCCGGGGCAACCGAACTCCAGGGAGATGAGCACCGGAGTTGACACTCTGAGTCAGAAAAGGTCGGGTGAGACGATGCCGGCAGGCCTTCCACTGCGATGAACAGTGCACCCTCCATCAGCAGCACGGGCCCGACCGCGCTCATCGTGCTCCCGACCTTCAACGAGGTGGAGAACATCGCGGCGCTCATCCAGGGGCTTCGCTCCGCCACGGAGAGCTCTCCGGCATTCGAGATCCTGGTGGTGGACGACGGCTCACCCGACGGCACGGCGGACGCGGTGCGCGAGGTGCAGCGGACCGATCCGGGTGTGCATCTGCTCGATCGCGGTCGCAAGCTGGGTCTGGGCACGGCCTATCGCGCGGGATTCGACCAGGCGGCGGAGCGGGGCCATGAGTTCGTCTTCACGATGGACGCGGACTTCAGCCACAGCCCCGACCACGTGCCTGAGATGTGGCGGCTCGCCCCCGAGGCCGACGTGGTGATCGGCTCGCGCTACGTCCCCGGGGGAGGGATCTCGAACTGGCCCTGGCACAGGAAGGTGCTGAGCAGCACGGCCAATCTGCTGGCGCGGACCATTCTCTGGATGCGGGCCCACGACTGCACCTCGGGATTTCGCTGCTATCGGCTGTCCACTCTGCAGCGGATCGATCTCGACCGCATTCAGAGCACCGGCTACTCCTACCTGACGGAGGTTCTGTATCGGTGCCAGCGGGCCGGGGCCCGCATCCGCGAATCACCCATCCACTTCGTGGATCGGCTGCGTGGCAAATCGAAGATCTCGAAGCGCGAGATCTGGAAGGCGATGTGGACGCTGGTGCGCCTGCGCTTTTCCCGCCGATGATCTCCCCGGGGCGCGGGGAGAGAGGCTCATCTCTCCAGAAAGAACTCGTCGGGAGGGCAGGCGCCGGGGACCTCGCCGTGCAGTGACCGCATGAGGGCGATCTCGTCGAGATAGGCGCGCTCGCGGTTGATGAACTGGCTGGCGTGCTTGATCAGGTCGGGGCCGAGCCTGGGATTGATTCCCCGGATGGTGATCAGGACCGTGGGGAAGCCAAAGGTGCGCGCCATGAGCTCCATGATGCTGTCGAGATTTTTGAACTCCCACTGGGCCATGGCGTGGGCGCACTCGCCCTCGGGATCCCTGAAGGCGCGGACGGGGATCCCCTCGCGCACCTCGGTCTTCTCCTCGAAGCCCGGGATCATGCTCTTGTGACCCAGCATGCCGTGCCGCTCGAAGTGGCGGTCGAGCTCTCCGCTGATGAACCCCCAGCGCAGGAGCAGTGCAACGTCCGCAGGGCGGTACCCGCGCGCCTCGGTGAGCACTTTCCAGAGCCACTCGAATTCGAGGTCCATCCGCGGGCGATCGAAGAGAGGCATGTCCTTGGCCCGGGAAATGCCCGCGGGGAGATTGTGATTGAGATCCAGCCAGTAGTCGAAGAGGTCGACCTCACCCCAGTCCTCGACCGGCTTGCGCAGATAGTGCAGGTGCTCCGAGGTTCGATGCTGATAGGAGAGCGGGGCGGGACGCTCTTTGTCGCCGACTCTGATCATCCGGACGGGGGGTTTTCTCTTCGCGGGGGTGGAGCGCTTGACCGGGGCTGCCCGGGCGGCGTCGCCACGGGCGACAGGCGGTCTGCGATCAGGCTCCTCCGTCTTCCTCTTGAAAAGATCTCTGAGTCCCATGGTTTCCCCCCAGGGATCCGATCTCGGGGCAGGAAAGAACACGCATCGGGGACTGGCAAGGGGAATCGGGATCCGATCCCCTGGGGGATGTGATCGGCGGGTTGACAGGATCGGCCTCCCAGCGCACTCTTCCCCCTCCCGACGGCGAGAGAGAGTCATGGCCAAGTTCTTCATCACCACTGCGATCCACTACGTCAACGGCCCGCCCCACATCGGGCACGTCTACGAGACCGTGGGCGCGGATGTCCTCGCGCGGTATCGCCGCCTGAGGGGCGATGATGTCTTCTTCCTGACGGGCACGGACGAGCATGGGATGAAGATCGCCCGCACGGCCGAGCGGGAGGGCGTGACGGCGAAGGCGCTGGCCGATCGCAACAGCCTGGCGTTCCAGCGCGCGTTCGGCCGCCTGCTGATCTCCAACGACGACTTCATCCGCACGACCGATCGCCGCCACCAGCGCGCCGTCCAGACCTTCTGGGAAAAGGTCCACGCGCACGGCGACATCCAGATGGGCAAGTACGAGGGGTGGTACTGCATCCAGGACGAGAACTTCGTCACCGAGAAGGAGGCGCGGGAGATCCAGGCCGACCCCGAGAGCGGCAAGACCGTCGAGTGGCAGAGCGAGGACGCGATGTTCTTCAGCCTCTCGTCCTACCAGCACTGGGCGGAGCAGCTGTTCGCCGATCGGCCGGACTTCCTGGCGCCCGAGGTCCGGCGCAACGAGATGCTCAACTCCTACCTGAGGCCGGGCCTGCGCGACATCTGCGTCAGCCGAACGTCGCTCGACTGGGGCATCCCCGTCCCCGACGTCGAGGGGCACGTGATCTATGTCTGGTTCGACGCGCTGCTCAACTACATCAGCGCGATCGGCTACGGGGCCGACGAGGAGAAGTTCGCCAAGTGGTGGCCGGCCGACGTCCACGTGATCGGCAAGGACATCACCAAATTCCACACCGTCCTCTGGCCCGCGATGCTTCACGCCGCGGGGATTGCGCCGCCGCGCCACGTCTTCGCCCACGGCTTCCTCCAGATGGGGGGGCGCAAGATGGGCAAGAGCACGGGCAACGTCGTCGACCCGATGGAGATCGTCGAGCACTACGGCCCCGAGGCGCTGCGCTATGGCCTGCTTCGCGAGAACGACTTCGGGGGCGACGGCAACTACGATCCCGAGGGGATCCACACGCGCTATCACTCGGATCTGGCCAACGGGCTGGGCAACCTGGT
>JAFGKF010000071.1 GCA_016928695.1 Candidatus Sumerlaeota bacterium | reverse complement strand
CATGCGCTGTCGGATCATCAGCAGGGGGGCAACGATGGAGTCTCTCATGGCTGACAGGCACATGTGCGTTTCGATCTTCACGACTCACGAACAGATCTCTGAGGCCGTCGTGCATCTGGAGGCGTCTGGTATCGGCAAGGGACTGCTCTCCCTCATGGCGCGGGATGACTGGAACGCCCCCCAGGAGATAGGTCCATTCCGCTCGGACGGTGCAATCCTGTATGGCGGGAGGCACGGGGATTTCTGGGAGAAGGCATGGCACGAGATGCCGGGGAAAGGTGGGCTCTGGATTTTCGAGAGCGGGCCCATGCTTCTGGCTGGCGGCATCGTTCGGGCCCTGATCGCCGAGGCGGCCGAATCCGCTTCCCCGCCGGAGCCGGAGACAATCGAGCGGGTGCTCACACTCATCGGCATCCCCCTGAGCAACATCTCTCGCTATGCGGCGGAGCTGGCAAATCACCGCTTTCTCCTCTTTGTCGAGGGCACCCTGGAGACCGTTGACCGTGCACAGCGGGCCCTGGAGGGGATCAGGCCCACCAACAACGCACTGCACCACGGTGAGTCGAACTGATGAGAATCCTCATGGTCTATCCCGAGACGCCGGTCACCTTCTGGAGCCTGAAGTATGTGCTGGGCCTCGTCTGCAAGCGCTCCGCTCATCCCCCCCTGGGGCTTCTGACGGTCGCCGCCATGCTGCCGGACGATTGGGAGATCAAACTGATCGACATGAATGTTGATCGGCTCATCGGGGATGACATCGAGTGGGCGGACTATGTGATGGTCAGTGGGATGATCATTCACAGGGTTTCCATCCACGAGATAGTGGCGCGGTGCCATCGCCTCTCCACGCCGGTGATCGCCGGGGGGCCGGTGTTCGCGACCGACCATGCCAGCTTTCCGGACATCCACCACTTCGTCCTGGGTGAGGCCGAGGATCTGATGCCTCAGCTGATCGAGGACATGGTGCGCGGGACGCTGAAACACACCTACTCGGCCCCCGAGCGGCCCGATATCACCCGCGTCCCGATTCCGCGGTGGGACCTGATCGACCTGAGACACTACTTGACCATGCCGATTCAGTTCTCGCGCGGCTGCCCGTTCGACTGTGAGTTCTGCGACATCGTGGTGATGTACGGGCATCTGCCCCGCACCAAGACGACGGAGCAGGTTGTCGCAGAGATCGATGCACTCCACCGGCACGGCTGGAAGGACATGATCTTTCTGGTGGACGACAATTTCATCGGGAACAAGAAGGCCGCGAGTGCCCTTCTCACCGCCATCATTGAGTGGCGCGCGCGCACCGGCAGCAGGATGGGCTTTTTGACCGAGGCCTCGGTGAACTTGGCCGACGACCTCGAGTTCTGCAAGCTCATGGTCGAGGCGGGCTTCAAGCGGGTCTTCGTCGGTTTTGAGTCGCCCTCCGTCGAGAGTCTCATTGAGTGCCGCAAGATGCTGAACGCGCGCCGAGATCTGGTGCAGTCGGTCCAGAGGCTCCAGAGCACCGGACTCGAAGTCATGGGAGGATTCATCGTCGGCTTCGACAACGATGCCGCGGACATCTTTCGGCGCCAGTTCGAATTCATCCAGCGCTCGGGCGTCGTCACCGCCATGGTCGGACTGCTGAATGC
Source organism: Candidatus Sumerlaeota bacterium (assembly GCA_016928695.1). Classification (GTDB taxonomy): domain Bacteria; phylum Sumerlaeota; class Sumerlaeia; order JABWBI01; family JABWBI01; genus JAFGKF01. Next base: position 1,990 of record JAFGKF010000071.1, on the reverse strand, counting down.
CTTGCCTGGCACGAAACTGCACATCCGGCTTGCGAAGGAGGGCCGGCTTTCCGATTCCGATTGCACCGGGGACAACATGGATCTCTTGGCACTCAACTTTCACCCCAGGATGGATCGCAAGGCCCTCATTGATGGATATCGGGCCCTTGTGAAAAAACTCTACGAGCCGCGCGCGTACTATGACCGCGCGTGGACCTTCCTGAGCAACATGCGGTCGCGTGGTCCCCGCATGCGAATGTCGTGGTCGAGCCTCGAGGGGTGGATCAAGTCCATATGGCTCCTCGGAATCTGGCACCCGGGGCGATTGGCCTACTGGCGTTTCTGCGCGGCAACGCTCCTGCGAAGGCCGCGTCAATTTCAGGTGGCCATGATGCTCTCCATGAGTGGCCTCCATTTCCGGCGCGTGGCGAACTCGCTGTGATGCAGATGAGAGAGCAGCCCATTCGCCCGCGCGGCAAAGACGGACCCGCCCAAAGCTTGTCTCACCGAGGAAAAGTGTGTCGGCGCAGAGTGACATGATCAGCAGCCGCATGGGTGAAATTCAGAGGCGGACTTCGGATGTACAGCACGAAAAGGATCGGCTGGCCTAACCCCCTTGAACGCCACCAGAGGGAATGTGAGGACTGTCCCCTCTGATCGCTCAAAGGAGAGGCAGGACCGTGCCCAAGAGGAGATTCACGACCGAGCAAATCATCGTCAGTGTCTCCAAGACCGAGGTCGCCGAACCGATCATGGATGTGCCCACGTCTTTGCCCTTGGCTGGGATCGGCCGGTGGGGCGAGGGTCAGAATGAGAAATTGGCCCAGGGATTGGTGGAGGTGATGTCGCCGCCGGCGCTCACGTCGATGATGGGTCCCCTGGGATTGGCCGCATTCAGATCGTAGTCTGTGGTGTTGCCCGAGGCGATGTTGCGGATGATGATGCAGTCGCCGGCCTCGACCTCGATGCCCTGGTCGTTGCCGCTGACGCTGTTGCCCTCCACCCGGGAAAGAGGGGTGCCCGTCACACAGATCCCTGCCCCGTCGCCTGTGCCCACGCCGTTGTTGCTGCAGGTGTTGTTGAGGATCAGGCAACCCGCCCCTGCAAAGATCCCATGAGAGGTGTTTTCCCTCGCGGTGCACTGCACAACGGTGCTCCCTCCCGTGGAGATGCCACTCTGCTCATTGTCGAACGCCGTGCAGCCGACCACAGTGCTGCCTGTCCCCGCGTGGAATCCGTTGAACGTGTTCCGAGAAGCCACACATCCTCTGATTGTGGATCCGGAGCCAACGTGGATCCCGTCCTCAGTGTTTGACATGGAAGTGCACGACTCCAATGCGCTGCCCTCACCGGCGTGAATTCCGGTTCCTCCGTTGCCCTCGGCCACGCAGCGGGTCACCACGCCGCTCGCTCCGGTCGACATCCCATCATCGTCGTTGCCGCTCGCGATGGACTGGTCGACAATGCCGCCCCCACCGGCATGGATTCCGGCCCCTCCGTTGTCCTCGGCCACACAGCGGGTCACCACACTGTTCTCCCCGGTCCATATCCCATCATCGCCGCTGCTGCTCACGATGATCTGGTCGACCAGGGTGTTTCTGGCATTTGACAGGTCCACGCCGACCTGAGTGAAACCCACGACAGTCCCGCTTCGCACAGCGACGTTCTCGACGCCGGAGTCCGCCACGATTCCGCTGAGAGGTGGTTGCTGAATGAAGGAGCTGCGCCCCAGCGTGAAGCCATTGAGATCCAGTGTCACATTGCTGGCGCCGATCTCGATGGCGTTCCAGGCGACGCCGAGTCTGATGTTGTCTGTGAGATAATACGAGCCCGGCGAGGTGATCCGGAACTTGGAATCGCTGTCCCCCGGCGTGTTGTCCGCGTTGACGGCAACGCGCGGCTCGGGGCCGGGCGTCGACATGGGGGAACCGGGCGGATCGAGGTCACCGGCCAGCAGGGGAGTGATGACCAGCAGAGGGGTCGTCGCCAAGGCGACGCGGACGGCATGGGT
>JAFGKF010000070.1 GCA_016928695.1 Candidatus Sumerlaeota bacterium | reverse complement strand
GCCCTGCGCAGTACCCCCAGCCCCCGGTATCCCATGCAGCGCAGGAGGCGCAGGGGTGGGTCACAATCTACCTGCACTGTTCCAGGGGAGACTGATTTTCCTCTTGCACTGCGGGGGCTCGATCTGCGAGGGTCCCGCTCCCTCGCGTCAGGTGGGAAAACGCTGAAGAGGACCCCAGAGCCATGGCACGCTGCATCATCACCGGCAAGCACACGCGTTTCGGCAACAATGTCAGCCACGCGCACAACAAGACGCGCCGGCAGTTCCGCGCCAATCTGCAGAAGATCCGCGTCCTGATCGACGGCAAGCCCCGGAAGGTGTGGGTCTCAACGCGCGCGATCAAGGCAGGGCAGGTGCAGAAAGCCGCCCGTGGCCAGCACGCCGCTTGGCTCAGTGCACAGGGCGAGAAGAAGGGCTGACGCACTCTCCCCCCTCCAGAGCATGAGATGCCGCCGGATCCTCAGGGTCCGGCGGCTCTCTCTTTTCACAGAGGCTCGGATGAGAAAAGGCCCCGGGGATCGCTCCCCGGGGCCGTCGAGTGGATTTGCCTGCAGAGCTCTCAGCGGTAGAGCGAGTAATCGCCGACCGCTGTGGCTCCGGCGCCGCCGTAGACATAGATGGTCTGATCGAGGTTGCTCGAGACGTAGAGGTAGTTGCCGATCACCACGCAGTCACTGATGCTCGTCCAGCCGGTGCCACCCAGGGCGCTGTTGATGGAACCCAGCAGCGTCAGTGTGTCACCGCCGGCTCCGATCTCCCACACGCGGACGAGCGGATCGCTGCCGCCGGAGGCGACCGCTTGGCTGTCCACGGTGTACAGGCGGGGCGGTGAGACGCTGTTGTCCACAAAGCCGTGGGCGGTGGCGGTCCCGTAGGTCGAGGCGACCGCCCCGTCGGCGATGAGAACGGATGAGGTGAAGGTGTAGTTGCCGGTGGTGGTTGTCCCGCCCTCGTAGAGCCCCGCCAGGATCGTGGGGTCGCTGTTGCCGTTCCTGAGGGCGTAGATCACGTTGTCCGCCGCGTTGTAGACCGGCTCGCGCTGGTAGTTGACTCCACCGCCGACGTTGGTGAAACCGGCGACGCTGGCATCGGCCGCGGCGAAGTAGTTGATGCTGTTGAAGTAGGCCACGGCCACGGCGTCGTCACCCAGCAGGGCCAGGCCGCCCCACCGGTTGGTCCCATTGGTCACCGCGTTTGCGTTGAAGGTGGCATCGGGGGTGAAGGTCGGCGCGGGCCCGAACTTCAGCAGCACGCCGGGGGCCGTCCCATCATCGCCTGACAGGTAGACGTTGCCCGAGGAGTCCACTCCGATGCCCTGGAAGCCACGGGTGGCGGGGAAGCTCGCCTCCGTGGCGATGAGCACGTGGTCGAGGACGTCGCTTCCGCCAATCTCATCCTCGGGGGACGCGATGTAGTAGGCCGCCTCCGGGGTGGCCGCCACTCCGGTGAACGTGGCGTAGTAGAGCGAGCTGCCGTCAGTCGCGATCGCCAGCGGGGGCAGCGCGGTGGGGAAGCTGCCGATGAGCTCGAAGGGGGGCTCGAGGGCGGTCTGGGGTGGCGGTGTGGGATCGGGAGCGGTCCAGGTGAAGTTGTCGTGGACGATCACGTCTGTCGTGTTGCTTCCGAGATACGCGACGAGCCCCGCATATCCCGCAGTGAAATCGGTGTCGGTCGCCTGAACCTCGAGGACACCGTCGATGTAGCCGGAGATGGTGCTGCCCTCGGCCGTGAGCGTCATCTCATGCCAGCCGTCGGACAGCGCGGTGGTTCCCTCCGAGCCGAGCTGCACCCACGCTCCGCCCGAGCGCTTCAGAATGAAGGCATGGGCATCGGTGGGAACGTAGGAGCCCCAGCTGGAGTCATGCGTGACCAGGAACCAGTAGGCCTCCCGGCTGTCGCCGGTTCCGTCCCCGTAGAAGGCCGGGCGGACGGAGGAGCGCACAAACACGCCCCAGTCTGTCTCGTTGCCGGAGTTGAGCGTCGAGTCATAGTAGATCCAAGACGAGATCGTCTGGTCAGTTGTCGTGTCGTTCGCCGTGCTCGCCGGATAGACGAAGTTGTACCCGCCCTCCCCCAGGTCGGCCACCTGCAGGGCATAGCCGTCGCCCCCGGTGTGATCCGCGGGGATTCCGAGTGTGGCGAGATCCTGGACGATCAGATCAACCCCCGGGTCCCACTCCCCGGTGAGAGAGGTTGGCAGGGTGCCGTTGTCGCCGGAGGCAAAGTCCTCCACAATGATATCGATGGCCCAGGCGCCTCCTCCCGTGAGGCTGAGAGCGAGAGCCAAAAAGATTCGAATCGCTGATTGCATGACACACTCCTTCCCGAGGATATCCTGTGCTCTCATGTCTACGCCCGGTGCGCGGGCCCGTCAAACGGGCCACTGTAAGCAATTCTCGTAAAATGGGGCGGGTGATGATCCGGCTCAGCGGCGGGGTGAGATCCGCTCCCTGCGGCGGAGAGTGATGGCCAGCAGAGCGGCACCGGTGACCAGGCTGATGAACCACCCGAGGCGGAATGATGTGGGCTCAAAGGCGAAGCGCAGGGTGTGCCGCCCCCCGGGCCACTCCACGGCTCGGAAGAGAACATCGGCGGGGGTGATGGGGACCTCAGAGTCATCGATCCAGGCCCGCCAGCCGGGGAGGATCTGGTCGCGCAGGACGATCCACCCCGCGGGGGCCTCGATCTCGGCCGTCATCTGATTGGGAGTCTCGGTGACCCGATGAAGGGTGAGATGAGAATCCGGCGCAGTGGGGACTCGGTACTCGCCGGGGCTCATCGAGGGGATCTCGAGAACAGTGGTCTCGCGCACGCGATCGCCGAGAAGGCGCAGCGCTCTCACCGCGGAGCCGAGATCGGGCACGGCGACGAAGGAGGAGCGGTGGACGAGTCGCGGCTGGGC
>JAFGKF010000371.1 GCA_016928695.1 Candidatus Sumerlaeota bacterium | reverse complement strand
CGGGCCTGGGTGATCGGATCATGGGAGTACTGCGCGCCGGGGGTCCGGATCCGATCGAAGTGAACCCCATCGACGTCGTAGGTCTCGACCACGTGCAGAACCGCCCGCCGCGTCCAGGCCTCCGCCCCCGGGACACCGGGGCTCAGCCAGACATAGCCGCCCGCCTCCGCCTCGTCGGAGTTGCCGACGGGATTGCCCGACTCATCGTGGATCACCCAGCTCTCCTCCACCCCGGGTCGGCCATGGAGATTGTAGAGATGCTCCGGCTCGGTGTGGAGAGGGGGGCGCGGCGAGGCCATCGTGTGCGTGTTGATGTAGGCATGAAACTCCAGACCCAGGCGATGCGCCTCATCCACCGCGAAGGCCACGGGGTCGAAACCTGGGTCCTGCCAGCCATAGTCGCTGGTCCAGGGCTCATACGGGCTCGGATAGTGGACATCGCACTGGCCACGGATCTGGAAGAGAACGGCGTTGAAGTTCTCCGCCGCTGTCGATTCGAGGATCTCGGTGATGTTCCTCTCCGCCGACGCCTGATCGGCACTCGGCCACTGGAACCGCGTGATCCAGATCGCGCGGAACTCGGGGTCCGCCGCCTGGACCACTCCCACGACTCCGAGGAGTGCAAGGCACAGGGCAATGAGTCGAGCTCTCATGATTTTCCTCTCCATTTCAGATGACGCCAATGCACGGCGTCTCATACGCTCCGGCTGTCACCAGAGGCAGGCCTCTATCATCTCCTCCACGCTCCCTGTCGCCAGCCCGATGCAGGTGTCGGCGGCGCCATAGTAGACTTTGACGCTGCCATCGGGCTCCACGATGGCCCCGTTGGCGAAGATGCAGTTGTTGACCTCGCCGATCCGCTCGAAATCCGTGGTCGGGGTCATGATGAAGTCCGGGCACTGGCCGATCACACGCCAGGGCTCCTCCAGGTCGAGCAGTGCGACACCCAGACGATAGACGGGATCGATCGCCTCCCAGACCCCGTGGAAGATCATCAGCCAGCCCCTCTCCGTCCGGATGGGGGGTGGCCCAACGCCCCACTTGTTCCGCATCCAGGTCTGCGGCGCCAGATCGAGGGGGCGCGACTGCCCCCAGTGGATCAGGTCGGGCGAGAGCGTCACGAAGTTGCGCATCAGGTCGCCGCTCATCATGCGATCGATGCGTGCGTACATCCCTCCGATCCGCTCGGGGAAGAGAGCGCAGTTGCGGCAGTAGGGCTCTGTGATGAAACCCACCCGCTCGAAGGTCACGAAATCCCCCGTGCGGGCCAGCGCGATCCGATGCGTCTCATCGAATCCCTGGGCGCAATAGGCGATGAAGAACTCCCCCTCCAGAGGGGTGATCCGGGCATCGTACTGATGATACTCGAAGGGCCGGTCCTCCTCGGGAAGGGGGATCGGGGCGGGATTCGGCTCGAGGGTGAAGTGGACGCCGTCATCGCTCCACGCGCAGTGGAGGCGGTTGTCACGCCGCGTGTCCTCCACCCGCGGGAGCAGCAGGTATCGCTCCCCCACCCTGGCGGCACCGGGATTGTAGACGGCGTTGACCGGGATCGGACAGTCCTGCCACGTCAGGATCGGGGATTCCGGATGGCGGATCAGGAGCTCGCGTGGGTGTGGCATCTGAAGATTGTGCCCTCCCTTTTGTCACTGCGCCATGGACGCGGTGGTCGAGCGCACCGAGTCCTCGATGAGAGCTCTCCAGTCGGGCTCGCTTTCGCCACCGAGTGCGGCGATCAGGGTCTCGATCGCATTCTGGGCGGCCTGGTTCTGCCACACTCCCAGAAGCTCATTCCGTATCTCGCTGAGCGGTGTGGGGCGCATGTCCTCGACGAGATGAATCACATAGCCCATCGAGAAGAGCTGAGGCTCGGTGATATCACCGACCTCGGTGCCCTGGAGCGGCACATCGAACATCGCCCGCGAGGGCTCATGGATCCAGCCCACCCTTCCTCCGTCTGACGCCCCACTCGGATGATCGGAGAACTCACCGGCCAGCGCGGCGAAATCCTCCCCCGCCTCGAGCCGAGCAGTCAGCTCTGCAAGACGCTCCTCAGCCCTCTGCATGCCATAGTATCGGGGCACGCCCTCCCCCCGGGGGGCCGTGGAGATGAGAATGGTCGAGACAAGGCGATCGATGGAGAAGGGCCAATCGCGCCAGTGAGCATCGAGGATCCGCTGGAGCGCCTCATCATCCGGAGTGCACTCCTCGATGATGGCTGAGATCAGACTCTGTGCCAGAGTGTGGTTCCGCCGGGCTTCCCAGCGCCAGCGGGCCGCTTCCTCATCTCGGAGAACAATGGAGCGGACATACTCGCGCTCGACGTGTTGCTCCTGGAACCGAATGCGGTGGAACACACGATCCTCATCGCTGATTGTGCCCACGAGATTGGGGCGGACGCGCGCATCGAGCCACCGATCGAGATCCGACTCCCTCCAAGTCTGGTCACCGATGACCAGGATCACCGCCTCGGGTGAGACCTCCTCGCCGACCGCGAACTCGGCGATCTCGACACCGCGCTCTTCCCTCCAGTTCAGCCGATGAGATACGAGAAGCTGCTCCCTGAGCTCGGCGATCAGATCAATGCGCGACTCCTCGAATGAGGGGGGTGAGGGTTGCTCCCAGTCCGTGGTCCGGAAGATCGCGAATCCATGGGGCAGATCCACAACTTCGCTGATTTCTCCCTCTGCAAGGGACCAGATTGTGGCCCGCGTGAGGGCGGGGAGCTCCCTTTCGCTCAGAGGCCCGAAGTCACCCCCATTGTCACGGGACGGTCCCTCCGCCATCTCCTCCGCCAACTCCGCGAAATCCTCGCCGGATGCGAGGCGCTGCTGGGCGGTCTCGATCCGCTCCCGAGCCGCCTGCCGATCCTCCTCGGTGGGATCGGCCCCCGCATCGATGAAGATGGCCCACAGACGCCTCCGCTCAGGCCCTGCGAGTGCCTCCGTGTTCCGCTCGTACCTCTCGCGCAGAGCCTCCTCGGAGACCCGTGCCGCATCGTGGGCGATCTCCTCCGCTAGGAGATCGAGCCGAACCGCTTCCCAAACCCCGTCGAGTCGGCCCGACACGTATGGAT
>JAFGKF010000370.1 GCA_016928695.1 Candidatus Sumerlaeota bacterium | reverse complement strand
GGAGCTCGCGACTCGACTGAGCTCGTCGAAGTCCGAAGTCCAGAGGCCAAGAGGCACCCGCTGAAGCGGGCTGAATCGAATGATGGAACGCCTATTCGTGTCGGGCTTTCAGGCCGACACTGCGAATGCCGGCGAGGGCGCCGGCGCTCCATTGCCTTTCAGGCAGCGCCTCTTCGTGTCGGTCTTTGAGACCGACACGGCTGTCATTGGAATCAGGACGTGGGCCGCTCCCGCCCCGCGGCCCGGCAGATGGCGTCGAAGAGATCGCTCAGCGGTGCGAGCCCATAGTCGGGGAAGTTCTTCGGGCTCTCCCAGAACTCCCCGAGGCGGCCTCGCCCCTCGCGCTCGTAGCAGAGGATCTTGATCATCATCTGCGCCTTGTCGATGCCACGCACCAGCTTGGCCTCGGGCGTCTTCAGCTCGATGAGCTCCCGGTGAAGCTCGCCATAGCGCGGGGGGAATCCCTCGAACAGCTCCTCGGTGATCGCCTGCTCCACCTCGTCCTTGACCTCGCTGAGGTGCGCGTCACCCGTCGGCATGGGGATGTCCATCAGCCGCGCCTCGCAGAGGTCGTGGATCAGCGCCATCGCCACGGCGCGCTCACGGTCGAAGAGATCGGGATGCTCATCGCAGATGAGAAGCGTCATCAGCGACACGAAGTGACTGTGCGCGGCGACCGACTCGGGCTCCGCCACGCCGCGGAGAACGAATCCCGCACGCGCGATCTGGTCGAGGGGATGAATCTCCGCGAAGAGATCCACCAGGCGCTGCTCGAAGGTGCCCATGGAGCGCCCCCGCTCAGCCGCGCTCGGTCTCGGGGCTCTCGCTCCGTGCTCGATGGATCGTGCTGATCGCCGCCTGCGAGAAGTCGATCTCCGCCCCCTTGCTGACCTCGACGGTCACGGTCTGGGCCTCACGGTCGACCTTTTTCACCTTCCCGTGGATGCCGCCGATGGTGACGACCCTGTCGCCCTTCTGAACGGCGGAGATCATCGCCTCTCGCTGCTGAGCCTGGCGCCTCTGCGGACCGCCGAGGATCAGGTACCACATCAGGATCATGAACCCGACGAGGATCACCATCATCTGCAGCGGATGCTGTTCGGCGAAGCCCTTCAGACCCTCCGCCGGAGGGGGGGCCTCCTCAGAGGTCGATGCGGCGGCGAGCGCCAGGCGTTGAATCAGCGAGATCATGTCATGTCACTCCCGGAAAAGACCTCGCACTCTGGCCAGGGGACCGGGGGGACGCAACGGAAATATCAGTGGGAGGAGACCTCGCACTTCTCCTCGAAAACGCGTCCCGCGGCCGTGATGATCTCTCGGTAGAGATCCAAGTAGTGTGGGAGAATCATCTCAGGCGAGAAGCGCCCGTGGATCGCCCTCCGCGCCGCGCGCCCCATGCGCTGGGCCAGATCGGCATCGCCGAGCACCCGGAGGGCCATCTCCGCCATCTCCTCGACCGCCCCGACGGGCGCGAGAAAGCCCGTCTCGCGATGGTCGATCACCTCGGGCAGCCCGCCGGAGTCCGAGGCCACAACGGGCACCTCGCACGCCATCGCCTCGGCGGGCGCGAGACCGAATGACTCGTGATCCGAGGGGAAAAGGAACAGATCGGCGAGGGGGAGAAGGCTCTCGATCTCCGACTGCTTGCCGAGGAAGACGACGCGGTCCGCGATGCCATTGCAGCGGGCCACCGTCGCGGCCACCTCGCGGTCGGGGCCATCGCCGATCAGGATCAGGCGCGACGGCATCTGCCGCGCGATGCGCACGAAGATCTCCATCACATCCACCAGGCGCTTGACGGGGCGGAAGTTGGAGATGTGCATGACGATTCTCTCGTCGTCCCGCGCGAGGCGGCGCCGCGCCTCGCCATCGGCCCGGCGGGGCTGAAAGCGCTCGGTGTCGATGAAGTTGTGGATGACCCTGATCTCGCGCTGCGGCGCGAAGTGTTCGATCGTCTGATCGCGGAGCCAGTGGCTCACCGCGGTGACCGCGTCGCTCTGGTCGATGCTGAAGCGGACAATCGGCTGATACGCCGGGGCTGTGCCCACCAGCGTGATGTCCGTGCCGTGGAGCGTGGTCACAATCGGCAGCGACCGGGGCGCGAGCATCTCCTGCGCCAGATGGGCGGAGACCGCGTGCGGGACGGCGTAGTGGACGTGGAGAATGTCGAGGTCCGCCTCCTCCGTCACCTGCCCGATCTTCACCGCGAGGTTCAGCGAGTAATAGGGGTGCGTCATCACCGGGTAATCGGTCATTGGCACCTCGTGGAAGAAGACGCGGTCGCCCATGCCGCGTGTCAGGCGGAAGGGCATCTCGTAGGAGATGATGTGGACGCAGTGACCCCGCGCGGCCAAGTGGGTTCCCAGGTCGGTCGCCAGCGCGCCGGAGCCACCGTAGGTGGGGTAGCAGACGATGCCAATTCTCATGGGTCAGAAATCAACCACAGATCAACACGGATGAACACAGATAAATGGCCCCCGTGCAAGGATGCTGTGACTCAGATCACACTCTCCCCCTCTCTCAGGACTCCACCCTCACCCCCCAGCCCCCTCTCCCGCAAAGCCCCCTCACCCCTGGCCCATCTCTCTCCCTCTCCCACAAAGCCCCCTCACCCCTGACCCCTCTCCCACAAGGGGAGAGGGGAACAGAAGAGAAGATCCTCATCACTCCCCCTCTCCCTTCATGGAGAGGGGGCAGGGGTGAGGGTGATTCGTGGGAGAGGGGTCAGGGGTGAGGGGGCCTCATGGGAGAGGGGGCGGGGGGGGTGAGGGTGATTCAGAGGGTCTCGGCGATTCGACGGCGAGCGTGCTCGAGCGCCTCCTCACGCGTCGTGAGGTGGCCCTCCAGCTGCTCGGTCTCGATCTCCCGCAGGAGTGCGCCCACGGCGGGACCGGGGCTCATGCCCAGATCCAGGAGATCGCGCCCCCTCAGCAGCGGTTCGGGTAGCCCCTCACGGCCCTGGGTTTCCTCGCGCAGTCGCGCGAGCTCCTCGAGTGCCAGCGCGTGATGGGCGAGATTTCCGCAGCTGGCCAGAATGTCAACCCGGTGGAGCTCGATCAGATCCTCGATGTGCGGACCCCCGAGAAATCGCGCCCGTGTCGAGCGCCGCATCGCGGGGAGGTCGAGGAATTTCATGTGGCGCGCCACGAGGCCACAGACATGGCGCGTCTGCTCCGTCGACATCTTGAGGCGGCGGCACACTGCCTCCGCCATCTCCTCCCCCACCCTCTGATGAAGAGGAAAGCGATGAACGCCGTCCACGACGGCGTGCGTGGGCGCCTTGCCAACGTCGTGGAGCAGGCCGCCGAGAACCAGCTCGAACGGGGCATCGGGGGCGAAGTGCTCGAGCATCAGGCGCGTGTGGACGAAGACGTCGCCCTCGGGATGAAGGTTCGGCGATTGCTCGACACCCCTCAGCGCCTCGACCTCGGGGAGAACGTGGGCGAGCAGCCCCGTCTCGTCGAGAAGGTCGAAGGCCCGCTGCCGCGTGGCGTGTTCCAGCATCCGCCGCAGCTCCTCGCAGATCCGCTCGCCGCTGACGGTCGTGACCCGCGGGGCGAGCTCGCGCAGCGCCTCGAGCGTCTCCCCTTCGATTCTGAAATCCAAACGCGCCGCGAAGCGCACGGCGCGGAGCAGCCGCAGGTGATCCTCGGCGAAGCGCTCGCGCGGATCGCCCACGCAGCGCAGCGTTTTTGCACCCAGGTCAGCAAGACCGCCGACGAGATCGGTCACCTCCTCGGTGAGCGGGTCCATGAAGAGGGCATTGACCGTGAAGTCCCGCCGCCGAGCGTCCTCCTCGATCGTGCCGAAGCGCACGGCGTCGGGGCGTCGGTTGTCGCTGTAGCGTCCATCGGAGCGGAAAGTGGCGACTTCGATGGTGTGATCGCCCTCGCGGACCAGGCAGACCCCGAAGGCCGCGCCGACGAAGTCCACGTGATCGAACATCGACTCGACCTGCTCCGGTCGGGCGTCGGTCGCGAGGTCGTGGTCCTTCGCCCCGAGGCCCAGGAGCGTGTCGCGCACACATCCCCCCACCCAGAGAGCGTTGTGCCCCGCCTCCCTCAGCCGCTCCGCGACACGCCGGGATGCCTCACGCTGGGTCATGGGCAAGAGTCACTCAGAGGCGATCAGTCCGCAATGCCTGCTTCAGATATCCCCAATGTGACCCTCTCAGTGGTCATGGAGCACCTGAACACCTGAGTTTCACTTGCAAGATGGTTCTCTGAATGTAAAGAGTACAGTGGTTCTGTCTGAGCTGAGTGTCAGCAGGGGATTCAGGTGGCGCATTTTATCAGACAGCTGAGTGGCCTTCAGTGGGTGAACTTCGTCGCTGCGGTGATCACAATCATCGGTGTTCCACTCTCATTGATCAACAGGGCGGAAACCGCCATCGGTGTCACGCTCGCGCTCTCTGTGAGCGTGCTGCTCTGCCTTGCTTGGACTCTTCTGATCGTCGAGGAATTCAGATACTCTCGAAAAGCGAGATTTGCGGAAGCTGTTGGATTCATCCATCAAGCCATTCATGAGCTCAGGGATGCATGGTTCTCAATTCAGGAGAGGGACTCTGCCGACACCGTCTACAAACAGATCGCCGCCTCTGCGAAGAGCATCTCATCAGCTTTTTCACTGATCACTGGGGTGAAGTGCTGGGTGGTGATCATGGATCGCTACAGGTGGTTTCACAACCTCACTCAGCCCCGGAGGGGCGACAGGTCATAGCCCCGGGTGCAGCGAGCGAAGCGAGCGAAACCCGGGGAAACGACGACCAAAGAAGCTGGGGCCGGCACGCGTTCTTGCACCGCAAGAACCGTGACGGCCCCAAGT
>JAFGKF010000369.1 GCA_016928695.1 Candidatus Sumerlaeota bacterium | reverse complement strand
CGACGGGCTGCGTGTACGACTCGGTGGTCTACGAGGCGTTCGGTGGCCTGGACGACCTGATCCGGCGCGAGACCCTGGGCGTGACCGACGAGGGCTGGCCCTGGATCGGGCGGTGCGGCTACGGCACTGACAGCGGTGGCGCCCCGTACACCATGGCGCGCTATCCGGACGGCAACGACACCGACATCAACAGCGCCGACTTCTCATCCATGGCTGCCACACCGGGCGCCGCCAACGGGGATGCCTTCACGATCCCCGTGACATTCAACTTCAACAGCGCGCCCGCCGGCGCCATCCAGACGTTCCAGGCCTTCTCTGTCGGTGCCTCCGGCGTCGGCGCCTCCCCCAGCGGGGGCAACGTCCACCGCTGCGTCGACACCACCGGCGGGGGAGTGATCTCCTTCATCGGCGATGCCTCACTCGGATCGTCTGGCACGGGCTACAACGTGGAGGGGGAGATCTACATCCCCTCCGGCGCGGAGCCCGGCCAGGCGGTCGCCGTGGGATTCTGTGGAAGCCAGGGGACCACCTTCTTCTCGACCTCCAGAGACGCCAATTCCTATGAGGACGGCTATTGGCTGATCTATGAGAACGTCGGTGGTCTCGGATTGGACGACGGTCGCCCCGATCACGCCGGAACCTTCGAGTTCGTCACGGCCTCGCACGACAACATGGACGGCAACCCTGTCGATCTGCTCGGCTCGGCCACGACCGGCGCCGTGGGGATCACAGCGGGCAACTGGACGACCTTCCGTCTGTCGATCAACCCCGGTGGACCCGCGGGCCAGCAGCTGCTTGCGCAGATCAACGGCAGCGATGTCTTCCGCGGCGACATCCCGGCCGATGGCCGCACCTCGGGTGCCGTGACAGTCGGATTCCGGGAGTTCGATGCCACCGTGAACTCCAATGAGGGCACCTGGATCGACAATCTCACAATCGACACCGATGTGGTGCCTGTGGAGCTCAGTGTGTTCAGCAGCGAGTGAGTGAATCGCTGAGGGACTCAGTGACCCCCTCCCGCATCGGGAGGGGGTTCTCTTTTGTCCGGACCTGGGTCAGCCCTCGTATGGGGGAAGGGCTCTCTTGAGAGGGATGGGGAGCTCGGGCCGCTCATCCCTGCTCTTGCCCGTGAGACGGGATTTGAGCGAGGCAGCGCCGCTCAGCGCACGGGCCCGGGCGGTCCGATTGAACACTCTGATCAGACGGTTCTCACGCAGACCGGTGGCCCACTCCAGCTTGTAGCGCTGCACTCCCCGGCAGAAGTCGATCTTCTTCACCCCGGAGTTGGCGAGGTGCTCGACCAGCTGGAGCAGGATCACGCCGGAGGGGGAGAGTCTCGCCACGTCGGGGTGATAGGCGGTGTTGAAGTCGTAGTAGACCTGGTCCCAGATGAATCCGATCCGGTAGCTGATCAACTCATCGGACTGGGTGATCCAGCGCATCTCGCAGAGCCCTCGCTCCACCATGTGGCGAATCAGGGTGCCATGCCAACCGGTGCACTCGGGGGCGAAAAGCCCGATGCCCTCCTGCCCCTTCCAGCTGAGTCTCTCCAGGGCGGCGAATCTCTGAAGGAGTGCATCGAGGTTCTCCCCGCTCTCCCAGCGGTGGAACTCCACCCCCTCCTCATTCTCGAGCGCCTTGACCTTGCGCCGCCGGGCGTTCCTCCCCTTGCCGTCGAAGAGGCCGCGTATGAGGGCGTCGAAGGGCCTGTCAAGCGGCAGATGCGGGCAGAGCGCCGAGCATCGCGTGTCGACGGCGAGCCCCCTCTCTCGGGCCTCGGCCTCGAGGCTCTGCCCCACGGGGTCCTCGGCATCGATCTCCGCGAGCCAGAGCACATCCCACTCCCTGAACTCGCCGAGCAGATGAGCGAGCGCGAGCCGGATCAGATCGGGGCGGTCTGGGGGGAGAGGCAGTGAGGAGAGCTCCGCCGATCGGCTGCCCATGAGCTCGAGCGTCCGATAGGAGATCGGGCCCTTCTGCCGCATGTGGCAGCTGAGGGGCAGAAAGCCGATGATCTCCCCCCCCTCCTCGAAGACCATCACATGGTGCCCGCTGCAGTCGTCGGTGTGGCTGCACCAGAGTCGGATGAGATCGAAGCTCATGAAGAGATTGCGGTGAGGTCGGGAGGGGAGCAGGCGATCCCAAAGGCCCGCGAGGCGGGCCTCGACCTGATCACTGTCCGTCAGCGTGTGGAGCGAGACGTCAGCCACGGCCGGTCACATCTCCCGGGGCCAGTCGATGACTGGCGGGTCGGGCCCACATGAAGCCGAAGAGTGTGCGGACCGTCACCGTGGCGGTCCGCTCATACCCCATGCGGTCGTGGATCTTGAGCGAGGGTTTGTTGAGCACATCGATGGTGCAGTGGCACTTGTCGAATCCCCGGCCCCTCCAGAAAGACCACATGAGGGGGTAGGCGGTGAATGCGACGCCCCGGCCACGGCTCTCGCTGACGACCTCGCCATCGATGTGGAGAAAGGTGTCGGGGATCGCCAGGTAGGTGGCGTTGTCGAACGGCTCAAAGTGGGGGCGGTCGGTCGACCACACCCATCCCAGACACTCCGACTCGTCGGGGGTCAGGCAGACAGCGCACCGCATGCCGTCGGCGAGGCGTCTCTCGTACTGCGCGAGGCGCTCGGGGGTGACGTGGGGCGCGATGAGGTCGAGCTCTCCGCTCTCGAGGAATCGCATCACGAAGGGCTTGCGGGGCAGAAAGGGGACCTCGTCGCCCCGGTGGAGATTCCGCTCCACGAACACCTCGTCGCGGCGCCGGTGCACGCGGCTGAGGGCGCGGCGCAGGACCCCGGAGAGCCCCTCCTCTCGGAGAATGCGACCGATCTTGCTGAGCAGGGCCATGGGGCGTGGCTGCTCCTTTCCGGGGACTCTGTGCCCCTTCGGTGGTGGTCACCCCTGTCTGCCGAGGAGCTCGATGAGACGATGACTCAGCGTCCACCGCATCGCAAGGGGCATTGGGGCCGAGTCTCTGAATCGGGGAGCGGCCGGTGCCACGTCAAGCGCCGAGCACATCCGAGGGGGGAGGAAGTCCATCACTGTGAGGCTCCCGCGCGCGCCACGGCACTTGACAGCTGGTGGGGAGCTCTCTAGTTTTGGCCGCTGAGAGGCCGATGCCCCTGTGAGGCGGCGGGGAGCGAAGTGCCGTGCTGTGGCTGCAGGTGGTTTCACAACCTCACTCAGCCCCGGAGGGGCGACAGGTCATAGCCCCGGGTGAAGCGAGCTGCATGTCCGCCAAAGCCTGCAAGGCGACGGCGGAAAGCGAGCGAAACCCGGGGAAACGACGACCAAAGAAGCTGGGGCCGGCACGCGTTCTTGCACCGCAAGAACCGTGACGGCCCCAAGT
>JAFGKF010000368.1 GCA_016928695.1 Candidatus Sumerlaeota bacterium | reverse complement strand
TTCACCAAGCAGCCGGTCTTGGCGGTGAAGCCCTTGGACAAACGGCCGGGGGAATTGCCGCCCCTGAGGCTCGATCATCTGAAGCGGATGACCGACGAGACAGGGATGCTCCAGCACGCTCTTTTCACCATCCCGAATTATCGTGAGGGCTACACCACAGACGACAATGCCCGCGCGCTGATCATCGGCGCGCTCCTGGAGGAGCTGGGAAATTCGGAGTCCTTTGAATTGGCGTCCCGCTATTTGGCTTTTCTCTGGTATGCCTTCAACTCAGCGACCGGGCGATTCCGCAATTTCATGGATTATCAGCGCCACTGGCTGGAGGAGAGGGGGTCCGATGACAGCCATGGCCGTGCGCTTCTGGCTCTGGGAACCGTGCTGGGCCGGTCGAACACCCCCGCACTGCAGAGCATGGCGGGGAGGCTGTTCGAGCGAGCCCTGCCGGCCATTGGAGAGACGACGAGTCCCCGGGCATGGGCCTTTGCCCTGATCGGAATTCACGAGTATCTGCGCCGATTTGCCGGAGACCGCCGCGCCAATCAGGTCCGCGAGGAGCTGGCCGGGCGGCTGCTCGCCCTGTATCAGAGCAACCGGTCGGAGGAGTGGCGGTGGTTCGAGGAGACGCTGACCTACTGCAACGCGGCGCTCCCCCACGCAATGCTCGTGTGCGGCCGGGCGATGCCGAGCGTGGCGATGACCGAGGCGGGCCTCGAGTCTCTCGCCTGGCTTGCGGGTCTGCAGCAGGCCGAGGCGAGGGGGAGGCACTTCGTCCCCATCGGATCCAACGGTTTCTACCGGCGGGGCGGCGTGCGCACTCGCTTCGATCAGCAGCCGGTGGAGGCCCAGGTGACGGTGTCCGCATGTCTCGAGGCGCACCGCCTGACCGGCGAGAAGGGATGGCGCAAGGAGGCACGGCGCAGCTTTGAGTGGTTCCTTGGGCGCAACGACCTCAATCTCCCCATCTATGATCCAACCACAGGTGGCTGCCGCGATGGCTTGCATCCCGACCGCCCCAATGAGAACCAGGGTGCGGAGTCGACGCTCGCCTTTCTTCAATCGCTGCTGGAGCTGCGCCTGGCCGAAAATGCGCTTCTCTTCGTGGAGGAGGGTGGACAGTGAGCGATCATCGCCCCCAGCTTTTTCACCGTCACAGGCTGAATCCCATTTTGACTGCCGCCGACTGGGCGTATCCGGCCAATGCCGTTTTCAATCCCGGGGCCACCCTGCTGTCCGATGGGACGACCCTGCTCCTGTGCCGGGTGGAAGATCGCCGTGGCCACTCGCACCTGTGTGTCGCCCGCTCGGCCAATGGCGTGGATGACTGGAAGGTGGACCGCGAGCCGACGATGCTTGCAGACCCCGAGAATTTCCCTGAGGAGCTCTGGGGAATCGAGGATCCGCGCATCACCTATCTGCCGGAATTGAAAAAGCACGCGATCGTCTACACCGCCTTCACGCGCGGCGGGCCAGGTGTGGCCCTCGCGCTCACGCAGGATTTCCGTCAGTTCGAGCGCCTGGGGATGATCATGCCGCCGGAGGACAAGGACGCGGCTCTGTTCCCCCACCGCATCGGTGGCTCCTGGGCACTGATCCACCGCCCGGTGAGCGCGCCGGGGGCGCACATGTGGCTGTCCTACTCGCCCGACCTGCGGCACTGGGGCAGCCACAAGCTGATGCTGGAGGCGCGCCGGGGGGCCTGGTGGGACGCCAACAAGATCGGCCTCTCGCCTCCCCCCATCGAGACGTCTCAGGGCTGGCTGGTCATCTATCACGGCGTCCGCCAGACCTGCGCCGGATGCCTGTATCGCCTGGGGCTTGCCCTCTTCGATCTGCAGACCCCCGAGCACTGTCTGCGGCGCGGAGACGAGTGGGTCTTCGGCCCCGAAGCCCCCTACGAGCAGCGCGGCGACGTCGACAACGTGGCGTTTCCCTGCGGCTACACGCTGTTGCCCGATGGCGACACCCTGCACATCTACTATGGCGCGGCCGACACGAGCGTGGCACTGGCGACGGCCAGCCTGAAGTCCATTTTGAAATGGCTGGACCAGTGGCAGTGAAAGGGAAATCGGCGAATTCCCTTTGCCCCTGATGTGAGCGCCGGTCAGAGAACGCGGCCGGGGGCGGCTGGACAGATCGGGGGCGCAGAGGCCCGTTCACGCCTTCAGGATGGTCCTGGAACCACGCCATGCGAATTCTTCTCAACATGACCCTCTGCCAGCTTGCCGGGCGAAAGAGCACCGAAAAGGCACCGCCCGCTCCAGGCAGGGGAATGAAGCGGGCGGTATTAGGAAGCACAGAGGGGGGGGAGGGAAGGAGACCCCACTGCACTTTCCCGGGGGAAGGAACTGCTCTGATGACCCAAATGGCCATCACAGCTCTTCTTATGGGTTGCGAGGAACATGCCAGCTGCGGAATCGGGCCGTCTGCCACCTGAGTGGCAGTGAGAAGAAAAACGACCCACGGGGGTCCTCGCCCTCCCACTTGTCTGTGAGAAATCCCCAGAGAATGAGAATTGACACCACCAGGGAAGGGCGCCCCGAGAGCCCAGGTGCCGCGCTTTTGCTCCTCCCCCCGCCGCACTCACTGACCGGCGCCCACACTCAGGTGTGGAGTGAGCGTGTGGCCTGTGGTTTCAGGCATCTGGCACTCCCCTTGGGCCCTCCAAGGTGAGGATCATCGGCCACTCGCAAGCGACCGTTGACCGCCAATGCGTGAAACGAAAACCCTTGACTCCAAGGCCAGCCGCTGAACAATTTTCCTGTCACATTTCGGTGGGGTTGCGGATTTTGACGGTTTTTACCCGTCGGATGCGCTTGAAGTGACGATGAGCTGACCCATCAGGTTCTGAGGCTCCAATGCTCCCGGAATCTCCATTTTTCGCCACGTATCTGGACGCCCTGAAGCACTCAGCGCTGTTCGCCGGGCTGAGCGACGAGACGCTGGCGACCATGCTGGTGGACTATCGCCGCGAGACCTATCCGAAAGGGGCGCGCCTTCTCCCGAAGCAGACCATGGAACTTTTCACCGTGGTGATCACGGGGCGCCTGGAGCTCACACGCACAAGTCCCGAGTCGGGGCGGCAGATGACGCTGTTTCTCATGGAACCGGGGGACGGCTTCGACGTGATCTCGCTGCTCGATGGCAAGGAGCACGACATCGACGCCGTCGCCGTCGAGGCCCTCGAAGTCGTGACGGCTCCGATCGGGAGAGTCCGCCACTGGATGCAGGCAAACCCCGATTTCAACCGGGGATTTCTCCCCTATCTGGGCCACAGAATCCGCGACCTCGAGAATCTCTCGGCCGATCTGGTGCTCTCGGAGACGGTGGCACGCTTGGCGCGTCTGATCCTGCTGCAGGCCACACCGGAGCCGCTGCCCATCGGGAGCCACGAGCCTCCGCGACTCCCTCTCATCAACACGCTCTCCGACGAGGCGATGGCGCGGATGATCGGCTCGGTGCGGGTGGTGGTCAATCGTCACATCCAGGATTTCAAGAGGCTGGGGTTGATCAGCAAGAGACACGGAAAACTGATAGTCACGGACCTGGAGAAGCTGCACGAGTTCTGCGAGCGCTTACCCTGAGCCCAATTCTCTGCAACTTCGCCTCGCGACCGCAACCCAGGTGGCAGACAGGGGGGCGCATGTCGTCTCAGAGTGCGCCCATGTCTTCCCCTGCACGTGCGTCATTCCCCCCGCTTGCCGGAGCTCTGTGTCATCTCCCCCTGCGACATGCGCTGTCGGATCATCAGCAGGGGGGCAACGATGGAGTCTCTCATGGCTGACAGGCACATGTGCGTTTCGATCTTCACGACTCA
>JAFGKF010000367.1 GCA_016928695.1 Candidatus Sumerlaeota bacterium | reverse complement strand
GTGCTCATGATCGTGGTCACCGAAGGGGCACAGCATCGCCTCCATCCCCGCGAGGTCGCTGAGGGAGATCTCAGAGGGAAGATGCAGCATCCTTGTCTCCTCATTCATGACCAGGTCACGGTAGATCTCAGCCCCGTGGGCATAGGCCGGATCATCAGAGTGCACGCGGACCTGCTCCTCCCAGAGAGTCAGCCCCTCCTCCCAGCGCCCTGAGAGGCGGAGCGCATGGGCGAGGTAGCGGACGGCTGCGAGGAGATCCTCCTCGTCGTCGATGCCACACTCGACGGCCCGCCTCAGATGCGGCACGGCCGTCTCGGGATCGCTCAGATGCGAGAGTCGGATGCGCCCCATCGTGTAGGGGATCAGCCCATCCTCGGGGTTGTTCTCGCTCCCCTCGGCGAGATACTCGAGCGCCTGCTCCGGCCGCTCGAGCGTCCAGGAGAGAAAGAATCCCCCCAGCGCGTAGGCGCGCGTGTGGTTCGGGTTGAGCGCCGTGGTGAGCCAGATCCAGGGCATCATCTCCTGGGTGTTCTCGAGATCGTGATCATGCGCGGGCACCCAGGGGTGCAGCGCTGTGGGCTCGAGATCCAGCTCGTCCTCGCTGCGCAGGCCCCGGTGGAAGACAACAGAGGCTTCGAGAAACGCCAGGTCGGCCAGCGCCACGCGGGTCTCCCAGGCGGCGGCGCGCAGGAGGTCGCCGATGCTCTCGATGGTCACCCCCTCGTCGCGGGTGAGGCCCATCCGCTCCTCCCGGACGCGGTGAACGGAGAGCCCCATGAGGATGGAGGCCGCCAGGGCGATCACCGCGATGAGGGCGAGCGGCCGCGGCGAGGACATCTCAGAGATCCCTCGTCTGCAGGCGGAGACTGCCCAGCGCAAGACAGACCACGATCAGACAGAGGGCATAGAGCACGAAGGGGATGAGCACGGTGAGGGGAGTGGGATCCCAGTTGTAGCGGATCGCACGGGTCACATCGAAGAGCTTGAACTGGGGGACGACCCAGTAGAGCGCCTCGAGGAGCACCCGATCCCAGAGCGACTGCGCCCCCTCGATGGCCGCCCACAGGGGCTTCTCGAAGAGGTAGGAGCCGACGAAGATCAGGATGCCGAGGCTGATGGTCGCGTCAGCGTGGAGGATCAGGGAGAGGAGGAGCACCATGGCGTCGTAGACGGCGATCTGCAGGAGCATCAGGAAGAGCCCCTGGTAGAGGAAGGCGTTGACCTCGATCCCCTTGATCCAGATCAGGATCTGGAACACGGCGAAGAGCACGAGGATGATCAGCCAGGAGATGAGGACGATGCCGATGTACTTGCCCACGAGCCACTGCCAGCGGTGGATCGGCTTGGCCAGCAGGGGATAGAGGGTCCTCTCGCGGATCTCGGTGGGCAGCTGACGCGCGGCCACGAAGGTCGAGAGCACCATGGCCACAAAGGGGATGACGAGGAGCGGTGTGAGCTTGGCGAAGGTCGCCTGCTGCTCCAGATCGAAGACGTTGATCATCGAGGCCCCCGCCATCACGACACCGGTGACGATGAGGAGCACCCAGGCCTGCTTGCGGCGGAGCGCCTCGCGCAGCGTGTTGACGACGACGGCGCTCATCCCCTGCGCTCCTCCCCGCTGACGGCCTCGACGAAGACGTCCTCGAGCCGCGGACGGCGCCGCTCGATCAGCCGCACCTCGGCCCCGAGCTCACCGAAGAGATTCAGGGCGGCTCGCAGATCCTCTGCGCCCTCAAGGCACACCGTGAGCTCGGCACTGCGCCGCGAAAGAACCTGGACGGGCCAGGGAGAGCGCGATCTGAGAGCCCCCTCGTCGAGCTCCGCCACGACGGCCTCGAGACCGTGCTGGGGCGGCATCAGCTCGTCCAGAGCCCCGAGACGCACCAGCCGACCCTGGCGCAGGATCGCCGCCCGATCGCAGACCTCCTCGACGCGGCTCAGCTCATGGCTCGAGAAGAACACCGTCTTCCCCCGCCTGCGGAGATCGGCGATCAGATCGCGGATCTCCCGCTGGCCGAGGGGATCGAGCCCCGTGGTGGGCTCATCGAGGATCAGAAGATCGGGATCGTTGATCAGCGCCTGGGCGATGCCGACGCGCTGGGTCATCCCCTTCGAGAAGGTCCCGACACGCCGATCGGCCTGGGTCAGAAGCCCGACCCGATCGAGCACCTCGTCAATTCGCTGAGCGAGGCCTGCCCGGGGCAGCCGGAAGATCTTCGCGTAGAAGCGGAGTGTCTCACGGGCGGTCAGGTAGTGATAATAGGAGGCAACCTCGGGCAGGTATCCGATGCGCCGCCGCGTGGTGACATCGCTGTGGGACTGCCCCAGCATCTCCAGCCGTCCCCGCGTCGGCCGGAGAAATCCCAGAAGGCTTTTGATGGTCGTCGATTTTCCCGCCCCATTGGGTCCCAGGAAGCCGAAGACCTCGCCCTCGGCGACCTCGAGCGAGAGGTCCTCGACGGCCGTGTGAGCCCTCTGACCAAAGCCCCTGTAGACCTTGGTGAAGTCTGTGATGCGGATGGCAGGTCGTTCACTCACCGAGCGTCAGACATCGCCCAGCCCCGCAGGGCTGACATTCCGGAGATCTCATCGTCACAGAGCCCCTCGAGGAAAAGTGGGAATGGGAAAAAATCGGCCCCGCACGTCCGTTGACAGCCAGCCCCGGGAATGATTGATTTCCCGCGACTTCGAAGCCATGCCCTCAACAGACACGCCAGCACCGCTCCCCATGAGCCCACGCTTCGAGATCGCCCTGGCCACTCTCGCGATTCTGGTCATCCCCGTGGCCATCATCGCCTTCAACTGGGCAGGCGAGGACTGCTGGATCACCTACCGCTACGCCGAGAACTTCGGCGAGGGGCATGGCCTCGTTTTCAACCCCGGCGACACCGATGCGGAGTCGCGCGTCGAGGGGTACTCCAATCCCAGCCTGACCGTGATGCTCGGAGTGATCCACTGGCTGGGGGGATCGGTTGTCTACGGCTCGCGCTGGATCGCCATCCTGAGCGCGGCACTGACCGTCTGGCTCTTGGGCCGCTTCTCTATCACTTGGCTGGGGGCGGGAAAGGCGAGATGGCTCTGCCTGCTCGCACCGGCGCTCTTCGCCCTCCACCCCCTGGTCCAGTATCAGATCGGCCGGGCGCTCGAGACGACTCTCCACACCGCTCTGCTCGTGGTGGCCGCGCTGATGTGGCTGAGGGGGCGCCCCCTGGGCACCTCGCTGGCGCTGGGTCTCGTGGCTCTGACGCGCCCCGAGGGATTCCTGTTCATCGCGCCCTTCGTCGCCGTGTGGGCGCTCGAGTGGTGGTTCTCCCGGAGCGAGAGGGGCTCGCGCCTCGACTGGGCAGCGCTGGCCTGGCTCGTGATCCCCTGGGCGCTGATCGTCGCAGCGATCTTCCTCTGGCGGCACGCCCACTACGGCCACTGGTTCCCGAACTCGGTGACGCTTAAGACGACACCCGGGTCGGCGGGTTCGAGCCTGCGCCTCGTGCGCAACTTCGTGATCAGCTGGAGCTTCCTGCCGCTCGCCGTCCCGCTCGCCTGCGCGGGCTTCCGCGAGATGAGTGCGATCCAGCGGCGTGGTCTCCTGCTCTGCGGATTCCTGATGGCGCACCAGCTCGTCTTCATCATCGCCGTCGGCGACGTCGCGGCCTCCGCCTATCGCCACTTCATTCCGATCATCCCCTTCGCCTGCCTCTGCCTGGCCCGCGTCGCCGACCTGATGCTCGCCTCGATCGCGTGGCGTCCACTGCGCGCGTATCTGATCCTCGCCCTGATGGCGGCGTCGATCTTCACGGTGAGCAACGGCGACGGCTCACGGACGCGGCTCCATGTCCGGCTCAGGGAATTCGTCCACGGCTACGGTGGAGAGTGGAACAGCCCGATCTCACAGTTCGCGTTTCACTGGCGCTGGTTCCACAGCCCCCCCATCCGCATCGACACCCGAGCCGGGCTCTGGATGCGCGAGCATCTGCCCCCCGATGCGCTCGTGGCTGCGGACCAGATGGGCCAGCTCGCCTATCACGCGGGGCAGCCCATGCTCGATCTGTTCGGCCTGATGGACGAGCACATCGCCCGCGCCGGCCTCGACCTCAACTATGTCTTCGCCCGCAATCCTGACTTCGTCGTCTTCATGTGGTGGGTGCCGAGCGGGGACTACACCCCCTTCCAGCAGCCGCTGCGCGACGACCCCCGCTTCGGCGAGCGCTATCGCCTCCGCTGGCGCCTGCGGCTCGACAACGGCCCCTACGAGGTCAACCGGTTCCACATCTTCGTCCGCCGCGATCTCGACGATGGTCTGCCCGTGGAGGATGTGCTGCTGCCGGGATCCTTCGAGGAGTCGGAGCGATTCTGGAGGGTTTGGGAGGGGAGTTGAGGAAGTCTGATGCCCGTCCCGTCCATCAGGCGTCCGAGACAGCCGACCAGACCATCCCGACCCCAGCATCCTCCGGCGAGCAGCAGAAGATGACATCATCCGGCACCGGTGCCAGGCTGAGTATCTCCCCCTGATTCGCCATGACCACCCTGACCATGGTGAGAGAGAACTCGGTGGGATCAGTCACGGTGCGCCGAAATCCGTCGTCCGTCACGAGGGCCGGGGGAATGCTCGTTCTCGCGAGGTTGACCCGGGCGAAGTTTCCAAGAGACAGAGATCTGCCGACATTCGCCTGGAAGAGGAGAGTCTGCTCCTATTCCCCCTCCCGGATGTGCTCGGGGAAGTATTTCATCATGAAGCGGTTCTGGCTGTGAACACCTTTGGTCGACGACTCCCTGATGTCAGCACAGACGGAGACGGCCGCTGATTCGTGATCGTGATACAGCGCGAATGTGTGAAGTGGGATCGGGTCGGCTCGGAGCTCCTCCAGCGCGGCTTTGACGACGCCGTCGTGAAAATCAGTCGTCTCACTCATGTCTCTTCCCCTTGAGAAACGTCTGCTGTGGTTTCTTGATGATAGGCACCGGCAAATCGTAACATTGCACGGCCCACTGAGATCTGTGGAAAGAGTGCACTCCTCTCTCCGCATGGGAATGACCTGCGATCACACGTCGGCGGGGAATGGGCTTCCAGGCCC
>JAFGKF010000366.1 GCA_016928695.1 Candidatus Sumerlaeota bacterium | reverse complement strand
CGGTCACCCCTTCGGGGTGCTTTGTCATCAAGGCATGCGGTCGCATCCTGGTAAGGAATGAAAATCACTCCCCGCTGCTCAGCAGAAAATCGAGCAGCCACTCCTGGTCATCCCGGGTGAGCTCCCCATCCTGATTGGCGTCAGCGCGGGCCTCAGGGACGGGGCCGATGATCCGCGGCGAGACGTTGCCGATTGGCCAATCCCAGCACACCACGGCCGAGCGTCAACCCGGAGGCCAACGAGGCCGTCAGAGAGAGTGAGCACTCTCCTGAGATGCCACGGTGTGGATGTCATGGCAAAGCGGCTGCAAACGACCTGCAGGGAGATTGATCTCCTTGATCTCCCCGGCCTCCACGCCATCCGGATCGCTTTTGAATCACACTCCAGAGCGGCCCGTGGGATCCGCATCCTTTTGGCAGCCAGCCTGTGGATGCTGATCTTCGCCATGGCGCACTTTTTTTGGCAGATGGACCACCCCTGGGCCGCCTCTGGAGGGGTCGCAGGCTCCTCTCTGATCGCCCTGGCTCTCCTTATACCGTGGCGGAGAGAAGCTCTCTTCATCTGTGGAGTCATGCTCTTGCTGATGTCCATGATCTGTGCCACGAGTCGGCTGATTGTGACGCGGGGCGATGGCTTTGGCATCCGCGTGGTGCCGATCTACTATGGACTCCCCAATGAGCGAGCCCAAGAGAAACTGGAGCGCGGGGAAGCCATATGGGGTGGGTGCTTTCTCCGTCCCGAGACACAGGCCCTGATTGTCACCTTGCCGGGAGAGGAATGATCTCAGCCTCATGCCTTGCCTCTGATGAGTGCGAGGGGGCTGTCGAGGCGAAGCGCCCCCCAAAGCGAGAGCCCCGCGCCAGGGGCGCGGGGCGGCGTCAAGAGCTGGAGCGGGAAACCGGACTCGAACCGGCGACATCGACCTTGGCAAGGTCGCGCTCTACCAACTGAGCTATTCCCGCTTTGGGCAAGGTCTCATCTTCCAGACCAACCTGAGGGTGTCAAGCTCCTATGGCCTCGGAAAATCGTGGAACGGAGGCCGAACAAGGTGAGGTGAGGTCCGGGAGTGGGACTCCCAGACCATCCGATGGAAGTGAGGGTCACACCCCGTTCTGGGGGCAGGCGGGGCGGCAGGGGCAGGTCTCGCAGTCAGGCCGGCGGGCCGTGCACCATTTTCGCCCATGGAGGACCATCCGGTGCGCGAAGGCGGTCCACTCCTGCCGGGGGATCTGCTCCATCAGGTCGCGCTCGATCTTGTCGGCATCCCTCTGGGCGCTGAGCCCCATGCGGTGGGCGAGTCGGATGACGTGGGTGTCGACGACGATGCCCTCGTTCTTCCCGAAGGCGGTCCCGAGCACGACGTTGGCGGTCTTGCGGGCGACGCCTCGCAGCTTCAGAAGCTGCTCCATCGAGTCGGGGACCTCGCCGCCGAACTCGTCGACGATCTGGGAGCAGGCGGCCTGGATCGCCTTCGCCTTGTTGTTGAAGAAGCCCGTGGAGCGGATCATCTCCCTGAGCTCGTCCATGTCGGCCTCGGCAAAGGCGCGGGCCGTCGGGTACCGCTCGAACAGCGCGGGCGTGACCTGGTTGACCCGCGCATCGGTGCACTGGGCCGAGAGGATCGTGGCGATGAGCAGCTGGAGGGGGGTCTTCCAGTCGAGGGCGCAGTCGGCGTCGGGAAACGCCTTGGCGAGCGCCCGCCGCAGCGGAGTGGCGTCGCCGGTGCGAAGGGGAGCCGTGGATGAGGTCGCCTTGGCCTTGGCCATCGGGTCAGCGCCGCGGGTAGCTGACGATCACCTGGGTGGGCACATAGGGATAGCCGTATCCGTACCCGTAGGCGGGACAGATGACCCCGTAGGAGGCATAGCCCTGAAGATACGGTGAGCCGTAGACATAGACGGGCGTCTGATAGCGGCTGCGGTGCGAACTGTGATAGTGCGTCGGCGCATAGCGGTAACGCGATTCATAGCGATACCGGGCCCCCTGGGCGAGCCCCGCGCGGCCCTCGCGCCAGCGGTAGCTGCGGGTGCCTCCGGAGCTGGAGATGTAACCGTAGGCGTCGGGCGCACCGCGATAGGACTGATACGAGTGGGAGGAGTTGGTGCGGCTCTGGAACGGCCTCGAGCGCGACTGGGCCCAGGCCTCGGTCATGGTCCCCAGTGTCAGGGCAGCGGCCAGTACAAGAAGAGATCTGAGACTGCGCATGGCATCTGACCTCCGGGAAAGTGAGATGAAACTGGCATATTCCCTCTCTCCCGCCCAGCAAAAAGGGTGACAAAACAGTGGCCGCCTCCCGGAGGAGGCGGCCCCAAGATTGGCGTATTCGCTGAGGGGGGTCAGCGGCGACCGCGGTGATCCCGGTCATCGCCACGATAACCCCGATCATCACGGCCGTGATCACGGTAATAGCGATAGGAGCGGGGTCCGTTGTACGCCCAGGGGCGATAGCTGTTCCAGGTGGGATAGCGATACCTCGGGTAAGTGGGATAGGTGTAGACGGGGCGGGGGTACCGGTAGGCAGGAACGCTGTAACTGTACGAGGGATAGGTGTACACGTAGGTCGGCTGGGTGTAGATGTAGCCGGGGCTGCAATAGGTCCCGCCAGTGCCGTAGCCGATGGAAAAGCTGAAGTCGTCTGCACTGGCGCCGCTGGGGATGCCAAGGGAGAGCAGTCCGGCCAGCGCGAGAATCACAAGGGGTCGTTTGATCATGGTTCTCTCTCCACTGAGGTTTCCCCAGCCACGGGGTCCTGGGGTCTATGCCTCTGAGACAACGGCGGGACACCCTTGGTTCCCGGCTCCTCAGGGGTCAGATTGCCCCAAGAAGGAGAAAAAGCTGGGACAGAGTGTCAGGTCGGTGCGCGGCTTCTCTCAGCGGGCTCAGGGGACCGCGGCCAGGTCGCGCAGCGTGATGTCACGCACATACGTCCGGATCGGCTGTCCGGAGGACGGGTCGACGATGACGACGGTCGGGACGCGGTAGACGCCGAAGGTGACGGCGAGCTCCCGATTCTCGGCGGCGTTGACCCGGGTCAGGGTGTGGCGCTCGGCGATGGTGGCGAAGCCGGGATTCTGGAAGACGCTGTCCTCCAGCTCGCGGCAGAGCCTCGCCTGGGGGGTGTGGAAGTAGATCAGGAGATTCCTGCCAGTTCGCTGCGACTCGAACTCGGCGTCGTAGTAGGGGAGCCACGTCCCCGAGAGCTCGGTGGGCGGAGTCGCGACAACAGGCTCCGCCGGGGTGACGGTCTGCGTCGGTGTCTGCCCCGGCTCGAAGACCTCGGCGATCACCTCCTCGACGCGGGGCACACGGTACCCGTAGACACCCTGAATGCAGCGGGTGTCCTCCGAGCGGCCACCGGGGAAGTAGACGATGCCGCGGCGATAGTCCACCGCGGGGCCGAGATAGCGCTGCATGGGGACGTTGGCGCGGACACGCTGCCACTGGAAGGGCTCGCCCGGCTCGGGGATGCAGAACAGCACATCGCTGGTGAAGGAGGAGTCGGCGAAGCGGCCGGAGAAGTTGTAGAGCGTGTCGTCGATGCTCGCCTGAGCGCTGAAGTACATGGCCTGCGGCAGAGGGTTGAGCGGCTGCCAATCGCCGAGCGTTCCATCGGACCGGATCTCCGCGACCATGGTGTCGGCGACGGAGCCGGGCGGGCCCGATGCCTGGTTGGTGCCTCCCCAGACGTACAGGCGGTCTCCGACGATGCCCGCCATCTGGAACCACAGGGGCTGTGGCATGTCAGGGCCACGGCTCCAGGGGCCGAGGAGACCCCCCTCCGCGAAGGGTGCAATGTAGACCACGTTGGAGGGCTCGTCTTCGGTGTTCGCCCCCCCGAGCACGTAAAGGTGCGTGTTGGTCGCCACGGCGGCGGCGGCCACCACGGGAGGACCGGGGAAGGGGTCGGACGGGATCCAGGCGCTGAGCTGCCCCTCATCGAGCTGGGCGGCCATCAGCACGACCCGCGATGCGACGCCGGTCTCGTCGGGGCGCTGTCGAACGCTCCCCCCCGCGATGTAGATGACTCGGCCCCGCACGACGACCGAGTTGCCGATGTAGGCGATGGCGGCGGGCAGGGGAGTGGTCGCCCTCCAGGGGCCGATCTCGCCGTCGGGGCGGATCGGGGCGAAGGAGGAGGCCGCCGTGAAAACCGGGGTCCCGTCGCTCTGCAGCACCTCGCCCCCGAAAATGTAGAGATAGTCGCCGACGACCGCGGCGCCGTGTTTCTCCCGCCCGACGGGCAGATCCCTCGTCTGGAAATACTGGGAGGCCTGGTTCTGGGCAGGGGCGCTCCACACCATCGAGAGCAGGGCGGCCAGGGTGAGCAGAGCTCTCACGGAGCGATCGGTGATCGGGGCAGGTCGTCTGGGCATCGGCGATTCTCCATCCATTCTCTGGGCGTCAGGGTTTGCGCGCAAATCGGGGATTTCAAGCTATTCTGCAAAAAGCTCTCGCGTCTTTGACAGTTTCCCCGCCCTCCGGGTTCAGGGTGCCTGTTTCCTCAGGGCGTCACCGCTGAGGGGTGCTCGGCCCACAGGCGTCCCTGCGCATGCTCCTCGAGCGCCTCGCGCGCCTCGATGCTCTCGGGGTCGAGCTCGAGCACGCGGCGATAGGCCGCCACCGTCTCGTCCTCGCGGCGCAGTGTCCAGAGCGCGCTGGCCAGCGAGAGTTGGATGGCTGCGGAGTCGGGGGCGATCCGCGCCGCCCGCTCCAGGTGCTCGGCGGCCGCCTCGGCCTCACCCGCCCGCAGAAGCGCGACACCGAGGGCGTGCTCGGTGTCGGCGCGGAGGGAGTCGGTGAGATCGAAGGTGAGCATCCGCTCGAGCGCTTCGATGTGATGCTCCTCGGTGCCGGCGATCTCCTCCATGGCCAGGAGCAGCTCGACGGCCGAGCGGTTGGCGGGGTTCTCCTCGATCATCGCGACGAGCTTTTCGCGCCACTCCGGGTGGCTGCGGATCAGCATCGCGGGCTGCTCGCGGACCCAGGCGGGATCGGCCTGGAAGCCCAGGGCCATCCCCTGCCACTGCTCGGGCGGGAAGGCGTCGGCGCGGAAAAAGATCAGGGCGGTGTCATCGAACCAGACGAGCCCCCAGTCACGCTCATCCGGGGTGGGCGACTCCTGGCGCCGATAGAGAGCTCGCACCAGGGGGGTGAAGTCGCGGTTGGCGCGGTCGAGCAGGATCCAGCTCACCCCGTGCCGATCGAGCAGATCGAGCCACGTCGGATCCTGCATGTTTCCAAGGGCGATGCGCCGGTAGTCGTTCGCCAGGAAGTCGTAGCCATAGACAAGCAGTCGCCCGTCCACGAACACACGCACACCGTCCGCGGGATCCTCCTGCCCACCGAGGAACCAGAGGATCGCCCCACCCCACTCCATCGGGTGGAATCCCTCTCCCTCGGGGGGGAGATGACGCTCCAGGAACTCGAGCGCCGCGGTGGGGCAGCGCGTTTGGTCGACGCCGAATCCGAAGCGGTGATGGTCGCTCCGCGGGAAACAGATCACCGCACAGGCGAGCGCCACCGCGATGAGGAGAGCGGTCATCAGGCGCCCGACGCCCACGACCCGCGAGGGGGAGAGCCGCCGCAGCGCCCCCGCGATCACCTCGCCGAACGCCGGACCGATGAGCGCGACAGCGAGCAGACCGAAGTCCACGGTGTTGCGGATGCGCCAGATCGCCAGGCCGGTGACCAACAGCATGAGTGCGGTCGCCCCGAGATTCATCCGGCCGAGGGCCACGGCCCACGTGGCCATCACGACGAGAGCGAACAGGACCAGCCGGTTCTTGCCCCCCCCGAGCGAGGCCAGGTGGGCGATGGTCGACTGATGCTCCACGCTGGCTCGCTGCACCCAGCCATGGAAAAGCCCGAGGGGGTAGAGCACCGCCCGAAGGCCATTGGGGTTGATGACCATCGCCGCCCCGGCGAGCGCCACCCACAGGGCGAGGGTCCTGACCGCCCGGGCGTCGGCCTCCGAGCGCAGATCCGCCAGCTCGCGCCAGCTCTCGCGGCGGGCGAGGCGGGCCTGCAGCGCCAAGCCCGCGGTGAAGATCACGAGATAGGCCCAGCCGACGACCGCGGCGGAGTGGAGGTTGATCCAGAGCACATAGAGGGGGGGCAGGAGGCACAGGAGTCGCAGGCGCCGCGTGCGAAGCGCGGTGTCGACGAGCACCATCTGCCAGATCACCAGGGCGCTCGAGAAGAGGAAGGGTCGGATCAGGAAGCGGGGCCCGAACGTGAAGACAAACGGCGCCAGCAGCGCCACCCCCCACAGCGCCCCGGGGCGGCGGCGGCAGAGCATCAGCCAGCCCGCCAGGAAGCTGAGCACCATCGCCACCCGCAGGAGGATCAGGAGCGAAGTGCCCCCCAGTCCGACGAGGTAGAGAATCACACCGGAGAGCCACTCGTGGGGTGTCCAGGGGGCACCGGGCACCGTGTGGCTGAAGGGATCGGCGTCGGGGATCGAGCCTGTGGCGAGCACATGGCGGCCGATCGCCAGATGCAGCCACGTGTCGTGCGAGGCGATCTGAAACAGCGAGAGCGTGACCGCGCAGGCGGCGAGGGCCACGACCATCAGCGCCGCCTGGGTCGGTGAGGCTCCGCCCGAGCGCACCTGGCGGCTGGGCTCCGGCGCGCGGCTCTGGCGCGCAGAGGGTTTCACAGGCGGTTGACCAGATCGCGCAGACTGGGCGTCACGCGGGTGTGGGGCCCGATGACGAGGTCCTCGCCCTCGAGCAGAGCGCGGCGGAGGTCCTCGATCGTCAGTGTCTCGCGCACCCGCTGCCATCGGGCCAGCAGATGCTGCGACTCGAGCTCGCGCACCTTCGCCACGCGCGCGGCGTACTTGCCGCCGAGCGGCTGGGCGGTGAGCCAGACGCGCACGATCTCCTCGGCCAGCAGCGGGCCGATCAGCTTGCCGCCGAGGCACAGCGCATTGGTGTCGGAGTGCTCGCGGGCCAGGCGCGCGCAGACGGGGTCCTGGCACACCGCCGCGTAGACCCCGTGGACCTTGTTTGCCACGATCGCCGACGGGTACCCGGCCCCGTCGATCAGGATGGCCCGATCCACGCGGTGCTCGGCCAGCGCCACGGCGGCCGGGTGAGCGAAGTCCGAGAAGTCGCACGCCGCCTCGGAGCGTGTGCCGAAGTCGGTGATCTCGTGCTCGCCCTGAAGCCACCCTTTGAGGTGCTCCTTGAGGGCGAAACCGGCGTGGTCGGAGGCGAGGGCGATCTTCATGCTCTTTGAGACTCTCTCAGCTCCTGATCGGTTGTCCGAGCCAACAAGTCCGCCACTCAACCAACCATCGCCCGGTTGGTCAACTCGAATTGAGGGATCGGTCCAGGGGCCTCAGGCCCGCGGGGCGGAGGAGCCACCAGCCCCCCAGCCAGATGAACAGGGCCACCCCCCGCTTGCTGGCACTCACACCCCCACAGCGGGGCCTGGGGCTTCAGGGTGTTTCGGAACATCTACCGAAGGGATTTTCGATGAGAATGCTTACTCTGCTTCTGCAGCTGCCTCTCGTCTCCTGCGAGGGAATCATGGTCCTTGATGCCAACGGCACACCGCGAGTGCGAAGTCCTCCGGCAGGACCAACGGGAAGCGCGACGCCTCCCCGTCGGCCTGGGCCAGGAAGAATCCGTCGTCGCCAAAGAGCCCGACGCTGGGATTCAATGACAGATTGGGCCACGAATGAACACGAATTCTCACGAAACTTCTCTCTTGGACTGCTTCGCGCCAGCGCTTTGGCGCGTCGGCGACTTGCCGCAGATGGGTTGATTTGGAGTCCACGGGCTTGCCCGTGAGTCTGGGGCAAGCCCCAGGACTCCAAATGAAAATCAATTTCCATCCGACTCCAAGAGAAACTGCAGGAGCCATTCCAGGTCACCCCAGGTGATCTCACCATCCTGGTTGGCATCGGCGCGGGCCTTGGGGACCGGGCCTCGGATCAGAGGGCTGAGGGGATGCCATTCCTCAAAATCGCCCCGGTCGTTGAGGTGGTTGAGGTAGGTCACTATGTCAGCGGCATCACGCTGTCCGTCAGCATTGGCATCACCGAGCATCTCCCCGGTGCGGGGGGGAATGAAGGCAATGTCACTGTAGCCGAAAGGAAAAGTGTGATCCCTGATCAACTCAATCCCGCCATAGGGATTCAGGGCATAGACCCCCCAGTGAATCCCCGAGCTGTCGCTGTTCCATGTTGCCACAGCAAAACGGCCATCGGGCGTGACGCCGGGGCGATGAGCAGAGATGACCCCCAAAGGTCCGACCATGGCAAGGCCTGCAAAAGATCCATCTCTCTCCATCGGGACGGAGGTGATATAACCCCCACCTGTGGCATAGGAGCGTCCCGAGGGAAGAAAAGTGACCCCATTGGACGCCAGGCTCCCATACTCAGCGGCGGAATAGAAACCCACTTCCGTGAGCTGCCCATCGGGGCTCACGGCGAAGCTGGTGGCGAGATGGTCATTGCTGGTCTGGCCAGTCACAGCGATGCGCTGATCCAGGCGAACTGTCCAATCATGGCGAGCCCACTTGTAATCAAGTATCTGAATGG
>JAFGKF010000069.1 GCA_016928695.1 Candidatus Sumerlaeota bacterium | reverse complement strand
TTCTCTCACCCCTTTCCCCTTGACCCCTCGCCCACGCTCCGTAAGCTCGCTCGCTCACTGCAAACCGAACCACCCCGGGTTGTAGCCGGGGGGACACGGCACAGCGGCGGGTATCCGCTGGCCGCGTGGAAGGATGACGAACCGATGATCAGCGTGAAATTGCCCGATGGCTCCGCCATGGAGCTCGCGGAGGGGGCCACCGTTCTCGATCTCGCCCAGGAGATCGGCCCCGGACTCGCCAAGGCGGCCCTCGCCGGGGTGGTCAACGGGCGGGAGGTCGACCTGGCCGCCCCGCTCGACGACGGCGACGAGGTCCGACTGCTCACATGGCGCGACCCCGAGGGCGTCGAGGTCTACCGTCACTCCTCGGCGCACCTGATGGCGCAGGCGATCAAGCGTCTCTGGCCCAAGGCGCAGCTGGCCATCGGCCCGCCGATCGAGGACGGCTTCTACTACGACATCGACCTCGACACGGCGATCTCCGCCGAGGACCTCCCCCGAATCGAGGAGGAGATGCGCAGGATCGTCGAGGAGGACATCGCCGTGCGCCGCCTCGATCTCTCGCGCGAAGAGGCGATCGCGCTCTTCCGAGAGAGGGGCGAGGGCTACAAGATCGAGCTGATCCAGGACATGCCCGAGGACGAGGCGCTGAGCGCCTACGAGCAGGGCGAGTTCGTCGACCTCTGCCGGGGCCCGCACCTGCCGTCGACGGGGCGAGTCGCCGCGTTCAAGCTGATCGCCGTCGCGGGCGCCTACTGGCGCGGCGACTCGAGCCGCAAGATGCTGCAGCGCATCTACGGCACCTCGTTCCCGGATCGCAAGGAGCTGAAGCGCCACCTCCAGCTCCTCGAGGAGGCGAAGAGGCGCGACCACCGGAGGCTCGGCAAGGAGCTCGATCTCTTCTCCTTCCACGAGGAGGGGCCCGGGTTCCCCTTCTTCCACCCGAAGGGCCAGGTGATCTTCAACGAGATGCTCGAGTACATGCGCGAGCGACTGCGCGAGTGGAACTACGTGGAGATCCAGACGCCCCTGATCCTCAACGAGGCCCTGTGGCACCGCTCGGGCCACTGGGACAACTACCGCGAGAACATGTACTTCACCGAGATCGACGAGGCGCCCTACGCGGTGAAGCCGATGAACTGCCCCGGCTGCCTCGTGTGGTTCCGCGAGGGGCTGCACTCGTACCGCGAGCTCCCGCTGCGCGTCGCCGAGTTCGGCAAGGTGCACCGCCACGAGCTCTCCGGGGTGCTCCACGGTCTCTTCCGCGTGCGGATGTTCACGCAGGACGACGCCCACATCTTCTGCACGCCCGACCAGCTCGAGGACGAGATCGTCGGCATGATCGAGATGATCCAGCGCGTGCTCGGCGACTTCGGCTTCGACGACGTGCGCATCGAGCTCTCGACCAAGCCCGAGAAGGCGATCGGCGCGCAGGAGATCTGGGATCGCGCCGAGGCCGCGCTCGCCGCCGCCCTCGGGCGGCTGGGGATCGACTTCCAGCTCAACCCAGGCGACGGCGCCTTCTACGGCCCGAAGATCGACTTCCACATCCGCGACTGCCTGCGGCGGTCGTGGCAGTGCTCGACGATCCAGGTCGACTTCTCCATGCCCGAGCGATTCGACCTCGAGTACGTCGGGCCTGATGGCCAGCGCCATCGCCCCGTGATGATCCACCGCGCGATCTACGGCTCGCTCGAGCGCTTCATCGGCATCCTGATCGAGCACACCGCGGGCAACCTGCCCACCTGGCTCGCCCCCGAGCAGGTGCGCGTCCTGCCCATCACCGACACTGTGCGCGGGTGGGCGGAGACGGTGCGCGACCACCTCGCCGCGGCGGGTGTGCGCGTGGATGTCGATCTGTCGGACGAGACGATCAAGAAGAAGATCCGCGCGGCGGAGCTCCAGAAGATCCCCTTCATGCTCATCGTCGGGGGCAAGGAGGCCGAGAGCGGCCAGGTCGCCGTCCGCCGCCACGGCGCGGGCGACCAGGGCGCCGTGCCACTCGACGAGTTCATCGCCCAGATCCGGGAGGAGATACGCACCCGCGCCCGCGAGCCGCAGACCGTCTGAGAGGATTCACCACAGAGACACAGAGAACAAATGGCCACAGATGAACACAGATTCACACCGATGACCGGCTCCGGTAAATCTGTGTGCATCTGTGTTCATCTGTGGTTGATTTTTTATCTCTGTGTCCTCTGTGTCTCTGTGGTGCTTTTCCATGCCTGATGCCCTCGGCCGTCTCCTGGAGAATCTCCGCCGCGTCATCGTCGGCAAGGAGGAGGCGCTGCGCCTGACGGTCCTTGCGCTGCTGGCCGATGGGCACCTGCTCATCGAGGACGTCCCCGGCCTGGGCAAGACGATGCTCGCCCGCGCGCTGGCCCGGAGCCTCGACGCCGATTTCAAGCGAGTCCAGTTCACCCCCGACCTCCTCCCCGCCGACCTGACCGGCACCAACATCTTCAATCCGCGCGACCAGTCGTTCGAGTTCCGCTCCGGGCCTGTGTTCACCCACATCCTGCTCGCCGATGAGATCAACCGCGCGACGCCGCGGACGCAGTCGGCCCTGCTCGAGGCGATGGAGGAGCGGCAGGTCTCGATGGACGGCGAGACGCATCCGCTCCCCGCTCCGTTCTTTGTGATCGCGACCCAGAATCCCCTGGAGCAGCGGGGCGTCTATCAGCTGCCCGAGGCACAGCTCGATCGCTTCCTGATGAAAATCGGCCTCGGCTACCCCGAACCCACCCAGGAGGTGCGCATCCTCGAGGCTCAGCGCCTGCACCATCCGATCGAGGATCTGGAGCCGGTCTGCACAGCCGCCGAGATCCTCGATCTGCGGGTGAGCGCGCGCGAGATCCACGTGGAGTCCGAGGTCGCCGAGTACGCCGTGCGGCTCGTGGGCGCCACGCGACGTCACCCCGAGTGCCTCGCAGGGGGCAGCCCGCGGGCGAGCCTGGCGCTCGTTCGCCTCGCGCAGGCGCGCGCGCTGCTCGAGGGCGAGCGGTGTGTCCTGCCCGACCACATCAAGTCACTCGCCAAGCCCGTTCTGCGCCACCGCCTGATTCTCCGCCCCCAGGCGCGGATCAGCGGCATCGCACCCGACGGGGTGATCGAGGAGGTGCTGGGCGAGGTGGACGTCCCCCTGGGACGCTGATTTGCCACCGAGACACAGAGATGGAGGGATCCATGCCGAACACACAGATCACGATGGAGACGACCGAGGGCACGATCGAGATTGAGCTCTTCGACGACCTGGTGCCCAAGACGACCGCGAACTTCCGCACCCTGGTGGAGAAGGGGTACTACGACGGGCTCCTGTTCCACCGTGTCATCCCCCAGTTCATGATCCAGGGCGGGTGCCCGAAGGGCACGGGCACAGGCGGCCCGGGTTACACCTTCGAGGACGAATTCCACCCCGATCTGAAGCACGACCGCCCCGGCATTCTCTCGATGGCCAATGCGGGCCCCAACACGAACGGCAGCCAATTCTTCATAACGACCGTCCCCACCCCCTGGCTCGACGGCCGCCACTCAGTCTTCGGCCAAGTGGTCGAGGGCATGGACGTCGTCACCGCCATCGAGGGTGTGGAGCGGGATGCGAGCGACCGGCCCAGGACCCCGGTGAAGATGACGAAGGTGTCGGTCCGCTGATCCCATGAATGGGTGATCCGCTCAGGCTCTCGCCCCTCCCCCCGCACGTGACGCTCCTCGCCGCGGGCATCGGGATGACATGGACCGGTCTGCGCCTGGGCAACGCCACGCCCACACTCTGTGGCCTCACGCTGCTGGCGATCTGCGCGGTGGCTCACTGGATCAGTGCCCAGATGCGCCGCGGGATCGCCGCCGGGCGAAGGCACCAGCCGCGCGTCTTCGAAGACGAGTCGGCCCATGTCGAGATCCGAGTCGAGAACCGCGGACCCTTTCCCATCACGGGCATCGAGGTCCGCGACACCTTCCCCCCCGCCGAGACGCACCGCGTCCACATGATGGACCGCCGCGTGCTCCGGCCCCGCCGTGGCCTGCGGATGGCCTATCGGCGCGACTGCGTGAGGCACCGGGGGCTCTACACGCTGGGGCCTCTTGTCATCTCGGGGGCCGACCCCGCGGGGCTCTTCCCCTTCGAGGAATCAGTGCCGATCTTCAGCGAGCTCCACGTCTACCCCCAGGCGGTGGGGCTCCACGCGTTTCCGCTGCTCGGCGAGGGGACGCTCACACGCATCGGCGAGGAGATCCTCGCCGAGCCGGGCGACAGCGTGGAGTTCCGCGGGGTGCGCGAGTGGCGCCCGAGTGATGGCCGGCGCGGTGTTCACTGGCCGACCTCCGCGAGGCTCGGGCGGCTGATGGCCAAGGAGTACGAGCAGGATGTCGTCACTGAGGTGACGATCGTGCTCGACCTGCGCCGCGCCGCGCAGACCGGTCTGGCGGATCACTCGACGCTCGAGTACGCGGTCAAGGCCGCGGCCTCGATCGCGCAGACGGCCATCGAGCGGCAGCACCTCGTCCAGCTCTGGGGGCTGGGCTCACCGCGCCGCTGCCACGTCCCCTTCGGTGGCGGAGCACATCACCTTCACACCCTCCTCGACGAGCTGACTCTCGTCCGGGCCGATGGCGAGGGGACCTACGCCGGCGCCTTCGGGCAGGTGCTCCCCACGCTGCGCCGGGGAGCGACCCTTGTGCCTGTGCTCTCGGCCGCGGCCTTCGATGTCCGCGCGATGGAGCCCACGCTCCGCGCCCTGGCTCTCGACGGCGTCAAGATCGTCGCCGTGGTGATCGACGACCGCTCGTTCCCCGCGCTCTACCCCTCGCAGTTCGATCTCCACCGCGAGGCCGCCGATCTCGGCGAGGTGCTGCGGCGGCTGCGCAGTCTCGGCGCTTCGGTTTTCACCATCGCAGGCCAGGAGGATGTTCACCAGCGGCTGGAGGCCGAGCGGTGAGAGCCGGCGATCGACACGCCTCGGGCTCCTCGGGTCCGATCACCGGGCTGCCGAGCCCAGTGCCGCTGATCGCGTCGTGGGCTCTGCCCACGCTGCTCAGCGTCACCGTCGCGGTCTGGGCACTCTGGCCTGTCCGCAGTGCAGCGGTGGGATCAGCGATCGCCTTCGCTCTCGCCACGGCGCTCTGCCTGCTGATCCCAGTGGTGGCGCGCGGCGTTGTCATGGACCTCACCGGGCAGCTCGACTATCAGCTCAAATTCTGGCTGATGATGGCCCACATCGGGATCTTCACCCTGCCGCTGGTGGGCTTCGGATTCATGAGTGAGACAGCCCCCTGGCCCATCGGCTGCGCGATGCTCTGCCTGCCTCTCTCGGCCGGCCTGGTCTTCCCGCGGTCCTGCCACTATCTCCTCGCCAATCTGATCGCGCTCTGGTGGGGCGTCGTCGCGATGCGGCCCGGCATCTCCCCCGTGTTCCCGCTCACCGCGATTGCGCTGATGATGCTGGCCTGCGGCGTCACACACATCCACTTCCGCCACATGCGCTTCCGCCGCACTGCGCCGCCGCACGGCCAGGCACTGGGGGGCGCGGCGCTGACGCTCCTCGCTGCCATGCCCATCGCGCTCGCGCTCTGGTGGCTTCTGCCCAGCGCTCTCTTCGAGCGCGCCCACACCGTGGCGGAGGAGGTGGTCCGCGACATCGCCCCCCGCCCCATGGGGCGAGGTGACATCGTCCGGCTCCTCTTCGAGACGACGTTCGTCGTGGCGCTGGGCATTGGGCTGATCGTTGCCACCGGGCTCATCATGAAGAGGCTCCGCAGCCAGGGGCGCCCCGTCGCTGTCGAATTCCTTGACGAGGGGGAGGAGGGCGCACTCTTCGATTTGCCCGCGCCCCCTCGGCGCGCGCGCCGAAGAGGGGGAACGCTGCGCGAGAGAGTCATCGCCTCCTACCTGAACGCCGTGGAGAGAATGCAGTCCCGCGGATGGGCGTTCCCCACCTCCATGACCGCGCGGGAATTCCGCACCGAGGCCAATACCAGGGTCTTCGCGGGCCGCGATCCGCTCGGTGAGCTCACAGCCCTCTTCGAGCGCGCGAAGTACAGCGACGCCGAAATCGACGAGTCCGAGGCTGACCGGGCGCACCGCGCCGCGCGAGGGGTGGCCCGGGCGACGGGAAGGGGTGGAGCCTGATCGTGGCAGCTCAGTGGTGGCCAAACTGACCACGGAGATGCGCTTTTTTCTGTTTCGAAATAAAGCCTTGACGACACCTCTTTTGGGGGATCAGCTCATCCCGGGCGACAGTTCAACACACTGGGGGATGCCGAGTGGACGCATGTCGCATTGCATGGGCCCCGGCTCACCCCAGTCCAAAGACCAGAGGGAGGAGGGTGTATCATCATGCGAACGACGCTCTGCCTTTTCGCAGTTGTCAGTCTGGTGATCGCGACCAACGCTTTCGCCGGTGATCTCAATCCCACCGGCTCACCGGCGTCGACGATGCTCACGCTGGACCAGGTCGAGGCGAGAATCCCGATCACGACACTGCCTTTCCCTGCCAGCGCCTCGGGCTCCTATTACCTGACAGGGGATCTGACCGCGCCGGCGGACACGGATGGGATCACCATCTCCGCCGATCATGTGACCATTGACCTCAATGGCTTCTCCCTCATCGGAGGGGGCGGAACCACCGGCAACGGCATCGTCACCACCAGCAACGACAGCATCACCATTTGCAACGGCGTGGTCCGTGACTGGGGCGACGAGGGGATCGATCTCTTCGGTGGCGAGGACATTCTCATCGAGGGGATCCAGGCGACGAACAACGGCGGGAACGGCATCTTCAGCGGCAACTCCAGTGTGGTGAGCCGCTGCGTGGCCACCGACAACGTCGGCTACGGAATCTGGGTCCGCGAGGACTCCGTGGTCTCCCACTGTGCCGCCAATCGCAACGGTCGGACGAATCCCACGAACCAGGGCGGGGGGATCGCCCTCAGCCACAACTCCGTGCTGGAGCACTCCACGGCCAACAACAACCAGGATGCGGGCGCGAGCAGCCCGCCCCTGAGTGTCTATGGAGTGGGAGTCTTCGCCGGCAACGGCTGCGTCATCCGCGATGTCCTCGCCGAGGGGAACTCATCGAGCGGGATCTTCGTCAGCGACGCAGGCCGCGTTGTGGACTGTGTCTGCCGCGGGAATGGCAGCGCCGGTGTCAGCGCCTACTCGGCCGGGGTCATCACGGGGTGTGTCTGCTCGGACAACGACACCTCCGCGGGGATCACCGCTGTCGAGAACAGCGTCATCAGCGGCAACACGTGCTATGACAACGCCTATGGCATCGTCGCCGCCAGCAGCATCATCCGCGACAACATCTGCAGCGGCAACACCAACGAGGGCATCACCGGGACGGTCTACTCCCACATCCAGGGCAACACCTGCCGCGACAACAATGAGGGCATCCAGTTCGACGACGGCACGATTGTCATCAACAACTTCTGCGCCTACAACACGACCTCCAGTGCCAATCAGTACGTCTCGACCGGCGGCTTCATCGGCTTCGGGTCAAGCTATCTCGTCTATGGCCCGGCCATGACCACCACCAATGCCTGGGCGAACCTCGAGGCCCGCAATCCCTGATGCGGAGGCCTGAGAGAGGGCAGGGCATGCACCGAGGGAGCGGTCGACCCTGACTCCGCGTCATCCCGCGTGGAACCCGGCCTCTGCCCAGGGACAGAGGCCGACTTCTCCTTTGCGCTCCCCTCCACCCTGCGGGAGAATCGCGGGCCATGTTGACCCGCATCCCCAGCGTGTTGGCGCTGTGCGTCCTCGCGGCGATGTCCCCCTCACCGCGGGGGGGCAGCGCCTATGACGGTCTTCTGATCACCGAGATCTCGATCCAGCCGATCGAGCAGGAGGGCGTCGAGATCTCGAACACGAACACCGAGGGCGTGATCGATCTCTCGGGCGTCATCATCACGGACCGCCAGGGCAGCGCGACGATCGAGGGCCAGGCGGAGTTCCCGCCGGGGACGATGATCGCGGCCGGGGAGTCGATCTGGGTCTTCACCTCGGTGTCGACGCTCTTCATCCCCGACACGTCGATCATCCCGCCCGGGACGCAGATCTTCGAGGATGGCGAGAGCGGGGCGGAGTTCGAGGGGAAGCCGATTCCCAACATGGTCAACCGGGTGAACAATGTGAGCCTCTCAGACCTCGGTGACGATCTCTCGCTCCTGGCGCCGGGCACGGAGCGCCCCATCATCCCTGGAGTCAACGGCGATGCGGTGATCGACGCCGTCTATGCGGGGGCGACGACGTTCATCGGCACCGCCTTCCTGATGGGTCCCGATTCCCCCCGGCAGCCGGGGGACATCGGGCTCACACCTCCCATGGGGCTCAGCCTCCAGCGCCTGCCCCACAGCCAGGACACCGACAGGATGATCGCCGACGCGGTCCTCAGCGACCTCACACCGGGCCGTCCCATGACGGTGGAGCCCATCACGCTCGAGCCGAGCGACTCCGTGCTTGTCGCCGACATGGACGGCTTTGGGCATCTGACCGCCGTGACGGGGTTGCACTCATCGCCAGAGATCGTGGGGCGGGTGGTCACCCGTGGCCTCGCGACGGAGGGGGAGATCAGCCCCGATGGCGACACCGCCGTCCTCCTCGACGCCCAGCGATCGATCCTCACGGTGATCGAGGGGCTGACCAGCGGCCTGCCGCGCGAGACTTCACTCTTCACCCCCTTCGACGACACGGGCAGCTCCCTGCCCACCGGTGTGCACATCACCGCCGATGGCACACGGGCCGTCGTGGCCTCCCTCATCGATGCCAACCTGACGGCGATCAGGGGTCTCCCGCGCAATCCGACGGTCGCCGGACGCGTGGCGATGCCGCTGGGCGAGGGGCCCGACGACTTCGCGCTCTCGCCGACCGATCCCGAGATCGCGGTCGCCACACAGAACGGCCTGGGGATGGCGGCGGTGATCCGTGGTCTGACCACCCGCGAGCCCGAGATCATCCCGCTCACGGTGATGCTGAATCCCAACGGAGTGCTGATCACGCCCAGTGGGCAGCGCGCCATCGTCTGCAATTCGGGGAGCGACTCGATCACGGTCATCGACGATCTGACGGGGACGCCGCATGTCTCCGCGACCCTGGCGTCCCCCGACGGCGTGGGCTCGGCGCCCCAGGGCATCGCCATCTCTCCCGTGGGTGACGTCGCGCTGGTCACGAACTCCTTCGGCGACACAGTGACCGTCCTGACCGATCTCGACGGCGAGGTGCCGCGGATCGCGGCGACGGTGCCCGTCGGTTTTTTCCCGGCGGGGGTGGCCTTTCTGCCGGATGGGGCGACGGCCATCGTGGGCACTGCGGGCAGCCCCGGCATCGATGTGATCTCCAACCTGCTGCCAGATCCCCGGAAGGCGCAGCATCTGGCCCGACTCACCGATCCACGCCTCGACGTGGCGAC
This sequence comes from Candidatus Sumerlaeota bacterium, assembly GCA_016928695.1. GTDB lineage: Bacteria > Sumerlaeota > Sumerlaeia > JABWBI01 > JABWBI01 > JAFGKF01. Next base: position 20,697 of record JAFGKF010000069.1, on the reverse strand, counting down.
ATTCTCCGAGCAGTCGATCCTCACCTTTCCGCCGGAGCCCTTCGAGACGCTCCGCGAGACATTCGATGAGGGCGATGCGGGGTGGCACTTCGCCGCGGCCGTGCCGGACTTCACCGCGCCCGTGCCTGACTCCGGCGGCGGTGCGCTGAGCCTCACCTCGCTGAGCGTGGGCGACACTTACGGGGGCTGGTCCAGCCCCCCCGGAGTGGTTCCCCTCACGGGGGCCTCGCTCCATGCGATGCGAATGGAGCTCGCCACCGACCAGCCGGACCGGACACTGGTCCCCTCGGCGCGGATGCGCTTTGCGACCTTCGACGGCTCCCTGGAGACGACCGCGACCTTCAGCAGCCACTGGGGTGCCGAGGCGGCGCCGGGAACCGTCGCCTCACCCTATTGGGTCGCCCTGGCGCTTCCCCCCGACCCCGACACCGGCCTGACTCCCCCGGCCGAAGGCGGCGGCGGACTGGCATGGGACCTGATCCACTTCGACGTCTTCGATCCCGCCCCCGTCACCCTGCGCATCGAGGAGGTCGCGGTGACACGTCGCTCCCTCCTGGGGCTGGGCACACCCGTCCCGGCGGCCTCCTTCGATTTCAGCGACGGTCCGCAGGGCTGGTGGTTCTCGACCGTCGAGCCGCACTTCCGCGGAGCCATCGGATATGAGGAGCCTGGACGCCTGATCACCCAGGTGGTCGGGACCGGCGACGAGGTGGGATTCTGGACGAGTCCCCTGATCACCGATCTGCCCACGGATCGGCTGCTGCGGTTCCGCTGGCGGCTGGCGACGGACATCACCCCGCGGACGAAGGTCCCGACCGTGCGCCTGCGCGTCTTCACCGAGGACTTCCAGGTGCTCGTCGAGGGCTTCGTCCGAAGCGTGGGCGAGGCGCTGCACTCCCCCGGTCCCTCCCCGCGCACCCTGGATCTCTTCGTGGTGTTCCCGCGCCGGATGGGTGAGAGCGGCGCGGCGACGGTCCACATGGTGGCCGCGTTCGACGTGATCGGTCTCGATCCCACCGATGCCGGTGGAGCCCTCTGGCTGGAGTCGATGGAGCTCGATCTGCTCCCGCTGCCCGTGGAGCTGAACTGAGCTCAGCCCGCCGCGCCCACGATGAACTCGTCGTCGCCCACCCGGGCGAAGACCACGCGACCCTCGACCTCGGGGTGAACCCGGCCCACGGGGGCCTCGGGCAGGGCGCCGCGGAAGATCCCCGTCTCCGAGAGATCGTGGCGCATCTGGAGGAGCGCATCGATGTGGCTGAAAAGGTGTGCGCCTGCCCAGTGCTTGATGCGCTCGGCGCGCAGGGCCTCCACCCCGCTCTCGCCCAGGAGGGCGCGATCGGCGATGGGGAAGCTGTCGAGCAGCCGGAAAAAGAAGATCTCCCGCATGTGGAGCGGGTACGAGATGTAGTGCTGGAGAAACTTGCGCCGATCGCCCGCGGGCATCTCATCCCAGTGGTCGATCATCATGCGGAACATCTTCTCCTTGCGGTCGGCGATCTCGCGCAGCGCATGCCGGTCCCGCTCGACGTCGAAGAACCACTCGACGCGCCACTCGATGAATCGCCCCATGGCGTAGATGAAGACGAGGGCCCCCAGCGAGCCCGCGATCCAGGCCAGGTTGGCCCACCAGAGCCCGGCGAAGATCAGGACGATCCATGGGGCGATCAGCGCCCCGGCCATCAGGAGCAGGGCCAGCGTCCGGCAGAGGCGGAACGAGCGGCGTGTGAATTTCCCCTCGCGGAAGGTCATCAGGCCGTAGATCAGCCAGATGTTGGCCTCGAAGGTGAGGGCGGAGACGATGATGGCGAAGGGGGCGAGGAGGATCTGCCACAGCGGCGGCATGGTCATCGGGTCCACGGGGAGTGGCCGAGGGTATGCCGCGGCTGGACGGCGATGTCCAGCACAGGTTGTTTCAGGCGCTGAGGCCGGGTGTGGGGCTCAGCTCTTCTGGAGCACCTTGGCCAGAAGAAGAATGCGATTGAGGCGATCCAAATGCACGGCGCCGGTGCGGGACCTGGGTGGGTGCTGTTCCCCTGTCGTGCGATGAAGTCTTCTGGCGTCGGGGGTCCGATGTGTGTTGGGACTCACGGCGATCCTCCCAATCTGTCTGTTCCCTCTGAACACCTCATCGGCAGAGTGTCCGGTTTTCTTGACAGGGAAGGAGGGGGGGGATCGCTCAGGTGTCGGTGATCATCTGCTCGAGGAGCCGGGCGGTCTCGGTGGCCTTTGACTTGTCCAGGCCGTGGACGACGAGGTCGCTGAGCGCCCCGCCGAACGTCTCGATCATCAGCCCACCCCAGATGATCCCGCTGAGATAGCGGACCGATGCGATTTTCCGCGTCGAGATCCGCTGATCGAGCCGCCGGAGGCCCAGCAGGGTCCAGCGCGTCAGCTGGACCTCATCACCGCTGACGGTCAGCTCGGGGGGGAAGAAGAGCCCCGTCAGCGACATCTCGCTGAACAGCACGCCGAACGGGTTGGCGACGAGGCGGTGGGGATGGGCGTTCAGCGTCCGGACGACCGATCGCCGCTCGGCCTCGCGCTCGAAGTCGTGGCCGCAGTGGCGGCAGGTCTGGGCGTCCTCATGCACCTTCTCCGCGCAGCGGGGGCAGATCTTGAAGTGGGCCAGAAGGTCGCCGCAGTGCTGGCATCGGATCGCATCGGGGGCCACCTCGCCCCGGCACATCGGGCATCGGCTCGGCCCCGCGGGCTCCGGCTCAGGGGGCAGGTCCCCCGGGAAATGCACTTGCGCATCCATCAGGCAAACACTCTACTGGCGCGGCGCATCCCGCATCAAGACCATTCCCGACTCCGCGAGCGATCCGCTGATCTGTCCATGGGTGTTCAGTTTCCCACCGAGCGCTTCGGCCTCTTCGCCTTCATTCTCAATATCATGGAGGAGCTGCTCCGCCTCTGGCTCTGGGGGTACTTCAAGATCTTCCACCGCATGCGGTGGAAGGGGATGCACCTGATCCCGAAGACCGGCCCCTGCATCGTCGCCTCCAACCACGCGAGCTTCTACGACCCCGCCGCCGTCGGCACGGCCATCCGCCGCCGCATGCGGTTCATGGCCTACATCCAGTTCTTCAAGCTCCCCGGCATCGGTCAGCTCATGCGATTCGCCGGGGCCTTCCCGGTCGACACCGCGAAGGCCGATCGCTCCGCCTACGAGAATGCCCTCCGCGTCCTCCGCGACGACGGCGACCTGGTCATCATCTTCCCCGAGGGCGGACGGACCCGCTCGGGGGCGCTCAATCCCCTCAAGCCGGGGACGGCGCGCATCGCGCTCAACGCCGACGCCTGGATCGTCCCCACCGTCGTGCTCGGCCCCGAGGAGTCCTGGCCCTACGACAAGTGCGTCCCGCGCTTCTTCATCCCCTTCTCGGTCAAGTACTATCCCCCCTTCCGCGTCGAGCGCCCGGAGAGCAAGGCAGACCTCGACCAGGCCATCGACGAGGTCAACCGCCGGATCATGGAGATCTGGCGGCGACGGATCCGCGCGCACCAGCGCCTCCGCGCGCGCCGCGGCAAGCCGGGCACCTACCACGCCTGAGCGCCCAGCCGCTTTTCCCGTGACATTCTCCCGCCGCCTTGCCACACATGGACGCACCATGCACCGCACACTGATCTGCCTTCCGACTCTCCTTCTCCTGATCGCCGGGTGCGGCCTCGCCACGCGCCGGGTCGACGTGCGGCTGACCGAGGGCATCTTCCCCCCACGACCCCCCGGTGCCGAGGTCGAGCTCTGGGTCGGCGAGACGGATCGGCCGAAGATCCCCATCGCCGTCATCAGCTCGAGCCGAACCGCCGAGCGCTCGGCGGAGGCGCGCGAGGCGCAGGTCGAGGAGCTGAGAGAGCGTGCGCGCTCGCTCGGGGCCCACGCCGTCGAGAACCTCCGGGTCGAGACTGCCGAGGTCAACGGCTTCGTCGCCGATCCCCGCACGCCCTTCACCGCCTTCAAGCAGGGGGAATTCGATCTCCACTTCGTCCGGGGAACCGCGGTCTACTATCTCACCGACGAGGAGATCGCAGCCCGCGAGGCCCTGGGCATCTCCGCCCCCTGATCCCCCCATGCACTGCCGTCGGTGCGGAGTCAAAATGAGGCCGCTGCGCCACCGCGCCCACGGCAAGATCAAATGGCGCTGCCCGCAGTGTGGCGGCCATCGCATGCAGGCCCCATCGCAGGTGAAGCGGCGCTCGCGCGGGCGCCCGTCGCGGGAGAGCGGAGAGTGAGTCGCCGAGCCACCGACGCCCTGGCCGTCGCGGCGCTGCTTGTGCTCTTCGCCGCCGTTCACCTCGCCTGGGACGATCCCTGGGGCGCCGATCTGCTCCCCGCGCCCGACGCGATGGAGTGCGTCGCCATCGCGGAGTCCTGGCTCGCGCACGGCCTCCCGGCCATTGAGCTGAGTGACGGCGCCCTGTACCCCCCACGATATGCGCTGGGTTACCCCGCGGCGCTGGCCCTCTGGCGCGCGATCACAGGGGGTGGGCAGACGTCCGCCCTGGTGCTGAATCAGCTCCTGAGCGCCGTGGTGATCGCGATGATTTACCTGGTGGGGCGTCACCTCGCCGGGCGCGAGGGCGCATTCGCCGCCGCGGTGCTGGCCACGCTCTCCTTCAAGATGGCCGACCTCGCCGAGCTGGCGATGACCGAGCCTCTCGCGATGGTCATTGTCTTGGCCATCACGGGGATCGCCGTCGCCCGCGCGGGCAGTGGGGGCCGCCCGAGCGCAATCGCCATCGGCGCCCTGGCGGGTTTCCTCTGCACCATTCGCCTCACGCACGTGATCACGCTCGCCTATCTGCTCCCCATGGCCCTGCTTCTCCGGCGCCGGGGGATATGGGCTGATTTCAAATGGGGTCTGGTCGGCTTTGCGCCCTGGATGGTCGCCGTCGCGCTCTCCCAGCGGTGGCTCAACGGATCGATCTGGCGGCAGGGCTATGACCTGTGGGCCCCCTACGCCACCGCTCTGGGGCAGGGGTGGAGCTGGCGCTATCTCGTCTCGCCTCCACCCGTCGACATCCCCGGCATTGCCGATCTCCGCTTCTTGCCGCACTGGCAGACTTATCCCCCCATGCTTCTCGGGCTTCCCCTCCCCGGCATCGGGTGCATCTTCTATGGCTGGCCCGTCGCCCTCGGCATCGTCTGGGCGGTGATCGCCGAGCGCAGCCGTCTGCGCCGCCGGTGGGCGTGGGCAGTGCTCGGGGGGCTGGCGGTGTATCTGATCGTCTGGAGCCTCTACTACTTCTGGGCGTCGCGGTTCTTCGCGCCGCTCATCCCGCTCGCGCTTCTGCTCGGATGCCGCGCCATCGCCCCTCGGTGGCGCGAAGGGTTGTCCGCGGCCAATCTCGTCCGCATCGCGCTGCTCGCCATCGCGCTCTGGATCCAGATCTCCACGCTCGTCCACTACCTCGGGCTTCAGCGGCCGTGGACGCTCTCCGAGCGCCAGGCCCTGATCGCACTCGACGAGGTGATCCCCCCTGACGCGGTGGTGATCATCGATGCATACGCCACCCTCGCGCGCTCGGAGCTCGAGAGCGATGAGCGGCCCCGCCGCGTGCTGTGCTGGGCCATTGATGGACGCGATCAGCTCCTTTTCGAGAGCCGCCTCTTTGGAGTCGATTCCCTGCGCCGGGGCGATGGACGTGCCTCCGCGCTCTTCGCGGGCAATGTGATCCAGGCCCACGCCCAGGCCGAGGTCGAGCGCGCCTGGGCCGAGGGCCGGGAGGTGTGGGTCGTGCTCCACCGCCCCACCATCGAGGCGGGGGAGACCTCCACCCGCTGGCAGACGCTGGAGGCCGAGCGCGGCACTCTCTTCTCCGCCGTCGACTCGGAGGACATGGTTCACCGAGCCTGGCGATGGGAGACCGAAGCCGGGGGCCATTGAGGGCCCACCAAACCTCCCTCACCGCGCCTGAGTCTCCCTTTCACAGCAGTCAGAGGTGACCCTCCCAACGGCGGGAAATGTCCTCCCCGTTCCCGCCGCTCTCTTCTCCTCCCGAGAAGAGCGGGCTCCAAGAGCGATGGCCTGACCCCTGGGCCATCGCTCTTTTTCCATCCAGAGCAGAGCGGGGGGTTGATGAATGGGGTTGGACTTGACGATGCAGAGGGGGAAAGCTTGGATCGTCCCCAATCCCCGAGGGGCAGAGGCGAGTCCTCACACCGGTGACTCCCCGCCCACATGGGATGGAAGGATCGCGATGGCACCCGGCGACTCCATCGAAACCCTGCTCGATCAGGCCCAGGCCCTGATGGACGAGGGCGATTTCGCGCGCGCGATCCTCTTCTGCCGCCGCGCCCAGGCGCTCGCCCCGTTCCGCCAAGACATCCGCTCATTGCTCGCCGAGGCGATCGACGGACGCCTGATGACGTCGACCGGGGCGCTCGACGCCGACTTCGATCCACGGGACTTCTCCGAGACACGCGCCGCCGAGGGACGCGTGCGGCGCCACCGCCGCCCGAGCCAGGTCTGGGGCTTTGCGATGATCATCGGCGCCATGGTCATCGTGCTGGTGGGAACCCTGCTCCTGATGTCCGCTCTTCAGGGAGGGGAACGCGGCGGTGGTGAACCGGATGACTTGGCGAGCCTCAACGCGGCCGATGAGGGCGACTCCTCGGACCCGGCGGAGACGCCCCCCCCTGTCCCGCAGGAGATCAGCGCTGCGGATCTGACACATCAGGCTGAGGTCAGCCTGGGCGACGGTCAGCTCCAGGAGGCGCTGGCGCTCGCCGAGGAGGCGCGGGTCCATGAGGGAGCGGACATCGAGAGGATCAACAGGATCATCTCGGAGGTCCACCGCGCGCAGGGGCAGCGCCGCTACAACGATGGTCAATATCAGCGGGCCCTGAGTGAGTATGAGACGGCGCTGGAACACGACGCGCAGAATGCGTTGACGCAGTACTCGATCGGCTGGTGCCACCATGAGCTGGGGCGCGACGCGCGGATCTCGGGCAACGAAGACGAGGCGATCCATCACTTCCAGTTGGCGCGGCGCGCCTTCGAGCAGAGCATCGCCCTCGATGAGTCCCTCACCAGAAGTCACCGGAGTCTCGGTCAGATCCTGATTCTCCTCGACGACCGCGAGGGGGCCTTCCGCGCATGGCGCCACACCATCGAGATCGATCCCCGGAGCGACGATGCCGAGCGGGCCCGGGCCTTCCTTCAGAGCTTCAACGCGAGGATCCCCGAGGGCTGAGCCCTCATCCGCGCCCCTGGAGCCGCAGGGGCAGCTCCAGATCACTCCCCTCCAGAAGCGCGCGGTCGATCAGAAGCCGAGCACTCTCTCCCTCGGCGATCACGCGGCCCCCGCTCAGGATCACGCAGCGCGGACAGAGATCGAGCGCCAGATCCAGGTCGTGCGTCGCCACGATCAGTGTCTGCTCCAGCCCACCGAGCAACTCGATCAGCCGGCGCCGCCGCCGCGGATCAAGTGACGCCGTCGGCTCGTCGAGCAGGAGAATCTCGGGCCGGAGAATCAGCGTCGTCGCCAGCGCCACCCGCTGACGCTCGCCCTGGCTGAGCTGGAGAGGGGACTGGGGGAGAAGGTCGGTGAGTTCGAACTGCGCGGCGATCTCCTCGACGGCGGCCTCGACCTCAGCCCGCGGCCATCCGAACTGCTGAGGCCCGAAGCGCAGATCGTCTGCCACCGTCGGGCAGAAGAGCTGATCATCGGGACTCTGAAAAACGAGTCCCACCCGGCCTCGGATCTGCCTCAGCGCTGAGGGGGTCACCCGTGTGTTGCCGATCCGGATCTCTCCCGCCGTGGGAAACTCGAGGCCATCGAGAAGCTGGAGAAGTGTCGACTTTCCCGCACCGTTCGGTCCCACGATGGCCAGGCGCTCACCCGGCTCGACGGCGAAGCTCACGCCGTCGATGGCGAGGCGCTCGGCGTGAGGATAGCGGAAGACCACTCCCTCCGCGGCGAGATGGATGCCCTCAGCCAAGAAGCACCGCCGTCACGCGCAGGCAGGCGACTGCCACGAGACCGATCGCCAGCGCGAGAAAATCGTGGGGCGTCAGCGAGGGGGGAGGGGCAACCGACGCCACGCCGTCAAATCCCCGGGCCGCCATCGCGCGGTGGATGCGCTCACCCCGGTCGAGACTGCGGACGAACAGCACCGCCGCCATCTGGCTGAGCACACGCAGTGCCCGCAGCGGTTGACGCCGTGCGGGAGAGCGGCTCAGCGCCGCGCGTCGCATCCGCCGCCACTCGCCCTGCACCGTGCCGAGCTGGCGCTGAAGCATGCCCAGAATCAGAACCAGTGGAGCGGGACAGCCAAGGCCTCGCAGTCCCCGCAGAAGCCGGGGGGCGGAGAACGCGAGCGACACCGTGGCGAGGAGCAGGGCGGCGACAGCCACCTTGCAGACGATCGCGGCTGCGAGCATGAGGCCCTCACGTGTGACGGTGAGGCCGAGACCAGGTGCCCACACCTCCTCACCGGGAAGGGAGAGCGGAACAGTCAATGCGATCAGGAGAGCCACCGGGGCGGTGAGCAGCAGTCGCCGCAGGACTGCGAGCGGCGAGAGACGCCAGAGGATCGTCACGGCGAACGCGCTGAGCCCGAACAGCGCATAGTCCCACCACCGGCCCTGCGGGGTCGTCACCACGACGGCTGTGGCCGCCAGAGCCACCAGAAGAGCGATGCGGGGATCCACCGACGCCCCACGCTCTGCACCCGGGGAAGGAGGAGACATCGCCAGAGATCAGTCGGCCGAGACTCGCGGCACAGCGGGCCTGAGCGCGGCATGGGCGATGACGAGGCAAACGAGCACACCCAGCAGCCCCGCGAGAATTCCCGCCAGCGTCTCGTCGGTGAAACTCTCCAGCAGGAGATAGTCATTGGCGGGTGAGGGGAGATTCGGCGCGGCCTCGGCCAGGGGCTGATCCACGCCGTGCTCCAGACTCGCCTCCAGGCCGTCGGGCGCACCCGAGGCGAAGGGGCTCAGAGCGGCGACAACCACCACTGCCAGAGCCAATCCCGCGAGGGTCTCCTGCCACCGCCATCCATTCTGCACCGCGGGGGTCAAGAGGTCGGGCCGCAGCTGGGCCAGGGCACCGAGCACCGCGACCGTGATCAGCCCCTCGCCGACACCGATCACCAAGTGGAAACCGATCAGCGCTTTGACGAAGGCGCCTCCCCCGATCTCACTGCCGGCCATCACGGCCAGACCTGTCACGATCGAGGCGACGACCAGCGACCCCCATGCGGCGAGAAACCACGCGGCGGCGCGCGGCAGCACCTTGCCCAGCGCCGCGCTGAGGGCGCCGCCCACGAAGGCCCCGACCAGAGCCATCGACGTCACGTTGATGCCAAGACTCAACAGGCCCCCGTCGTTGAAGAGCAGGCACTGGGGAACAACCACCAGCGCCACCACCAGACACCCGAGCCAGGGGCCCAGGAGAATGGCCGCCAGAGCCCCACCCATCAGGTGGCCGGAGACCCCGAATCCGATGGGAAAGTTGACCATCTGAAGCGCGAAGATGAAAGCCGTCGTCACTCCTGCGATGGCAACCGTCCTCTCTCTCAGGGACTGGCGACACTTGAGATAGGCGATTGTCACCCCCGCGACAGCCACAGCCCCGCTTCCCATGAGCACGGCGGGCTCGGTGACGATTCCATCGGGCAGGTGCATACGTTCGGCTCCCGGTCGTGGCACACGATTCTCTGAGTCGTATGCGCGGCGGGGGAGGATGCCGAAGAGATTCCCCCGGTGTCAAGCGGCGGGAGCCATCAGTGCAGTGTCAGGCCAGGGGTGGAGACCTCCGACCACAGGATCACCGAGACCGAGTGGGGGGGAAGATCCAGGAGGTGGCCGTCGGCGAAGTCGGAGATTGCCGAGGCCTCGATTTCGACAGCGAGGTCGGACTCGTTGTCATCGTGAACACTCGGAGGAGCGATCCGGTGGAGCTCGGCCTCCGCCAGCGACTCTGAGGGGAGATCGAGCTGAACCGTCTGTGTCTCCGTCAGGCTCAGGTTGAACAGAATCACCGAGTGCCGGGGTCCATGCCGGAAAGCGAAGGACTGGATCACGGGAATGTCGATGACCTCGCTGACTCCGTTGATCGCCGTCTGCGACCACTGGGGATTGGTGCCGCCCTGCACCGTCGTGACCAGATCACCCACGATGGCCCGGTTGACCAGCTCCACGCCCAGCCAGGTGGGGCGCTTCCGGCCGGTCCCCTCCAGATCGCGCAGCATGCCCCACAGGTGGACGTATTCACCGCTCTCCAGGCGGAAGGCGTACTGAAGCGATGAGAAGGCGCACTGGAGATCGACGCCCAGGTCACGCATCAGCGTCAGCATGTGAAGAGGCAGGGCGATTGCCCCTCCCTGGCCCGTGACGAAGTCGTTGCGAACATCGATGGGCGAGTCGCCATGGGTGGTGTGGAAATTGATCTCGTAGATCGCCATGCGGGTCGACTGACCCGCCGCGTCCAGGAAGTCCTGGCTCTGGCGCACCCGGCCATGGGTCACGTCATCCAGGGGGCGCGCGAAGAGCGGCAGGAAGATCTCATCATCGCTGCTCCAGGTGTCCAGGACCCCGAAGTAGGGGGCCAGCGCCACCGTGTCGTGATTCGAACTCGCGGCCTCGATCTCCTGCTGCCGTCCAGGGTATCCGGCCTGCCCGCCGATGATGAGGTCGATCTGGGAGCTGTCGAAGTGAGGACTGGCCTGGATCAGCGCAAAGCGGTCATGCGCGATGTGGCCCAGTCTCGTGCCGCCGAGCAGTGACGCCCCCCAGAAGGGGTCGCCGCCGGAGGCCCCTCCCCACAGCTCGTTGCCGAACTCGATGTGGATGGTCTCGAAGACATCGGTCCAGGGCTCGACCTGGCCCAGCGCCGCCCGGCGTTCCGCCCAGGGGTGACTGCCGTCCGCCGGAGCGGAGAGATACTCGGCGAGGTTTCCCAGATCCTCAGGGCTCATGGTCGGGGGGATGATCTGCCAGGGCTCGGCTCCGACCTCGCGGCACAGCTCGAAGAACTCGTGCATCGAATAGCCCCACCCGGTGGCCCGGCGCTCGTGGGGACGCCATCCCGTCGTCCGCCGGGCCCAGGGCTCGGCAATCATGTTCTCCAGCGAGCTGCCGAAGTCGCTCGTCTTCCAATTGCGAAGCACACCGGGCTGCAGCTCGCGCAGCCGGTCCACGCACGTGTCGGTGAAGACCGTGGGATTCGTGTCTGAGGACCGGAGGAGCTCGACGTCGTCGACCCAGACCTCATCCCCCTGCACGGGCACCCCGAGGCTGAAGTCGAGGATGGGATGATACTCCTCGTCGGTGTAGGGGCCCAGTCGATCCGTCCCCGGTGCGATGACTGCATCTCGCTCGATGAGCTGCCACTCGGTGGTGAGGAGGACGGTCTCATCGAAGAAATCCGCCTCCCCCTCGCGCCGGAATCGGATGCGCAGCTGCGCCCCCTCCCGATTGCCCCGCGCCCAGAGCCCCACATGCCAATCGCCCTCGATGATGAGCATCTTGCCGGCCGTGCGGTCGCCGTCGCGCCACACGCTGTCCATGTAGAAGTGATAGGCGCTCTGCCACGGCTCGTCGCCCGGCAGAAGATGGAGGGACTGCTCTCCGGGGCTTCCGGGTCGAGCCTGCGTCGGATCGGCGTCCGCGGGTCCGTCGATCTCGCGCCGGACGAGGATCACGTCCCACTTCTCAGGCGCGGTCCCGTCGGAGTCGAGCGTGAGGACGTAGCGATTGTCCTCGTGGGTGAAGTTCGAAACCGTCCCCGAGCGCCCGGCCGCGGGGCCATAGACGATCTCCCACTCGGCGCCGTTCCAGAACCCCTCGGGCATGCCGACGCCATGCGTGTCGTTGTTCCACGAGGTGTCCCAGAAATCGATGGGGATGCGGGTGCCCGTCGCCCCCTCGGCCACATGGAACACGGTGCCGTAGAGCCCGGCCTCGAACCCCGGGTTGTCGATCAGGTTCTTCAGAATCTGCGCCGCACCCCACTGCGACCGGCCCCCGACGTTGATCCCGAGCCGACGGGGCTCGGGGCGGAGCACGTCGTCGTGGATCTCGACGGTTGTCACTCCGCCTTGCACGGAGAGCACCATCCCGAGCAGAAGCGATGTGCCGAGCGTGGGGAAAAGGTGTCGCATCAGGCTCTCTCTGCTCTCGGGGGGGAATGTGTGGCGATGTGCTGCGCGTACCATCGGGCACTGGCCTTCGGAGTGCGCCTCAGCGTCTCGAAGTTCACGTGCACGATCCCGAACCGCTTGGCGTAGCCCTTGGCCCACTCGAAGTTGTCGAGGAAGGACCACAGGAGATAGCCCCTCAGCGGCAGCCCCTCGGCCAGGGCGCGGTCCACCCCGCGCAGATGCCCGCGCAGATAGGCGATCCGGGCGAAGTCATCGACCTCACCGCGCCCGTTCACCTGGTCGGGGTAGGCGCAGCCGTTCTCGGTGATGAAGATCGCTGGCAGCCCATGCACCTCATGGGCGAAGCGGGTCGCCCAATAGAGGCAGTCCGGCATGATGGGCCACTGCAGATCCGTCTGGGGAAAATGGGTCTCGAGCTGACAGACACCCCTCTCGGCGCTGGCCACGTTCCAGGAGGAGTAGACGTTGAGACCGAGAAAATCCTGGGGCTGCTGAATGGTCGCCAGATCGCCGTCTCTCACCTCGGGCACGCTCGCCCCCTGTGCCTCCCACCACGCCGCGGGATAGCGCCCTCGGAAGACCGGATCGAATCGCACCCCATTCATCCGCTCAAAGGCGTCCCGCGCCGCGGCGATGTCCCCCTCGGACTCCGTGAGAGGCTCGGGGACGTGGGGGCAATCGACCAGCCCCACCGACGGCCGCTTGCGCGCTGCGGCCCTGAGCGCCTGGGTGCCCAGGCCGTGGGCGAGAAGCAGGTGATGACGCACCTGGTTGATCACCTGCGCCTCGCACCGCTCACCCGGCGGATGAGTGCCGACGCAGTGCCCCTCGTGGACGATCACCGGGATCTCGTTGAGCGTGGCCCAGAGCCGGATGCGATCGCCCAGCCGCTCTGCCGCCACACGGGCATACTCGGCGAACGCGTGAGCGGTCTCCCGCGAGTGCCAACCGCCGACCTCTCCCAGGGCCAGAGGCAGATCCCAGTGATAGAGCGTGGCCATCGGCTCGATGCCCCGCTCGAGCAGGCCGTCGACCAACCGGCTGTAGAAGTCCAAGCCGCGCTCGTTCACATGCCCCGTGCCCTCGGGGAGGACCCGGGGCCAGGCGATCGAGAAGCGGTACGCCTGGATCCCGAGCCCGCGCATCAGGTCCAGGTCCTCCTCCCAGCGATGGAAATGATCGCAGGCCACGCGGCCCGACTGGCCGTCGACCACGGCACCGGGGCGCTCGCAGAATTCATCCCAGATGCTTCGGCCACGGCCCCCCTCGTCGACAGCGCCCTCGACCTGATAGGCGGAGGTGGCGGTTCCCCACAGGAAGCCGGTGCTCGGGTGATCGCTCACGTCATTCCCTCCCTCGGTGGACCTGGAATCCCTCGCCCCGCTTCAACCCTGGATGAGTGCCGAGTGCAAGGGCCATCTGAACGGCGGAATCAGCGGATGATCAGCTTGGGGGCGAGGGTCTCATGCACCACGTGGTCGGCGCCCTTCTCGAGCATCTCGAGAAGGATCTCGGCGGCGCGGCGGCCGATCTCATGCCGCGGCTGAGCCACCGCCGACCAGGGCATCGGCACGAAGGCGAGCATCTGGACGTGGTCGAAGCCGACGAGATTGATCTCGCTCAGCGTCAGGCCGCGCCTGTGCATGGCCTGGTGGAGCCCCAGAGCGTAGGAGTCGTTGACCGCGAAGACCGCCTCGGGGAGGGGCGTCTGTGACACCAGGCGATCCAGGGAGGGGAAACCCTGGCGAGCCTCCTCCATCAGATCGAAGCGGACCATCTGGACGGAGCTCTCCGGCAGACCGGCCTCACGGAGCGTGGCCAGAAAGCCATCCAGTCGGCCCTGGGTCGCCGTCGTCTCCTCCGACTCGGGGATGGTCAGGAAGGCGAACCGCCGGGGTCTGCGCTTGAGCAGATGCTCGGCCGCCAGCCGCCCACCGAGCTCATTGTCGGTGACGACATGGCTCAGATTCAGCTCGGGATAATAGCGGTCGACCAGAACGATGCAGAAACCCTCGCTCTGCAGCTTTGCGAGGAGCTCGGCCTCACCGGGATTGCGGATGGGGCAGACAATGGCCCCGTGGATGCGGCTTGATTGGAGGAACGCGAAGTGATCGCGCTCCGTCGCGAAGTCCCAGCGCGAGTGGAGCAGCATCACACGGCGGTTGGCCCTCTCCAGGGCCTCCTCGACGCCCTCGATCACCCCCGTCAGCAGCGTCCCCCCCAGATCGGGGATCAGGACACCGATCATGGAGGATTGCCCGCGGGCGAGCCCCTGGGCGTGAAGATCGGGGCGGTACTTCAGCCTCTTCGCCACCTCCCGAATGCGGGCTTTGGTCTCCTCACTGATCAGGGGGGAGTTGTTCAGGGCACGCGAGACGGTCGAGTCGGCGAACCCGGCCTCTCGGGCGATGTCGGCAATGGTGACCTGGGGCTGTCGGCGGGGGCTCATGTTTCTCGCTCTCTTCGACTCTTCGTCAAAGCGGGCACACTGTGGGGGTCCGATGGCAAGGGCTTTCTGAATAAATGTTTCGGTTTTTCAACCTGGGGAGTGAATGGCCCAATCGCACATCGCACGCAGATTCGCCTCGGGGGTGCCGGGGGGGACCTCGCAGCCCGCTCCCACGATGTGCCGAGGGCCCGCCTCCCGGTGGCACTGAGCCACAGCGGCTCCGATGGCCTCAGGGGTCCCCCGGAGCAGAAGCTCCACGGGATTGAGATTTCCCAGCAAAACCTGATCAGGACCCATCCTCTCCCGGGCGGCTGCGAGGGGCACCATGGAATCCAGATCGATGATTTCACTCCCCAGCTCACGCATCGGTGCCAAGAGAGGACGCGTGTCACCGCAGATGTGTAAACGCACCATGGCTCCCATGGCGTGGATCCCGTCGATCAGGCGTTTCTCGAAGGACCACACGAGCTCGCGATAGATCGCCGGGCCGGTGAGCGAGGCGGCGGCATCGCCCACACCGATCAGGTCGGCCCCCGCCTCGACCTGCGCCCGGGCGAAGACGAGTCCCAGCTCCAGGGTGAATTCCATCAGCTCTCGAACGAACATGGGGTCCTCGAGGAGATCGAGCATCAGCGCATGGAGACCCCTCAGATTGGCCGCCTCAGCGATCGGCCCCTCGACCCAGCCCTCGATCAGGCGCTCCCGCCCCAACTGACTGCGGAACAGGGAAACAGCCTCCACGCGGTCGTGCATGCGCCCCCCGCCGAGGGGATCGGGGAGCTCCAGCTGACCGAGATGCGATTTGTCCGCGAGGAGAGCCCTCTCCCCGGCGATCGCGGGGGGATGATCGTCGAAGAACTCGACCGCTGCCCCACAGTCCGCCGCCTCGCGGACCGGGTCGGAGATGCAGGAGACATGATCGAACCCAAAGCGCTCCGCGGTGTGGATCTGGGCCTCCACCAGAGCGCGGTGGTCGGTGACATAGTCGCGGTATCGCACTCCGGCCTGCTGTGCGGCGAACATCATTGTGATCGGCATGAGAGGCGGGTGATCGGGGCGGCGGCCCTCCAGGATCGCGCGGACGCGATCGGAGCCTGTCATCGGAGTCTCGGCCATGGGAGAATCAGATGACCGCCCATCCGCACTCAGGTCAAATGGGATCGCCACATTCCTCTCAGCCCACCCCCCCCGAGGGCCGATGAGAAGGGGGGGCAGCGAGATGCGATTCCCCGCCCTGCAGGGGCAATGAGCTGTGCTCGGCCGCTGCAGAGCTTTGATAAAGGGACACTTCTTCTTGTTGACGAGCCATGGCCCGGGGGGTTACCCAGACCCATGCACAGAAGAGGGGAAACGGTCGCGCCCTGCGGCCGAGTTCAGTGTGGCATCTCTTCCCACTGAGCGACCTGAGAGTGGTCCCAATTGAGAAAGGATCGAGAGGAATGAACGTGCGCAGCGATGGATATGCGGTGCAGCGAATTTCGGTGTGGATGGTGAATCTGGTGATGCTGGCGCTCTTGGCGGTGCCCGCCATCGCCCAGGATGTCGATCTGACCATCACCAAGACCGACTCCGCCGATCCCGTCGTGTCAGGCCAGAGCCTGACCTATCTCATCACGGTGACCAACACCGCTGCCACAGTCGAGGCGACCAGCGTTGTGGCCTCGGACGAGCTGCCCGCGGGCGTGACCTTCGTCTCCGCCACGGTGAGCCAGGGGGCCTCCTCCGAGAGCGGCGGCGTGGTCACCGCGGACTTCGGCAATGTTTCGGCGGGGGCATCGGCTTCGATGGAGATTGTGGTCACCGTCGACTCCGCGACCACCGGCGTGCTGACCAACCAGGCGAGCGCCGAGGCGGCTGAGAACGACCCAGTCACGGCGGACAATGCGACGTCGGAGACCACAGCCACCTCTCAGGAGGCGGATCTCTCCATCGCCAAGACCGATGATGTGGACCCCGTTCTCGCCGGCGGCACGCTGGTCTACACGGTGACCGTGACCAACAGCGGCCCCTCCGATGCGACATCCGTTGTCGCCTCCGACGAGATCCCGGCCGGGACCACGTTCGGCAGCGCCACGGTGAGCCAGGGAGCCTCCTCCGAGTCTGCTGGCGTCGTCACTGCGAACTTCGGGACGATCGTCGCCGGCGCGAGCGCCTCCATGGAGGTCACCGTCACCGTCGATCCCTCCACCTCAGGTCTGATCACGAACCTCGCCAGTGTGGAATCGGGAGTGACCGATCCGGTCCCCGCCAACAACACGGCAGCGGAGAACACGACGGTTCAGGGCTCGGAGATCGATGTCACCGGCGGTCCGCTGGCCTTCGGATCGCAGGATGTCGACGACGGCCAGACGGCCGCGCAGAGCGTGACAATCACCAACACGGGCTCCGCCGAGCTGATTTTCACCGGGGCGGGCATCGCACTCGTCGGCGGTGACGCCGGGCAGTTCGCGATCACCAACGGCCCGGCGACGACCCCGCTGGCCTCCGGCGCGAGCCGCGAGGTCCAGGTCGCCTTCGATCCCACCACCGCGGGGGCGAAGGCCGCCAGCCTCGAGATCACGACGACCGACAGCGATGAGCCGACGGTCCAGGTGGCCCTCAGCGGCACGGGGATCGACGGCGAGATCACCGTCACCGGCGGCCCGCTCGCCTTCGGCGGCCAGGGTGTCGATGCGGGGCCGACGGCGCCCCTGAGCATCACGGTCATCAACGACGGCGCCTCAGACCTCTCCTTCACCGGCGCCGGGTTCCAGATCATCGGGGCGGCCTCACCCGAGTTCGCGATCACCAACAGCCCGGCGACGACGCCGCTGGCGACGGGCGCGAGCCGCGAGGTCCAGGTCACCTTCGATCCGGCGCAGCGCGGCGCGCGCGCGGCGACCCTCCGCATCACGACCGACGACAAGGACGAGCCCACCGTCGACGTGGGGCTGACCGGGTCCGGCATCGGTGTCGTCTACGTCGACCTCAACGGCGACAACACCGACGGCGCCTCCTGGGCGACGGCGTACACATCGATCCAGACGGGCATCACCAGCGCCGACGCGAACAATGAGCAGGTCTGGGTCGCCGATGGAACCCACTCCCAGGCGATCGCCATGGCCAGCGGCGTGGAGGTCTACGGCGGCTTCACGGGGCTCGGCGGACTCGAGGAGACCTCCCTCGACCAGCGCGACCCACAGGCCAACGCGACCGTGATCGACGTCAACCTCGCCGCTTTCCACGTGGTGACCTACTCGGGGACGACCGACACGGTCCTCGACGGCCTCACCATCACCGGCGGCAACGCCAACGGCGGCGGCAATGACAACAACGGCGCGGGCATCATCATGCTGAACGTGGATGACTCCAACACGCTGTCGAACTGCCTGATCACAGACAATGTCGCACTCACCTACGGCGGAGGGCTTTTCGCCCTGACAAGCTCCCCGGAGATCATCGACTGCAAGTTCACCGCCAACTCCGCCAACACCGGTGGGGGCATGCTGTTCACCACGAACAGCGTGGGCCGGGTGGAGAGATGCGTCATCAGCGGCAACAACGCGACGTTCAACGCCGGCGGGATCGTGTGCGCCAACACCTCCGACACCGCCTTCATCAACTGCCTGATCAGTGGCAACGTCGCCACCGCCCAGTGCGGGGGATTCTACGCCGTCAACACATCCGCCCCCTCGCTCACCAACTGCACCATCAGTGACAACCGGGGAACCGAGGGCGGCGGCGTCTGGGTCAACTTCGAGGGCGACCCGGTGATCACCAACACCATCTTCGAGAACAACACGAACCACGCGGTGTTCGAGGACACGACGAACTCCGACCCAATCCTCTCCCACTGCCTCTTCCGCGACAACCCCGATGGGGATCTCTTCGATGAGAACAGCACATCCCTCACCGGCGCGGCGAGCATCGAGGCGCTGGCACAGGCGAGCGACATCCTCGACGGCGATCCGGCGTTTGCGATGGACGGCCCCGCCGGGATCACGGGCACCTGGAATGAGGACCCCCTCTACAGCGGTGCCCTCAACCGCACGCTGCTGACCGACACCACGGCCTCCTTCGCGACAGGCGAGTTCGCCGGGATGCTCCTCAACGCCAACACCGCGCAGCGGGTGCAGGCATGCATCGTCGACAACACCGCGACGACGATCACCGTGACGGGCAATGCCACCGCGGCGCCTGTCAACGCCGCGAGCGGCGAGTCCTATCAGATCATCGACTATCACCTCGATCTCGGATCGGCCGCGATTGACACGGGCACCGCGGCGGGCGCGCCCGCTGACGACATCGAGGGGACACCGCGGCCGCTCGGCCTCGGGGTCGACCTCGGGATCTATGAGGCGGAGGGGGATATCACCGCCGCACCCGCCAGCCTGGAGTTTGGAAACCAGGACATCGGCGCCGGGGCGACGGCCCCGCTGAGCATCGTGATCGAGAACACCGGCGTCGCACCGCTGGTCTTCACCGGCTCGGCCGTCGCCCTCACGGGCCCAGCCGCCGGCGACTTCGCGATCACCAACAGCCCGGCGACCTCGGAGCTCGCCGCTGGCGCCAGCCGCGAGATCGCGATCGCCTTCGATCCCACCGTCGTCGGAGCGCGGGCGGCGAGCCTGGAGATCACCTCCGACGATCCGGATGAGCCGACCGTCGAGATCGCCCTCTCGGGCACCGGGGTGGCCTCCACACCGGACATCGACGTCACCGGTGGACCGCTCGCCTTCGGCTCGCAGGATGTCGACGACGGCCAGACGGCCCCCCAGTCGGTGGTCATCTCGAACGTCGGCAATGCCGCCCTGAGCTTCACCGGGGCGGGCATCGCCCTCGTCGGCCCCGGCGCAGGCGAGTTCGCGATCACCAACAGTCCGCCCACGACTCCGCTGGCCGCGGGCGCGAGCCGCGAGGTCCAGGTCGCCTTCGACCCGACCGCAGTCGGCGCGCAGGCGGCGAGCCTGGAGATCACGACCGACGATGCGGATGAGTCGACTGTGCAGGTGGCTCTCAGTGGAACCGGCATCGATCCGGAGATCGATGTGACCGGTGGTCCGCTGGCCTTCGGCTCCGTGGATGTGGACGCCGGGGCCACCGCCTCGCAGACGATCACGATCACCAACACGGGCACGGCCACGCTCGGCCTCAGCGGGGTCGCCCTGGCGGGCACCGATCCCGGAGAGTTCGCGATCACAGCGGATTCGGGCGAGACCTCTCTCGCCCCCTTGGCGTCGCGCACGGTCGATGTCGCCTTCGATCCGACCTCCGCGGGAACGAAGAGCGCCCTGCTCCGCATCACCAGCGATGACACCGATGAGCCGACCGTCGACGTCGCACTCGGCGGCACAGGAATCGATCCGGAGATCGATGTGACCGGCGGCCCGCTGAACTTCGGCTCATGGGATGTCGACGCCGGGGCCACTGCCTCGCAGACCGTCACGATCACCAACATCGGCACCGCCACGCTGAGCATCACCAGTGTCACGCGCGTGGGGACCCAGCCCGGCGCCTTCCTCATCACGGCGGACTCGGGCGAGACAACCCTTGCCCCCACCCAGTCGCGCACGGTCGACGTCGCCTTTGACCCGGGGACGCCGGAGCCCAAGAGCGCGATTCTCCGCATCGCCAGCGACGACACCGATGAGCCGACGGTGGACGTGGCGCTCAGCGGCACGGCGATCGATCAGGAGATCAATGTCTCCCCGTCCAGCGCCCCCTTCGGCGACGTCGAGGAGGGGACGGGACCGTCGGCCCCGATCAACGTGACCATCACCAACACCGGGACGAACACCCTGTCGATCTTCTCGGTGACACTCTCGAACAACCTCGATCAGCAGTTTGCGATCACGGGCGACACGGGTGGGTCCGCTCTGGCGCCCAGCGCGAGTCGGATTGTCACCCTCGTCTTCAACCCGACGCTCGTCGGACCGCAGACCGCGGACCTCGAGATCGCATCGGACGACACCAACGAATCGCTTGTTGTCGTCCCGCTGACCGGGAACGGCACCGGCGAGGTGGGCGAGACCGGCCTGACCACCAACCAGCTGGTCCGCGCCCTGCTCGGCTTCCCGAGCCCGACGTTCATCTTCAATGAGCTCGACGTGAACGGCGACGGCGAGTTCGACGCCGCCGACATCGTGGCGAACGT
>JAFGKF010000365.1 GCA_016928695.1 Candidatus Sumerlaeota bacterium | reverse complement strand
TGCTCCCCCTCACCCACAGACTCCCCCTCACCCCCCAGCCCCCTCTCCCGCGGAGGGGAGAGGGGGAAAAAGAATGGGAGGAAGAGAGGGAAGAGAAGGGTTTCTCTCCGCCCCCCCTCTCCCCCTGTGGGAGAGGGGGTTGGGGGGTGAGGGGGGCCAAGCGGGAGAGGGGGTTGGGGGGTGAGGGGGCTCCTGTGGGCAAGGGGTTCCAGTTCACCCCCGAGACCATCCCACCCCCCGACGCCGAGACCCGCGCGATGCTCCGCGAGGGACAGACACTCGGCGTGTTCCAGATCGAGTCGCCGGGGATGCGGGGACTGCTGCGCCGTCTGCGGGCCGACGACTTCGCGACGGTGACGGCGGCGTCGAGTGTGATCCGCCCTGGGCCGTCGGACTCGGGGATGCGGCGGCGCTTCGTGCGACGCATGACGGGCAAGGAGCCGCCCGTGCATCTCGACCCGCGGATGGAGGAGACGCTGCGCGAGACGCGCGGGGTGATGGTTCATCAGGAGGACGTCATGCGCGTGGCGCAGCGCGTGGCGGGGATGCCGCTGGGACGGGCGGACGTGCTGCGGCGGTCGATGACAAAGAAGCGGTCGGCCGAGGCGATGGCGGCGGTGCGCGAGGAGTTCATCGGCGGGGCGATCGCCCATGGCACCGTGCCGGAGGTGGCCCGCGAGATCTGGAGCCAGCTGAAGAGCTTCGCCGGCTACGCGTTCTGCAAGGCGCACTCGGCGAGCTACACCGTCGTCTCGCTGCGGTCGGCCTGGCTCAAAGCCCACTTCCCCGCCACCTTCCTGGCGGCGGTCATCACCAACGGCGGGGGCTTCTACAGCCGGGCGGCGTACGTCTCTGAGGCGAGGAGACTTGGCATCCGCCTCCTCCTGCCCTGCGTGAACCGGAGTCAGGCCGAGTGGACAGGGGATGAGGGGGAATCCGCGATCCGCGCGGGCCTCGCCGCGGTCGAGGGACTGACCACGGCGACGCTCGACCGGCTTCTCGAGACCCGGCGGCGCGGGGGACCGTTTGTCTCCCTGCGCGACTTTCTCGAGCGCACAGGCGCGGGACAGGCGGAGACCGAGCGGCTCGTCCGCGCGGGAGCGATGGATGAATTGGGAATGGAGAATGAAGAATGGAGAATGGAGAAAGAGGAATTCTCAATTCTCCATTCTTCATTTCAATGGTCTGGGAGTTCAACTCCCGGACCCAACAGCTCTCCATTCTCCATTCCCCCCACCGCGCGAGCACTCCGCCCCCGTCTGCTGTGGGCCGTGGAGGAGCATTTTCGGAGCGGCGAGATCATGCACGGCCAGTGCTCGCTCTTCGCCCCGCCGCCCGAGGAGATCCCGCCCCTGCCCGCGCTGACGGACCGCGAGGTGTGGGAGATGGAGACCCGTGCGCTCGGGGGACTCGCGCTGCGCGCCCACCCGCTGGCGTGGTGGCGCGACGAGATCGCGCGCGTGCGGGGGCGCGTGGACTCGGTCGACCTCACGCGCTGGGGCGGCCGCCGCGTGGCGCTGGTGGGATGGAAAGTGGCGCACCGCCGCACGCGGACGTGCCGCGGCGAGCAGATGCTTTTCCTGACGCTCGAGGACGAGGCCGGGCTGTTCGAGGCGATTCTCTTCCCGCCCGCCTATCGCCGTTTCGGTCACCTGGCGATCGGACCGGGGCCCTTCGCCGTCCGCGGCCGCGTGGAGGTGGAGGACGGATATCCGACGCTGAATGCGAGCGATCTTCAGGCCCTCAACCCAACCACTCAGTAGAGCTGCCGCCGCTCGAAACGGTCGGCGGCGCGCGACAGGAGCGCCTGGCAGTCGGCGTGGGGATCGCGCAGCGCCGACTGAATCACAGGCGCGAGCTCGGAGTAGAGCTGCTGGCAGCGGATCGGAGGCTCGTAGCGGGCGTATCGGCTCGCCATCTCGCTGTACTCGGGGAACTCGGGGACATTGCGGTAGCGGTCCTCGATCTCACGCCAGCGGCGCCCCGTCTCGCCCTGCCAGATCGAGACGGATGGCCAGCCGACGGGCCGTCCCTGTTCACTGCGGATGCGATAGAGGGCCTCGAGCTTCTCCGGCGAGATCGAGAAGGTGATGATGTTGAACGCCCCCTGGATCTGGGCCGGGTCGGTCAGGCGCGGATTGATGATGCCGAAGCCCCCGCCCATCACGCAGGCGTGCCCCGCCGGCCCCGCCGGCAGCATGCAGATGCCGATGTTCTCGATGGGGTAGGAGTGGAGTCGGGCCATGATGTCGAGATACTCGGGCACGAAGATCATCATGGCGAGCTGGTCGGCGGCGAAGAGGGTGAGCTGGTCGTCGTTCGCCAGGAAGGTGTCGCGGGGAATCACATCGTGCACGAAACGCAGATCGTGGAGGAACTGCAGGGCCTGAACCGCCTCGGGCTCATCGAACACCGCGCGCCAGTGCCCCTCCTCGTCCTGCCTCTCGAAGTCGCCGCCCGCCTGGTAAACCCAGTTGAGAAATTGCCACGAGGCGGCGCTGTCCTTGTCGAGAACGGCGAAACCGAAGACGCCGCGCTCGCGATCCGTCAGCGCCAATGCACACTCGACCAGCTCCTCCCACGTGTCCGGGGGATCCGGCTCGCCTGTCTCGTCGACGATCCCCGCATCGATGAACATCCGGCGGTTGAACGCCAGACACATCGTGTAGCCCGGGCCCGCGGGGAGCCCGAACGTGCGACCCTCGGACTGGAAGGCCTGCAGCACGACCGGGTTGAGATCGTCTGCCTGCTCCCAGTTCTCGAGAAGGGGCGTGAGGTCCATCGCGAGACCCGCCTCGGCGAGGCTCTTGCCCAGATAGGCGGCCGAGATCCCCACCACGTCGGTGCAGGTGTTGCCCGCCACGCGTGCGAGAAAGGTCTGCGCGGAGTACTGCCACGTCGAGGCCTCGTAGGTGTAGCCGGGATACAGCTCCTCAAAGAGGGCGATCATCTGCTCCTCTTCAATGAGCCGCTCCTCCTCGCCCTCGAGTGGGCCGTTGTTGGTGGTGATGATGATCCGGCCCTCATCGTCATACCGGAGGGGAGGGGATCCCGTGCAGGCGAGAAGAGCAGTGGCGAATGCCAGCGCGCAGGATAGACTTCTCATAGGGCTTGCCTTTTCGTTTCCCCGGGGACAATGTGCCCGCGTTTCAGGGATTGCAAGCGTTGTCATCGCCCTCAAAGCTTTTCCGCCGACGCCACCTGACGGGGCTCGCCTTTGTCGCCCCCGCCCTGATCCTCTTCGCCGTCTTCGCGGCCACTCCCATTGTGCGCACCTTCATCATCGGCTTCCAGGATTACAAGGTGGTCCAGGACGCCGAGTTCGTGGGTTTCGCCAACTTCGAACGGGTGACGACCGATCCCTATTTCGCCCAGGCCTGGAAAAACACCGCCTATTTCGCCCTCCTGGCGCTCCTGCTCGGATTCCCGATCCCCATTGCCCTGGCCGTGATGATCAATGAGATCCGGACGGGGCAGGGCTACCTGCGGCTGGCCTATTATCTCCCCGTCGTGCTCCCCATCGTTGTCGTGGCTCTGATGTGGGAGCGCTTCTACGACGTCGAGAACGGGCTCTTCAATGCGGCGCTCGGAGCCATCGGCATCGGACCCTGCAAATGGCTCAACAGCGAGGCCTGGGCGATGCCCAGCCTGGTCTTCATGGCCACGTGGAAGGGGATGGGCGCGACCATGCTCATTTACCTCGCCGCGCTCCAGTCGCTCAGCGGCGAGCTCTACGAGGCGGCGGAGATCGACGGCGCGGGGATCACCCAGCGGCTCAGGCACGTGACTCTCCCGCATCTCGTGCCGCACATGCAGATCATCCTGATTCTCCAGCTGCTCGGGACCCTCCAGGTCTTCCTCGAGCCGTTCCTGCTCACCAACGGTGGGCCGGGCGAACCCCCGCGGACGCTGACGGTGTTGCTCCAGATCTACCGCTACGCCTTCGAGGACTGGCAGCTCGGATGGGCCGCCGCGGCCGGGTTCATCCTCTTTGTCGTGCTGGTGATGGTCGCGCTCTTCCAGCGCTGGCTCTCGCAGCGTCTCGGCGCCGAGGGGGGGCTGGGCTGATGGCCTCCACAGCGCGCACACTTCTGGGCGAGCACGAGCGGCGGCGTGGGGTGACCGCCCTGGGATATCGCGTGATGGTCATTGCGCTGTTTGTGCTCACACTGTCGACGATCTATCCGCTCGTCTGGCTCGTGGGCAACGCCTTCAAATCGCCCCATGAGTACAAGGCGACACCCCTGCACATCTTCCCCCACGAGTCATCCCCCGTCGCCCTGCGCAGCGAGGACAATCATGGGCCGGGCAAGGTCCAGGTGACCTTCGAGGACCTCGCGGCTGTCGAGGACCGGGAGTTCGATCTGGAGTTCATCACATCGACCACTGTCGAGTTCCGTGAGCGCGGAGAAGGGGCGAGATGGATCGAGGTGATCGAGGGGGACACCGACGTGCCGGTCGCGGGGATGACGCTTCAGTTCCGTGGCCGCTTCGAGGCGGGCGACCGCTTCGAGGTCGAGATCCGAACGTGGCACATGGAGAACTATGCCGAGGCCTGGGGAGGCGTGCGCTTCATCCGCCACTCGATCAACACGTTTGTCCTGATGATCGCCGTTCTGCTTCTTCACCTCGGTGTCAACGCACTCGCCGCCTATGCCCTGTCGCGTCTGCCCTTCCCCGGTTCGAAGTTCGTGATGTGGCTCTTCCTGATGACGCTGATGGTTCCGTGGTTCGCGATCTTCATCCCCCTCTACCTGACCGTGACCGAGCTGGGGCTGACCGTGCCGCTCTATGGCTGGCCGGCCGTGGTGATCCCCGCGGGCTTCAACGCGTTCTTCCTGATCCTGTTCAAGGGCTTCTTCGATGGGCTGCCGGGCGATCTGATCGACGCGGCGCGGATCGACGGCGCGGGCGAGCTCCAGACCTTCTGGCACGTCGCCGTCCCCCTCGCGAAGCCGATCTTCGCGGTGATCACCGTCTTCTCGCTCCTGGCGACCTGGAACGACTTCCTCTGGCCGTATCTCGTCATCGCCAAAGAGAATGGCGAGCCGCTGATGGTCCGGCTCTACAACTACGAGTTCACGGGTGCCCCGACGGAGGCGGTGCTCGCCGCCCTGGCGATGGCGATGGTGCCCCCGATCGCCCTGTTCCTGCTCTTCCAGCGGCAGATCGCCGCCGGCTTCACCCTCAGCGGCCTCAAGGGATAAAAAGCGGATCCACGAAGGACACGAATGACCACGAAGGGGGCTCTTTTTTCGTGTCCATTCGTGAATCTTCGTGGATGAAATCACCGCGTGCGACTCAGGGACAATTGCGAGTACACGGACGCCCCGACCGAGGCGGTGATCGCCACCGGCTTCACGCTCAGCGGCCTCAAGGGCTGAGGGGCTCATCCACGAAGGGCACGAAGTGCCGCGAAGGGGGCTCTTTTTTCGTGCCCCTTCGTGTCTCTTCGTGGATGTATTTCAGGCAGAGCGATGCGCCTCAGGGACAATCCGCTTCTCCAGCAGCTCCTCCGCGGGGGATGCCACGCCTCGTGGAGGCGGTGGTATCGCACACCGTGGCTCCAGGTGTCAGTGATCACATTGATGCTGCTGCTCTTCAATCTGATCCTGGCCATCGCTGAGCAGACGAGTGACGATTGGCCCCAGTTTCTCTCGGCGATGGGCTTTCTGATTCTGGCGCTGACGGCGTGGGTCAGCACACTGGCGGTGATCGCCGTGATCAGCGGCGGTGTTGGGAAACTCTGGCGTCAGGGGCGCGTCTTCGACCTTCTTCTCTCCCCCATGACCGGCCGCGAGATCGTCACCGCGCTCCTGCTGGGCCTGCTCGCCGCCTGGGGGGTCTGGGCTCTGATTGTGGCGATTTATTGCATGGGCAGCTATGTCCTCAATCCCCATGTCGTGGACTTCGCGCATGACTTTGAGATGATCATGGGAGGCACAGACGCGGGTCGAATGATCAACTTCCTCCGACCGCTGGGCTACACGCTGGGGCAGACAGTCTGGGCGGCGGCGGTGACCATGAGCGTGGCGACGCGGCGTCGAAGCGTCTCGGCCATTCAATACGAGGCCGCCCTCTGGCTGATTCTGGTCACACCGCTGCTCATCGGTGGCCTGGAGTGGGTGGGAGTCGAATTCGCAGCACAGGCT
Organism: Candidatus Sumerlaeota bacterium; assembly: GCA_016928695.1. Taxonomy (GTDB): domain Bacteria; phylum Sumerlaeota; class Sumerlaeia; order JABWBI01; family JABWBI01; genus JAFGKF01. The sequence continues at coordinate 15,153 of JAFGKF010000365.1, read as the reverse complement.
GGATATCTGATGATCGAGATCGTGGGCCCAACGATCTGGCACACCCTGCTTGTGTGGACACCGCGGCTCTTCGCAGTCGGCGTCTGGGTGGTCAAGATCGGTCTGTCGGTCTGGCTCCTGCGCGGTGCCGCCCGCCACTTCCACACCCGCATGGTGAAACAGCTCGAGCGCTCGGTGCGTGCCGAGGTGTGAGCCTCAGGGGCATGGCACGACATGACGATGAGAGAGGGGTGCTGACCGAGTCTCGCCATCCGCCTGCCCTGGCTTGGCGCTGGGAAGTGGCCCTCGTGCTCTTCGCCGTCCTGGCCGCGGCGCTGCCCATGGTGATCTATCCCCTCGGCCGGGATCAGTCCATTCAGGCCTACGCGGGATGGCAGTACCTCGACGGCGCGGTGCCCGGGCTCGACGTGTGGGACAATCGGCCTCCGGGCTCTGCGTATCTTTTCGCTCTCGCCCAGATCCTCTTCGGCCACACACAGTCCTCGATCCGCTGGTTCGATCTTCTCTGGACGACCGCGACGGCCCTGGGTCTCGCCGCCCTCGGACGGCGCTGGTTCGGGGGCGCGGCGGGTCTGGCGGCCGCCGCGCTCTGGGTCTGGTCGTACGCGACCGTCTACGACTTCTGGAACAGCGCGCAGGTCGACGGCACACTGACGCTGCCCTGCCTCGGTGTGATCGCACTGGCGGACCGCGGCGCGCGGGATCGCCGCGCGCGGTGGTGGCTCGCCGCAGGAGTGCTCATCGCCCAGGCGTTCATGATCAAGTCCATCGTGCTGGTCATCGGCTTGCCGATGCTGACGATCCTGTGGACGACCCGTGCCGATCGTGGACTGCGCAGAGGTGTGGTGGTGCCTCTGCTCTGGTCGGCGCTCGGATTCGCCCTGGGGCTCGCCCCCTGGGTCATCGGGCTCGCCCTGGCCGGAGGGCTGGGTCCGATCCTCGATGCGCAGAGGAACATGAACCCCGGATACACGATGCTGACGCTCAGCCACGGCATCGGGGCGCTTCTCGCCGCCGCGGCCGACGGAGTCACGTGGTTCTCGCTCATGCATCTGCCCTTGCTCGCCCTCGCGCTCATCGGTCTCTGGGCACTTCGATCGGTGAGACCGGAGACGGCCGCCCTCGTGGTCGGCTGGCTGATGGCCGCCGTGATCGGCTGGATCGCGCAGATGAAGTTCTACCACTACCACACGCTCCCCGTGCTGGCGCCGCTGGCACTGCTCGCCGGGCTCGGGGCGGACCGACTTGTCCGCTGGGTGATGCGGTCGACCTCATCGATCCATCGCTGGGATTCCTGGGCTGTTGTTCCCCTGCTTGTCGCGGCGCTGGGTGTCGGCTCGCTCATCCGCTGGGGTGATCAGTGGGCGGATCTGCTGCGTGTGATGACCCCCTCGGTCACACGCGAGGATGTCTGGCGCGAGATGCCCCGCGATCTCTATCGCTCCTCCTGCGTCGCGGCCAACATCGACATGGCGCGCTGGCTCGTCGAGAATTCAGGGCCGGATGACACGTTTTTCGTCTGGGGATTCGAGCCCCTCATCTATTTCGAGGCGCTGCGGCCTGCCCCCACGCGCTACATCTACAACATCCCACAGGTTGTTCCCTGGGCGCTCCCCAAGTGGCGCGAGGAGCTGATGGGCGATCTGCGGGCGAGTCGCCCCCTGCACATCGTCCTCTGCCGCAGAGACGCCATCCCGTGGACAACGGGGCGAGGAAAAGACTCAGTGGCGCTGCTCCGCGATTTCCCCGCGCTGTCGGAGCTCATCGACCGGGACTACGAGCCCGTCTGGCAGAGCGATCTCTTCATTGTCCTCCTCCGCCGCCCCTGACGCGGCACACACGGACCAGCGAATCACCGCAGATCGTGTTGTGCCTCAGACGGAACTCCTCCACGGTCTCCAGAAGATCGCTGCGCTTGGCGAGGTCGGGGTACCAGCGGGGAAAGAAGATCAGCCAGTCGCAGCCGCGGGAGACGATCTCATCGGCCAGCGCGGCGTCAGCCTGCCCCGAGCAGATGGGTGAGTCCATGATGATGGGCAGCAGCTCGGGTGTGGCCAACCCCGCCAGATCGACGACCCGGCGATCGGTGAGGAATGTGTGGGCGCCGATGTCGTTGACAGCCAGCGTGGCGTCGGGGGGGACGTTCGCATCGATCCAGCGTGCGACCGTGATCTGCTGGTCGAAGATGTTCGAGGTGTTGTCGCAATAGATCGCACGCCAGTGAAGAAGAGTCGAGCAGGCGGACACGAGCAGTGCGAGGGCGAGAAGGCGCCCCGCGAGCATCGGTCTCCATCGGAGGAGGCGGGCGAGGTGGGGCATCGCGGCGACGACGGCGATGATCACCCCGGGGATGAGAGGGATCATGTAGCGCGTTTGGTGGTACGAGACGTGGAAGACGGCGAGGGAGACGGCGAGGTGCGCCGCGATCCAGATCCACAGGGCGCTCATCCGCACCCTTTTCCTCAGAGTGACCGCGAGTGCGGCGGGGAGAAGCAGGATCGTGAGAAGCGGGCTCTCATCGAAGAACCAGAGCACCAGCTGCTGCCTCAGGAAAACGAGACGAGGCTCATCGAAGAGCGCCATTCGGGCACTGAGGGTGGGAGGGAGAGGGTGCCCCGTCTTGGCGAAGTGAATGAGGGGATAGACCAGAAAGATCGCCGCGGCGATGGCGGCCTCGATCCACGGGCCGATGCGGCGGGTCTGAAGCCACCGCGAGAGGGCGATGGACGCGACGAGCAGCGCCATCTCGGGCCGAGCGAGCGTGGCGAGTCCACCCACGACTGCGACACCGAGAGAGAAACCACGCCGCGGCCGCCGCAGGTCGAGCCAGAGAGTGGTCAAGCCGAGCGCGGCGGCCAGCGGGATCTCCATGCCCGATCCTGCGGACCAGACGAGCCTCCCCGTGCAGAGCACAGTGGCGGCCCCGATCAGTGCGATCACACGGTCGCGCGTCAGCCGATGAAGAGCGAGCCAGGCGAGCGGGCCCAGCGCGAGGTGAAACAGGACGCCGAGCATCATCGCCGAGGGGATCAGCGGTGCCCCTGAGAGCCCAGCGAGGCAGAGCAGAAGTCCCCACAGAGCCGACGACTCCGGCGAGGTGGCCTCACCCGGATTGATGACGAAGCCATGGCCACGGAGCCAGTTGTCGGCGAGACGCAGGTGAATGTAGGAATCGTCGAGGGGGAAGACAAACCACTCGCCCGTGAATGACCGCGAGGCGGAGAGAAAAACGATCACGGGGACGGCGCCGAGGACAAGAAGCCCTGTGAAGTGGGGGAGAGGGGAGGAGCGGCCGTGCATCAGTCGTGTCGGATCAGCCTGCGGATGGCATCGTCCTGCTCTTCGTCATCGAGCCCAGCCGGGATGAGCCCCTCCGCCTCCATGGCCCAGCGCGACATTTTCCGGCGGGCCGTCTGACGGCGCCGGAGCCAGGCGAACATGGCGAGAACCATCACGAGGGCCCAGGCGAATCCACCCGTCGTGAAGATCAGCATCCATCGCCACCCGAGGCGCAGCGAATCATGCCAGCGCTGCTCGAGGCCGCGGACGACGTCGGGCTCCCAGGTGAGCGCGAGGAAGGCGGGCCCCGTCTGGGGATCGACAATCTCGTCGATCACCTCCGTCAGGCTGCCGCGCTCGCTCAGCAGGAAACCCACCGCGTCGGCCGATTGGCGATAGGCCTGTGCCATCCCCGCGGGGTTGTCAGGGAAGTTCTCCGCCAGCCGCATCAGCGGGATCATTCGCTCGGGGCCCTGCCACAGGAGCTGCTGCGACGACCACCAGTGCGATTCACCGGCGACCGCCATGGCCAAGCCCTCCTCCATCCAGCGGGGCAGGCGGCGGGGCTCCGCGTCGGGGGGCCAGCGGGCGATCATGCGTCCGAAGTAGGCGTGGGTGTACTCGTGGACGAGGGTCCGGCGGAACCGCTCGATGCCCGCCCGGTGTGCCCCCTGGAAATTGATGATCATGCTCTGATCCCCGGATCGCACGAAGGCCAGCACATCGCGCATGGCGGGGTCGGCCCGGACGAGATTCTCCCAGCTCTCGCGGGGCCAGATGAAGACGTCGATCGCGGTGTTCAGCGGAATCGTCCAGTGCTCGCCGGCCTGATGGCGCGCGATCTCGAGGTCCTCGCCGAAGTCATCCGCGGAATCCGCGAGCTCTGGGGGGGCATGGACGCGGAAGAAGGGTGACTCCCACACAGGGGGCTCGTCACCCTGCGCCGCGGTGCGGACTGCACCGCACAGGGCGCAGAGAGCCAGTGTGCCGAGGAGTGCTGCGAATCGGGGTGTGGGTCTATGCCTCACCGATGGCTCTCTGGGCCGCGAGTGCGTGATCGGGGGTCTCGAATCCCAGAAAGGCCCGCATCCCGGGGCCGGTGACCTCCAACCCAGGCATGGTGTTCATCCCGCTGTGGATGAGACCCGTTTTCGTCCGCGAGCCGGGGGGAATCGAGATCTGCCAATACGTCTCCCCCTTGTCCTCCTGCACCTTGCAGATCACCAGGTGACCACAGGGGTTGCCCGCCTCGTCCTCGCCGGGTGTGAGTGCACCGATGAACTCACGCGCGAACTGCGTCCCCCCGGGGGTCTCGAACTTGCCCGTGGCGCGCACGAGATGAGGTGCGTCCGGGGTGGGGGGCGGCACCTGGGCCGCGCCGGGAGCGAGGGGCGTCGCCTGGAATGTGGTGAACATGTTCCGGCGCCCCGCGATGATCAGGAGAATGAACGCGACAGGCACCACGATCCCGAGCGTCGGAAGCCAGATGGGGGCGGGGCGTGCGTTCGGGCGGAGAAACTGGTCCACAGCGACTCGATAACCGGGCCCGGACGCCATGTCGTCTTGCAGCATGTCGCGCAGCTGTGGATGGGTGGCACTGAGCATCCCGGTGAGAGTCACTGTCTGGGGCGTGAGCACCATGGGATTCTCCCGCGTCTCGACGAGGAGCAGCTCCCCTGTCTTCGGATCCTGGAGATGATAGAACCACCGTGTGACATTGCCCTCATCCCCCTCCCACTCCTCATAGTTCATGGCGTAGAGGGGAAAGCCCGTGAGAGTGACGTAGATCGCCTCCTCCTCCCCGGCGACGATGGTCGAGATCTCCGTCGGTGTGGGCTCCTGGCCCTTGAGGGCCGTGAGAAGTCCCAGCACGGAGAAACCGGCGAGGAAGGCCGCGCCCACGATGAACCACGCCCAGGCGGGGATGCCGTTGCCCCGATAGCGTGAGAGCTTCCAAGTGATGAGGCTGAAGATACCCAGAAGTCGATGCATGAGGGTCTCTCCTCCCAGTCGCTTGCTGAATCGTGACACAGAGTGCGATCGAGTTCCACTGCCAAGCCTCCGGGAGCAGTCCTTGACGGATCGCCCCCGGGGGGGCATTCTGGCGAAAAACCCCGTTTTCAGAAGGGATCTGCACATCCGATGCGCATTTGGACATGGCTGTGGCCCCTGGCCCTCACACTGACTCTGATCACGGTGGCCGCCCCTGTCGCCGCCCCCGTGGGAACGCAGGAGGAGTCCACCGAGGGTGACACCGCCCCTGAAACGCGGGTCACCGCAATTGATCGGGTTCTCGACACCGTCTCTGCGTCAGCCGAGGCGATGGTCGAGCAGACCTCGGGCGAGGTGGAGTTCGAGCAGGCGGTGGCCCAGCTGCTGGCCTCGGAGGAGGTGCTCGGCCGGATTGTCACCGGCGAGGAGGCGAGTGTCGTCTCGACCGTGATCCAGGAGCGTGGGATCGAGAACCTGGCCGAGGCGGAGGCGATCGGGCGCGAGGCCGCACGTGCCGAGTCGGAGCGTGAGATCCGCACACAGGTGCGCGAGAGAGAGGAGGCGCAGGCCAACCGTGCGGTCGCGGCCTTCTACTCGTGGCTCTCCGATCAGATGGTTGTGCTGGGACTGGGGCTGCTGGTCTACATCGTCCTGATCTTCGCCACACAGCGGATCGTCCGCCGCATCCGGCGCCGCGCCACGGAGATCCGGAGGACGATCGATCCGAAGCTGGACGCGCGTCTCGCCGAGGCCGAGGAGGCGCTCACGGGCAACGATGAGAAGCAGGAGGAGCTCGCCCGCGAGCGCATCGAGCGGGTGAAGCAGGAGTCGGCCATCGAGCGCGAGGCGCGCCGCGTCGAGATGGGCGCCGAGCTCTTCTACACGGTGGCGAACTGGGTGCTGCTGATCGCCCTGCTCGCCTTCTCCATTGCAGTCATCGTGATCAATGGGGGGCTCCCACACATCCAGAATCTGATGACGGGCCGTGTGATCGCCGTGGTGCTGGGGCGCCTGGCGCGGATCATCCTCATCCTCCTCGCGGTCAACCTGATCCGCATCATCATCCGCGCGATCAGCAACCGTGTGATGACGATGGTCAGCGACGACGACCCCGACACGATGACCGAGGCGGAGATGCGGGCTCAGACGCTGATCAACGTCATCAATGGCACATCGACTGTCGTGCTCTACGTGATGGCGATCATCATGATCCTGCAGCAGCTGAGCATCCCCGTGGGGCCGCTCCTCGCCGGCGCGGGGATCGTCGGCCTCGCGGTCGGATTCGGCTCGCAGGCGCTGGTCCGCGATTTCATCAGCGGTTTCTTCGTCCTCATGGAGAATCAGTATCGCGTGGGCGATGTCGTCAAGATCGCCGGCATCGGCGGGCTCGTCGAGCGGATCACAATGCGCGCCACCTATCTGCGAGACCTCAGCGGGTCGGTGCACGTCATCCCCAATGGCCAGATCGATACCGTCACCAACATGACCTACCAGTGGTCACGCCACGTCGCCGACATCGGAGTCTCCTACAGTGCCGATCCCGACCAGGTGATGGACATCCTCCACCGCGTGGGCGCCGAGATGCGAAAGGAGGAGCCCTGGGGTCAGAAGATGCTCGACGACCCCGAGGTCCTGGGACTCGACCAGTTCGCCGACTCCGCCCTGGTCTTCAAGGTGCTGCTCAAGACCAAGCCGCTGCAACAGTGGTCCACCGGCCGCGAGTACAAGCGCCGCCTCTTCTACGCGTTCCAAAAGGCAGGCATCGAGATCCCGTACCCGCACCGGACCACATACCTGCGGATGGAGGGCAACGAGAACCTCAATGTCCTGACGGGGCAGCCGCAGGACGCAGCGGTGGCCCCGCCCAGCCTGCGCCTGCACATCCCAGGCCGCCATGTCCCGCCGGCGGTCGCCGAGGAGGCCGGCGGTTCCGACTTGCCGGAGAATCGCTGAGCGGTCACCGAACCAGATTCATCATTTCGGTCGCCCATGTGGCGAGCACGGCCTCGCGGTCGAGTCCCTCCCGCCAGGGCATGTCCGTGTAAACGGTGAGCACCAGGCGGCGGCCATCGGGCAGTGCGACCGTGGCGGCGTCGTGGAACCATCGGTCGGTCGAGCCCGCCTTCGACCAGACCTCGGCCTCGGGGGGGACGCCCTTGCCGATGCGGATCCGCTCGTCGCCATAGGCGTCCTCATCTCCCCCGCGGTGCAGCAGTCTTCGCATGTGCGCGCAGGCGCGGGGGCTGACGATGAGATCCTGGTCGATGAGCCAGAGGAGCTGGGCGTTCTCCACGGCGGTCAGACGGTTTCCATTGGCGTATCCCATGGGATGGTCTGCTCCCAGAAACTGGAGCTCGACCGAGTCCTCCGCGGGGAGCTCATCCCAGGTTTTCTGGTTGGCGTTCATCCGCGAGAAACCACAGGTTCTCATGAGGCGGTTCGTGGCATTTCGGCGGCTGACCCAGGCCGCATAGGCGGCGGGTTGGTCGATGCGCGGGCCATTGGTGGTGCCTGTGAGGAGATCGACGATGTCCTGCGTGGCGATGTTGCTGCTGACGCGGATCATGTCGCGGAGAAGCCTGCGGACCCGGCGACTGAGCCGCAGGTCGCCATCCACCACGCGCTGATAGACGTGGACCATGAAGACGGTTTTGATCGCCGACGCGGGGTAGACGAGCTCGTTGCCATGCCAGTGGCCGAACAGGGGGAGGTTGGGGTCCGTCGCATCGATGGCGGCCGCCCAGATGTGATCCATGTCGAGCTCCGCCTCGGGATGCGCGGCGATCGCCCGCCGGCAGGCCTCCTCCACCGCGTCGTTGATCACCCGGGACTCCACGAGTTGCTCGAGTGCCATGCGGCTCTCGATGGGTTCGATCGCGTCGCGCCGGAGCATCCGGGTGCGACAGCCCATGCCGAGAATGAGAGCTCCCATGAGGGGGAGAAGGATGAGGCGGCGGCGCATGAGATGACTCCTTGGGATCGGGGAGGATGTCCTCTTGAAGATGGACGAGGCCTGTGCCAGAGTCAAGATGGCCATCGGCGGATCCGAGAGCACGGATGAACGAACACACACGACGCCAATTTCTGCTGCAGACGGGCGCGGCCCTGGCTCTGGGACTGGGCGTTGACGCGACTTGGCTGGGCGCACAGTCGGCGACACCGCCGGCGATCGCTGACCGCTGGCGCTGGCGCCTGAGGGTCGGTGGCGCGGTGGCGCAGGAGCGACTCCTCTCACTCGAGGATCTCCTGAATCTCCCGAGCCGCATCGCGACACTCCGCCTCTGTGACCCGGAGTCGGGTCGGTCGAGCCTCGCCCAGTGGCAGGGTCTGCATCTCTCGACGCTGGTCCGACTGACGATGCCCCACCCGGAGGCGCGATCTGTGCATGTGCTCTGCGCCGATGGCCATCGCGATGGATACACCGTGGCGGACCTCATGCGACCCCGCGCTCTGCTGGCGCACACACGCGAGGGGCTGCTGCTCGATGCCGCCGAGGGAGGCCCGCTGAGGCTCGTCCTGCCATGGCGGAGAGCGGATCGGAGTGCAGTGGCCATCGAGAGTATCGAATTCCACTCCTCACCTCCTCCGGGTCTCGAGCCGCTGCGCGGAGCTCTGCCGGCAGGCGAGGAGCGTGCCAAGCGGGGGCAGAGCCGTGGCGCCGCCACCCCCTGGGACGAGGCGATGCCGGTCGAGATTCCGCCGGAGCAGAGGGTGAGGGAGACAGCGCACCAATGGGATCTGGTTCGCAACCCGCAGGAGACCCCCCGTGCCGACGCGGTGGACTGGTTCTACATCCCCGCTCTCTCCGATCCCGATTTCCGACTGGCGAATGAGGCGCGATCCTGTCTCACCCACCTCGGGGCCTATACCCTCAGCTCGCTCAACCCTGAGGAGGGAGGCCCACTGACATCGCCGATTCCACAGGTCCGCCTGTACGCCCAGACGGTTCTGTCGGAGGTGGACGAGGGGGATGCGACACAGTGGGCCGCGGCGGGACTCGAGGACCCTGATCCGCTGGTCGCCGCCGTGGCTCTCGACACTCTCGTGAGGCGACGGCACGCGGGGACTCTCGGGGCCTCCCTCGAGCGGCTCCAGTCGCCGGATGACGGATTGGCACTGACCGCCATCGCGGGGGTGGGGGCACTCGCAGCGCCTGGGGAGGAGGTGGCTCTGGCGGCCCTGGCGGAGGCACGCAGTGCCACGGCGGAGCTCACACGGCTGTCGGAGATCGACCGCGTGCGGGAGCATCTGACCTCCCCCTGACGCCAGGGGGCTTGACAGATCGTGTGTCAGGGCCGATGTGAGATGCGTGTCTGGGGCTCAGAGAGATGACGAAGCGAAAATGACGAAGCGAAAAAGACCTCTGTGGCTCTGGCCTCTGGGCCTTCTCCTTCTCTGGCTTCTGATGCTGCCTCTCGTGGCGGTCGTCCTCGAGATCGCCAAGCCCGGCTTCTACGTCAGGGAGATCCAGGAGTGGATCACGCCCCTGGGCCGGCCCTGGATCCTGATCACATGGATCGTCACCCTGGGGATCCTCACCGTCGTGACCTACACCTCGAGCTTCTGGGCGCAGCGCAGGCGCCGCCCCACCGTCGGTCTGATGCTGCTGGCGCTGCCATGGTCTGCCCTGCCGGGCACCTGGTGGTGGCGGGTGAACTTCGGGAGAATCGAGAACGCCCAGGAGATTCTCCTGATGGCGCTCTTCGTGCTGGCCCCTCCGATGATCATCTTCGGCCTCGAGGCGATGGTCAGCAAGACGCTGATGGCGCGGGGCATGAGGCTCCATCGCCAGGGCGAGCACATGCCCGCGGTGCGCCTGCTCCGGCTGGTTCAGCTGCTCCGCCCCGCCGACATCGCCATCACCCGGGCCATCGGTCTCTCGCTCTACCACGCCCGCGAGTGGGATCAGGCGCAGACGTGGCTCCTCGAGGCGCGCCGCGGCCATCCCAAGGACATGGAGCTGGCGGCGGCGCTCGCTGATCTGGCACAGCGCAGCGAGGACTGGGCGGGCGCGATCGTCTATCTGCGCGAGCGCATCGATCGCGCCCCCCGAGACCAGGAGGCCTGGGAGGCGATTGCGAAGTGCCACCTCTCCCTCAATCAGCTGGACAAGGCGTTCTATGCGCTGGAGCAGCTCGAGCGATCCGACATCCCCCACCTGATCCGACTGTTCGATCTGTCACTGGCCCTGAAACAGCCCGAGCGCGCGCTCAAGCTGGCGATGAATATCCGGGAGAGCGAATCCCCACCTCACCACAGCTTCGTGCGGCAGATGAATCGCCTGCTGGAGGCGAAGCCCGGAATGGTCTCGGCCCTGGAGGCGATGCTCGCGCACAGTGAGGAGCTGGGCAAACCCGAGGAGATCCATCAGTGGCGTCTCCGGCTCCTCGAGATCCGCCCCGACGATGAGCCGCTGCGCCGCCTCATCATGCAGCACTGTCGCGACGCGGGGCAGCTCGTCGCGCTCGAGGAGCATCTCCGCCATCTGGTTCAGCGCAGTGAGCCGAGGCATGCGGACCTCGTCGAGCTGATCGACCTGATCACCCAGAGGCGCGAGTGGGACGAGCTCCGGCGATGGCTTCAGACGGCGAAGGAGCATCATCCCGACGCCTGGGAGTTCCTGATCGCCGAGGCGCAGATCGCCCTGGTGAGCCGGGAGTTCGACCGCTCCTTCCAGCTCTGCCACATGGCACGGGCGCGCGTGCGCGATCCCCAGGATCTGAAGCGCATCGATGCGCTGCTCGAGCGCATCAAAAGGGCCCGCAGCGAGAATGAGCTCGATGAGCTCCGAGAGGCCATCGCGGAGGCCAGCGAGCCGATTCCGCTCCGGTGGGAGCTGATCGAGCGCCTGGCCACCGTCCGCGCCTTCGATCAGGTCGCCACCGAGCTCGATGAGATCATCCGCCAGGACCCGGGGCAGCGCGAGAGGGTTGTCGCCGCCCTTGATGAGATGCTCGAGCAGCACCCAAACAACTTCTCTCTTCTCAACTATCTGCGAGACCTCCTGATGCGTGAGCGGGCCTTCGATGCGGTCTTCCAGACCTCTGAGCGAATGGCCCAGCACTCACTCAACCCCGACAAGGTGCTGCGCGAGGCCTGCGACAGGATCCTGCAGGCGGATCCCAGACATCGCCGCAGTCTCGAGTGGATGGCATGCCACGCACACAGTGTGGGCGACTGGAACACTGCAGTGGCGATGTTCGATCGCTGGTTCGAGGCCGACCCCGCCGCCAAAGAGAGTCAGGAGAACCTCCAGCTCCTCTTCGAGGCACTGGTGGGGCGCAGCGACCTGGAGCGCGGCGTGACGGTGGCACGCGCTCTGCTCGAGGCTCATCACCAGGAGGCGCGCAATCTCAAGGCCCTGGCGACGCTCTATCAGGAGCATGGGCGTCTGGAGGAGGCCAAGCAGTGCTACATGCGGGCCCGCGGTGTGGACAGTCAGGACCGCGAGGTGCATCAGGCGATCCGCGCACTCGATGAGGAGATCCGACTCGATCGGATCCATGAGATCCAGGTTGTCCTCGAGAGGGAGCCCAACAACACCGGGCTGCATCACGAGCTCGGCGACCTGCTCTACAGCTTCGAGCGATACACGGACGCCATCCCTCACCTCCAGCGGGCCTCGGCGGACCCCTCGGTCGCCAACCTGTGCCGGGCGAAGATCGCCCACGCGCTGGCCAATCGCCGGCTGCTCGACATGGCGCATGAGACCCTGGAGGAGGTCACCCTCGAGTCCGATGATCCCAAGCAGCTCGAGGCGCTCAAGGCGATCTTCTTCAATGTGGGCGAGATCTTCCGGGAGGAGGGGCAGCGCGCGAGAGCCCTGGAGACATTCAAGCGGCTGTTCCGCATCGACGCGGCCTACCGCGACGTGGTCAAGCGGATCGAGAAGCTGTCCCACTGAGCGCTGAGCGATGCCTCAGATCATTTGGCTCTGCACAGTCAGTGCACCGCGCTGTGGGGGCGCAGCACTGCTGCGCCAACCTCTCAGGGGCCGCATGGCACGGGCGCAGCATGCTGCGCCCCGACGAAAACTGCGTTGGAATGAAATGCCTTTTCTGTGCAGAGCTCAATAGTCGTTGATCTGCGCCGCCTCTCTGATCCAGTCTTCAGCGCATTGCCCCATCACACCGGCGCGAGGTTGCCATGCCCACGAAGCGTGTCCCTGAGCTCAACGAGCTCTCACCGTTGATCCTGAAGGTCCGGCGCCACCTTCATCGCCACCCCGAGCTCAGCCACCAGGAGCATGAGACGGCAGCCTTCCTCGCCGATCACCTCGGGCGGTGGGGCATCGAGCACACCACCGGCATGGCGGGCACAGGCGTCGTCGCGGTGATCGAGGGGGGAGCGGGCGATGGACCGACGGTCGGCATCCGGGGGGACATGGACGCCCTGCCGATCCAGGAGGAGCGCCAGCACAGCTATCGCTCCACGCGGTCGGGGGTGATGCACGCCTGCGGTCATGACGCCCACTGCGCCATGGTGCTCGGCGCGGCCAAGATTCTCAACTCGCGGCGCGATGCTCTGCGCGGCCGGATCAAGATCGTCTTTCAGCCCTCCGAGGAGGTCGAGCCCAGCGGGGCGGAGGCGATGATCAGCGAGGGTGTGCTCGAGTCCCCCCATGTGGATGCGATGCTCGGCCTGCACGTCTTCCCGCATCTGCGCTCCGGTCTCGTGGCGATCAAGCCGGGGCCGGCGTCGGCCTATGCCGACGAGTTCTTCATCGACGTCCATGGCCGGGGGGGGCACGCGGGCTATCCGCACCTGACGGTCGATCCCATCGTGGCCTCCGCGCACGTGATCATCGCGCTGCAGACCATCGCGAGCCGCCGCACGCGCCCCAACGATCCCGTCGTCGTGACGGTCGGCCGGGTGATGGGGGGAACCGCGGCCAATGTCATCCCGCAGACCATGCGGCTCCACGGGACCTTCCGAACCCTCAACCCCCAGGTGCGGGACAATGTGGCGGAGGAGATCGACCGCATCGCCCAGGGCGTGGCCAACGCGCACGGGGCGACCGCCGAGGTCAAGATCGAGTGGGGATGCCCCGCCATCTTCAACCACGTGGGGATGAGCGAGATGCTTCTGGGCGTGGGCGAGCAGATCGTCGGCGAGGGCAATGTGGCGCGCCTCCCCGAGGCGCTGATGGGCGCGGACGACTTCGCCTTCTACTCGCAACAGGTGCCCAGCATCTGCTTCCGCCTGGGAACGGGCAACGCCGATAAGGGGACGGAGTTTCCCCTTCACCACCCACGCTTCGACATCGATGAGGACACGCTCCCCATCGGGACCGCGGTTCTCGTGGAGGTGGCGCAGAGGCTCTGCTCGGAGGGGATTCCACCAGAGGGCTGATGCGCTGTGCCGATGGGAACTGAGAGAAAGGGGATGATGCCATGCAGATGACTTCGCTGGGCCGGCGCGGCCCGCTGGTCTCGGCCGTCGGCTATGGCTCCTGGGCCATCAGCGGGATGGACTGGGGACAGACCGAGGACGAGATCTCGAAGCGGGCCCTCCACGCCGCGCTCGACGCCGGCGTGAACTTCATCGACACCGCGGACAACTACGGCCGCGGGCACTCCGAGGAGCTCATCGCCGAGGTGCTCGAGGAGCGCGGGGGACGCGAGGGGATCGTGATCGCCACGAAGGCGTGCAACGACTTCTACAACGCGACGGATGATGACGATCTGGGCTATGGCCCAATCCGCACAAACACCGATCGCGACTACATCATCTTCGCGGCTGAGCAGTCGCTCAGGCGCCTGAAGACCGATTGCCTCGACATTCTCCAGCTGCACAGCCCGGGCACCGAGGACCTGGATCGGGACGACCCCTGGGAGGCGCTGGCGACTCTCAAGCAGCAGGGCAAGATCCGCCACGCGGGGTGGAGCGTGAGGTCCTTCTGCGAGACGGAGCAGACGTTTCTCCTCAAGCGCCACGCGGACCTGATCGATGTGATCCAGGTTCGCCACAACCTGCTCGAGCGCGGGGCGGAGGAGGCGCTCTTCCCCGCCGCGATGAGGCATGGCACCGGCGTCATCGTCCGCAGCCCCATTCTCTTCGGATTCCTGACGGGCAAGTTCACGCGCGAGACGCGCTTCGGCGACGATGACCATCGCCGCATGAATCTCTCGCCGGAGAAGATCGACGCCTATCTCCGGCAGCTCGAGGACCTGCAGTGGCTCTTCGATGAGTTCCCGGATCAGACCATGGCCCAGGTGGCGCTCCGCTTCACGATCAGCCACCCCGCCTGCCACACCGTGATCCCGAGCGGCAAGACGCCTGAGCAGGTGAGCGAGAACAGCCGAGCGGGAGAGATCGGGCCCCTGCCGCCCACGACCTGCGAGCGGCTCGGATTGCCTGTCCTCACTTGATCGCCTGCCGGGTCAGCTCCTCGAGTGTCTCCCAGGTCTCCTCGGGGGTCGAGGCGGCCAGCAGCGTCTTGCGCGCCTCGGTGTCCCGGAAGACGTCGGTCAGTGTGGCGATCAGCTTGAGATAGAACGCGCTGGCCGCGGTGGGGATGAGCGAGAAGAAGATCAGCCGGCACTTCGCCCGGTCGGGAGCCCCGAAGTCGATCCCCGCTCTCTTCAGTCCCAGCGCGAAGGTCAGCCCGCCGCCCTCGATTCCGCGGACATGGGGGAAGGCGATCCCCTTTCCGATGGCGGTCGGGGCGACCTCCTCGCGTCGGATCGCCATGTCGGTCAGAGCCTCTGCGTCCTGGACGAAGCCCTCCTCGGCGAGGCGGGCGGAGAGCTCGGCGATGGCCTCATCGCGGGTCTTGGCGGCCAGCTGCGGGAGCATCAGAGCCGCGGAGGAGTAGTGGGCCACCCCCTTCTCCCGTCCCCCGTAGGTCGATCCCCGCAGCTTGCCCGTCTGCCGCAGCTT
>JAFGKF010000364.1 GCA_016928695.1 Candidatus Sumerlaeota bacterium | reverse complement strand
GTGGTTCCAGACCAGTGGTACCACGTGGCCGCGGTCTTCGATCACAACGAGTCGGATCCCAGCAACAGCCAGATCGAGATGTACATCGACGGGGTGTCGCAGGGCACGGCCACCTACGATGCCGACGACGAGCTCAACGGTCTCGAGGTGGATCACGTCTTCGGTGTCTTTGGGACTCCGGCCACCGATCACGCCAGACTCGATCCCGGTTGGCGCTACTGGGTTGGTTGCTCCTCGAACCGCAACATCAGCTACACCGACAACCGCGGTCTCGATGGAGAGATCGATGCGGTCTGCATAACCAACCAGGTGCTCGGGCCTGGGACGTTCCTCCTGCCCGACGGGCCTCCCACCACAGGGGCCATGGACTGGCAGATGTACCGCTGAGCATCGCTGTCTTTTCGAGAGACAGTCTCCCTCGAAAGCCCCGCGTCCAGCGGCTGGACGCGGGGTTTCTCTCTGATATCAGCCGCGGCCTGGCAGAAGAGCGCTGACCCCGATCGAGGTGAGAATATAGAGGATCAGGATGATGAATCCCCCCTCGGTGATCTCGAAGGCGCTCTCAATGACGACCTTCGCCCCGAGGATCCACACGATGAAGAGGATCAGGAAAGCGAAGGGGAGAAAATAGATCGCGGCCACGGCGATGAGACCCCAGACGGCCAATCCGCAGGCACAGAGAAGACATTTTTTGAAGGGGATCCTCTCGCCGAGGTCCAGGAGATAGTTCACGACAAGCCAGAACTCGCAGGCGTTGAGCAGAAGGCCCGCTGCCAAACCGATCAGCAGGGCGACGGGGCTTGTCCTCTCAAAGGGGGATTCGAAACCCATGGCTGTGTTCCTCGGAGGGTGAATTTGACTCGGAGCATCACATGAACGCCCCGAAGAACACGCCGAGGAAGGTGCGAATCACGCCGGTCTCCTCGGCCTCCTCGAAGGTCTCGCCGACGCGCTGCAGGGCCGCGCGGAGATCGTTGTAGAGCGAGGGGTCGTTGACCAACAGACCGATGGTCCCCTGTCCCTCGTTGATCTTGGCCGAGACCTCGCGCATGTTCTCGATCATCTCGCGCGTCTGCGGCATGATCTCACGGAGGTCCTCCGCGAAGGCCCCGAGCTCCGCGAAGACGCCGCCCTCCGCCCCGAATGTCTCGCGGATGCCCTCGGCCGATGCGCTGAGATCCTCGGCGATCTGCTGGAGCTGGGTGTAGATCTCGTCGTCCTCCACGAGCCGCCACAGCGTGCCGTCGGACGCCTGCAGCCGCTCGGAGATGTCGCGCAGATTCGTCACCGCCGCCGACACATCGTCGGCGAGGGCGGGATCGTTGACGAGGCGCGCGGCCAGACCCTCGCCCTCGCGGATCAGCTGTGCCACCTCGTCGATCGACTCCGCGGCCGAGCCGATCCGCTCGGCGGTCGACTCCATGCGGGGGATCGTCTCCTCCATCTGCGCGAGGATCGAGTCGATCCGCGGGCGGTTGTCCTCGATCATGGAGGTGAAGGCGGTGAAGGCCCGCTCCTGATTCTCGTCGATGTGCTGGATCAGGGCGCGGATGTCGCCGGTGAACTCCCCGAGGTCACTCAGTGCCTGGGCGATGTCGAAGGCCTGCTCGGTCGTGAGCTGATCGCCATCGGCCAGCTCGGCTCCCTGGGGCCCCTCCTCGGGGTAGGTGATGTCGATGGTCCTCTGCCCGAGAAGATCGGGCTGAACGAGCCGTGCCACGGCGTTCTCGCGCAGACCCCAGCGGCTGGTGACGGTCACTGTCACCCGCGGTCTGCCGGTCTCGGGGTTGATGCCCATGTCAGTGACCCGCCCGATGTCCACCCCGCGCAGCGTGACGGGGTTGCCGGTGGCGAGCCCCACGACCTCGTCGAACTCGGCGGTCAGGGTGAGGCGCCCATCACCGATCGGCACCCCCTCGAGCTCGAGGCTGAACCACATCAGAATGATCAGGCCGGTGATCACGAAGATCCCGACGTAGACGGCGACCGTTCTCTGGGAACCCATGGTTCTCCTCCGTGGGGATATCAGCGTCTCGCGATGAAGCGCTGGACGACCTCCTGGGAATCACGCTCCATCTCCTGCGGTGTCCCGCGGAAGACGATGCGCCCCTCGTGGATCATCGCCACCTGGTCGGCGATGGAGAAGATCGAGACCAGGTCGTGTGTCACAACAACGGTGGTCTTCCTGAGCCTCTCGGCGAGCTCGGCGATCAGTCCGTCGATCGCCGTCGCCATCGGGGGATCGAGGCCTGTCGTCGGCTCATCGTAGAGAAAGATCTCGGGGTCCATCGTCAGCGCCCGGGCGATCGCGACGCGCTTCCTCATGCCCCCCGAGAGGCTGGTGGGCATCTCGCGCTGCGTTCCCCCCAGGCCGACGAGCTCGAGCTTCTCGGCCACGATCTCGCGGATCGCTCGCCACGGCGTCCGGCCCCGCTCGCGCAGCCCCAGCCCGACGTTCTCCTCGACCGACATCGAGTTGAGCAGCGCCCCCGACTGGAACACCATGCCGAAGCGCTGCCGGATCGGGGTCAGGCGCCGCTCGGGGATGTGGGCGATGTCGGTGCCGTCGACGATCACCTGGCCCCGGTCGGGCTTCAGCAGTCCGATCAGGTGCTTGAGCAGAACCGTTTTGCCGCACCCGCTGCCGCCGACGATGAGCGTCACCTGGTTCTGTGGGATCTCCAGCGAGACGCCGCGCAGAACCTCGTTCTGACC
>JAFGKF010000363.1 GCA_016928695.1 Candidatus Sumerlaeota bacterium | reverse complement strand
TTCAGGCCGACAGAGAAAAGGCCGGTGGCGTCTGCCACCGGCCCATTGTCTGAGTGAGCTGATCAGGTTCAGCCGATCGCCGGCTC
Source organism: Candidatus Sumerlaeota bacterium (assembly GCA_016928695.1). Lineage (GTDB taxonomy): Bacteria > Sumerlaeota > Sumerlaeia > JABWBI01 > JABWBI01 > JAFGKF01. Next base: position 3,139 of record JAFGKF010000363.1, on the reverse strand, counting down.
GATCTCCTCGTCGTCCAACAGCCCGTCGCTGGGCGTGGGGCTCACCGGGGGGTGGGGGAGGATCGGCTCGACGTGCATGTTGCGGTTGACGGGCAGGCCGGTTCCCGCGGGGATCAGGAGGCCCATGATGACGTTCTCCTTGAGACCGCGGAGGAAATCGCACCGGCCGCGGATCGCCGCGTCGGTGAGCACGCGCGTCGTCTCCTGGAAGGAGGCGGCCGAGATGAACGACTCGGTCTCGAGCGAGGCCTTCGTCAGGCCGAGGAGCTTCGGCTCGGCCGTCGCCGGCTGGCCGCCCTCCTCGATCACCTTCTGATTCTCCTCCTGGAAAATCGCGCGGTCGACCTGCTGGCCGAAGAGGAAGTGCGTGTCGCCCGGCTGGGTGACGATCACCTTCTTCAGCATCTGGCGGATGATGCACTCGATGTGCTTGTCGTTGATGTTCACGCCCTGGAGGCGGTAGACCTCCTGGATCTCGGCAAGCAGGAACTCCTGCACCGCCTTCTCGCCCGACACCTTGAGCATGTCGTGCGGCGACACCGACCCGTCGGTCAGCTGATCGCCCGCGCTGACGCGCTCGCCGTCGCGGACGGTGAGGTGGCGGACCAGCGGGATCGAGAAGCTGTGCTCCTCGCCGTTGTCGGCGATGATCGCGAGCTTTCGCACGCCCTTGGAGATGCCCTTGAAGTGCACGACGCCGTCGATGTCCGCGATGACCGCGGCGTCCTTCGGCTTGCGGGCCTCGAAGAGCTCGTCCACGCGCGGCAGACCGCCGGTGATGTCCTTCGACCGGGCGCGGGCCCGCGGGATGCGCGCCAGGATCTCGCCCGGGGCCACCCGCTTGCCGTTGGCCAGGCCCTGGCTGAGGATCGTCCCGCTCGAGAGCGCATAGGTTCCCAGGATCTCCCCGCTGTCGTCGACCAGCTGGATCTGCGGGTGCAGCTCCTCCTTGTGCTCGGTGACGATGCGCTGGCTCTGGTTCGTGGCCAGGTCGACCTCCTCGCGGAGCGTCGCGCCCGCCTTGAGGTCGATGAACTTCACCTTGCCCTCGATCTCAGCCACGATCGGGGTGACGTGCGCCTGCCACTCGACGAAGTGATCGCCGCCGGCCACGCGGCCGCCGTCAGGCACCTTGATCGATGCGCCGTAGGGGATCGTGGGGAGCACCTGCATCTCGTTGCCGTCGTCGTCCTCGACCACGATCTTGCCGGTGCGGTTGATGACGATGAAGTCGCCGTCCACGCGCTGGACCGTGCGCAGGCCGCTCTTGTACTTGACGGTGCCGTCGCGCTTGGCCTCGTACCAGCCCTCCAGCTGGCGGCTGGCGGTGCCGCCGATGTGGAAGGTCCGGAGCGTCAGCTGGGTTCCCGGCTCGCCGATCGACTGCGCCGCGATGACGCCGACCGCCTCGCCCAGCTCGATCATCGTGCCGGTCGAGAGGTTGCGGCCGTAGCACTTGACGCAGACGCCGCGCCGCGTCTCGCATGTCAGGACCGAGCGGATCTTCACCGTCTCGATCCCCGAGTCCTGGATCTCCAGCGCCAAGCGCTCGTCGATCATCTGGTTGCGCTCGCAGATGATCTGGCCGCCGTGCGGGTGCCGGATGTCCTCGGCGCTGACGCGGCCCTCGATGCGGTCGCTCAGCGACTCGAGGATGCGGGCGCCCTTCGTCGTCACCTCGGTGATCGCCGAGACGTCGATGCCGTTGACCGTGCCGCAGTCGTCCTCGTTGACGATCAGGTCCTGGGCCACGTCGACCAGGCGGCGTGTCAGGTAGCCCGCGTCCGACGTCTTCAGCGCGGTGTCGGCCAGGCCCTTGCGCGCGCCGTGCGTCGAGATGAAGTACTCGACCACTGTCAGGCCCTCGCGGAAGTTCGACATGATCGGGCTCTCGATGATCTCGCCGATGCCGCCCGTCAGCTTCTTTGTCGGCTTCTGCATCAGGCCGCGCATCCCGGCCAGCTGGCGGATCTGCTGCTCGCTTCCGCGGGCACCGGAGAACGCCATCATGTAGATCGGGTTGAAGCCCTCGTGGGAGGTCTTCAGGCCCTGCATCAGCTGGGCCCCGACCTTGTCGGTGGCGTGCGTCCAGATGTCGATGACGCGGTTGTAGCGCTCGCCGTTGGTGATCACGCCGTTGGAGTAGTCCGCCTCGACCTGCTGGACCTCGAGCTTGGCCGAGCCGAGGATGTCCGCCTTCGTCGGGGGGATGATCATGTGGCCGACGGCGATGGAGACGCCGCCGCGCTTGGCGAACTCGAAGCCCAGGTTCTTCATGTCGTCGAGCATCTGGGCGGTCTTGACCGCGCCGGAGATCTTGTGGGCCAGCGCGACGATCGCCCCCAGGTTCTTCTTGGTCATCAGCTCGTTGCAGAAGTCGTTCGCCGGGTCGTAGTAGTCGATCTCCTCGGGGAGAATCCGCGAGAAGATCACGCGGCCCGGCGTCGTCCGCACCGTGCGGCCCTTGACCCTCACCGAGATCTCGGCGTGCAGGGCGACGCGCCCGAGCGCGTGGGCCAGCTCCACCTCGTCGGGGGAGGCGAAGCACATGCCCTCGCCCGGAGCGCCCTTGCGCAGCTTGGTCAGGTAGTAGCATCCGAGCACCACGTCCTGGCTCGGCGTGGCGATCGGGCGGCCGTTGGCCGGCGAGAGAATGTTGTTCTCCGCCAGCATCAGCATCTTCGACTCCATCTTCGCCTCGACCGAGAGCGGCACGTGGACCGCCATCTGGTCGCCGTCGAAGTCGGCGTTGAAGGCCGCGCAGGCCAGCGGGTGGAGGCGGATCGCCTTGCCCTCGACCAGCTTCGGCATGAAGGCCTGGACACCCAGGCGGTGGAGCGTCGGCGCGCGGTTGAGCAGCACCGGGTGGTCTGCGATGATCTCGTCGAGGATGTCGTAGACCACCGGCTCCTCGCGCTCCATCATCTTCTTGGCGCTCTTGATCGTGTTGCAGTACTCGCGGCGCTGCAGCTCGCGGATGATGAAGGGGTCGAACAGCTCGAGCGCCATCTTCTTCGGGAGGCCGCACTGATTGAACTTCAGCTCGGGGCCGACGACGATCACCGAGCGGCCGGAGTAGTCGACGCGCTTGCCGAGCAGGTTCTGGCGGAAGCGGCCCTGCTTGCCCTTGAGCATGTCG
>JAFGKF010000068.1 GCA_016928695.1 Candidatus Sumerlaeota bacterium | reverse complement strand
TTGCACATCGTCGCGCCTTCCGGGCGTCGCGAGAAGGTTTTCCAAGAGCTGCGGCGCCCCGTGTTCTCCCTTCTCGACCGTGGGCCGCTCTCAGAGAGTTGCACCTATCTCTCATATGAAGCCGTGCGTGAGCTGGCGAGCCAACCTCATCTGACTCACCTGTCAGACAGCGTCCTGGACGAGTGTGAAGAGCAGGCTGACGATTGATCCCGTGATCTGTTCAGTGAGGAAATGGGACTGCTGAGCCCTCATGTGCCATCCCATCGGGGCAGAGCGAATCGGGCAGGGACTTCGTGTTCTGCGCCATGCTGCATCGCGCAAGCAGCATGTCTCAGTTTGGTCCTGTTCGGGCGCAGCATGCTGCGCCCCTACAGAGGTGATGAGACATCTGAGAACCATGGCAATCGCCATGGAGCCATCGTCCCACCAAGCGGAATTCAGCCCCCCCAATGATGAGCTCTGATCATCCCAACCCCGACCCTGGGATCACCCTCAGCCCCAGGCCGGGGGTCTCGCTCAGTGTGAGGCGACCCTGATCCCAGCCGCACCCCTCGAAGGGGTCGTTGGTGATGAGGACATGGCCATCCAGATCCACATGGTCGCACAGCGGTGCGATCTGAGCCGCCGCGGTGATGGCGACGCTGGTCTCGACCATGCATCCGATCATGACCTGGAGGCCATGCGCGCGGGCGGCGGCGATCATGCGAAGAGCCTCGGTGAGCCCACCGGTCTTCATCAGCTTGATGTTGACGCCGTGGCAGGCCTCGGCGAGACGCGGGATGTCCGAGGCGAAGTGACTGTCCTCATCGAGAAAGATGGGGAGAGGCGAGACGCGCTTCAGCTCGCGCGCAGCCTCGAGCTGACCCCGCCGCAGGGGCTGCTCGATGTACTCGACGCCGAGATCGGCGAGGATCGGCGCGAGGCGCTTGGCGTCGCTCAGAGTCCAGCCCTGATTCGCATCGACGCGGAGCGTCTTGTCAGGTGCCGCCTCTCGGATCTGGCGCATCACCTCACAGTCGCCGTCGGGATTGCGCCCGAGCTTGATCTTGAGAATCGGGGACTTGGCGCCCACCGTCTCAACCTTCTCGATCATGACGTCGATGTCATCGATCCCGATCGTGAAAGACGAGGTCGGCAGCCGAGACGGATCCGCACCGAGGAGTCGCCACAGCGGTTGGCCCTGAGCACGGGCCCAGAGATCGTGGAGGGCGGTGTCGATCGCGCACAGGGCCGAGCGCTGCCCGGGGATGCGCTGCGCGAGATCATCGAGATAGTCCGTGGGGTCCCGGCCATCGGTGGGAAGGAGGGGGGCGAGCTCCCGGAGCGTCTCGAGGGTTCCATCCACGGTCTCCCCGTAGATGCGGCTGGGTGAGGCCTCGCCCCAGCTGTCACCGATCTGGAGCAGGGTGCCCGGCTCACTGTCCACCGTGATGCTGGCGATGCCGAAGGGGTGCTCGAGCCGCTTCTCGAACGGGAGGACACGTCTGGCGATGCCGTCAGGTCGGGTCATACTTCACCCCAGTGCCCGCGGTGATCCCCTCGACGGAGAAGTGCGGCCCCTCCTGCCTGAAGCCCCCCTCGCACTCGAAGGGCTTGAGCAGATACACGGTGTCGAGGTCGTGGTGATGGAAGCAGCCGAATCCGCATGCGAGATGCACGGATGCGGCGAGCCCGATCTTCGACTCCATCATCCCGCCGATCATCAGTCCGATGTTCGCCACCCGTGCGATCGAGATGATCTCGAGTGCGCCCAGGATGCCGCACTTGGCCACCTTGATGTTGATCATGTCCGCCGCCCCCTCGCGGGCCACGCGCAGCGCGTCCTCAGGGGTGAAAACGGTCTCGTCGGCGGCGACGGGGAGCGGACAGTGCTCGCGGACGAACCGCATCCCCTCGAAGTCGTCCCTTCGGACGGGCTGCTCGAACATCCCGATCCGGGCACCCCGCGCATTGGCCCTCGCGACCAGCTCAACGGCGTCCTTCGGTGAGAACCCCTGATTCGCATCCAGCGAGATCTCGACGTCCGGGGCATTGTCGCGGACGGCCACGATTCGGTCGGCATCGGTCTCGACGTCGAGCCCGACCTTGATCTTGAGCTTTCGGAATCCCTCGCCCACGAACTTCCTCGCGTCCTCGCCCGCCTTCTCCGGCGTTCCGAGTGAGAGTGTCATGTCGGTCTCGACAGACTGCCTCACGCCGCCGAACATCTCCGCCAGCGAGATGCCGCGCGCCTTGCCGAAGGCGTCGAGCACGGCGATCTCGAGACCGCTGTGGGCGCCCACCTGATTCCGCACGGCCTTCCGCGTGTCGTTGAGCAGCCGGCGCCAGTGGCGGATGTCCTGCCCCACGACGGAGGGGCGGAGCTGCTCCATCACGGCGAGGACGGTGCCCTGGGTGTCGCCCGTCGTGTAGGGCGAGGGAGAAACCTCCCCGAATCCGACCGTTCCATCCTCGAGGACGACACGGATGAGGACGTTCCATGCGGCGTCCTTGATTCCCGTGGCGATCTTGAAGGGCTCCTTGAGAGGCAGATCCAGGGGATCGGCGAGCAGCTCTCTGATCTTGGTCGACATCGGGGTCTCCTTCTCAGGCCTGTCCCAGGCGCTTGGCGACGAAGCCGTCGGCCACGTGGACGTCGTTGAACTCGAGGGTGGTGGTCTTCAGCGTCTGCGTCGTCTCATGGCCCTTGCCCGCGATCACCACCATGTCGCCCGTCTCGGCCATGTTGACTGCCCGTTCGATCGCCTTGGCGCGATCGTGGATCACCTCGCAGCGGCCATCATCCGATGAGACCCCCGCGAGGATGTCTGTGACGATCCGATTGGGGTCCTCGGTGCGCGGATTGTCATCGGTGATGATGAAATAATCGCTCTTCTCGTCGACCACCTTCGCCATTTTCGGCCGCTTGCTCCGGTCGCGATCCCCCCCGCAGCCGAAAACGGTGATCAGGCGCCGGGGATTGGTCGCGCGCGCCGCATCGAGCACCTTGACCAGCCCGTCGGGCGTGTGGGCGTAGTCGATGATCACGGCGAAGTCCTGTCCCCTCTCGATGGGATGGAATCGCCCGAAGACGATGATCGGCTTCTCGAGTCCGGCCCGGATCGTCTCGAGATCCACGCCCAGAGGCAGGCACATCGCCGCGCCGCAGAGCATGTTGTAGACGTTGAACTGGCCGCGCAGCTTGGCGTTGATCACGATCTCGCCCTGGGGGGTGACAAGCGTGAACTTGCTCCCCGCACCCGAGAGCTCGATGTCCTTCGCCATGACATCAGCCGGATTCTCGATGCCGTAGGAGAGCACATGGCAGTTCGCGGCCTCTCGGAAGTGCTCGACGGCGGGGTCGTCCACATTGACCACCATCGTCTTGTCCGGCGCCAAGGTGCGCACCCAGCGGAGCTTGCACTCCATGTACGCCTCCATGGTGCCGTGGTAGTCGAGGTGGTCCTGCGTCAGGTTGGTCCACCCGCCGACCTCGTAGTCGACCCCGTCGACGCGGTGGAAGTCGACGCCGTGAGAGGAGACCTCCATCACCAGGTGCGAGCAGTTGGCGGCGACCATGTCCTGGAAGATCTCCTGGAGATCCGGGGGCTCGGGGGTGGTGTCCTTCGATTTCCGGATCTCGCCCGCGACCCTGTAGTAGAGCGTGCCGATGAGACCCACGCGGTGCCTCTCGATCAGAATCGCCTCGACCACATGGGCCGTCGTCGTCTTGCCGTTGGTCCCGGTGACGCCGATCAGCTTCATCTTGCGCGAGGGGTGACCGTGGAACTCCCCCGCGATGAGGGCGAGCGCCCGGCGGGAGTCGGACACGACGATCTTCGTGATGCCGTCGGCGACGGGCATGTCGTGGTCGAGCAGCACCGCGGTCGCCCCGGCCTCGATCGCCTTGTCGACGAACTCGTGGCCGTCGGGCAGCTCGATCTTGTCGAGCTGGGTGTAGATGTTGATCGCGACGTAGAGGAATCCCGGCTTGACGCGCAGGGGATCGTAGACGACCCCCCGGATGTCAAGGTCGGTCGTGCCGGAGACCTCTTTCTCCGGCAGTGTGGCCAGCAGCTGATCGAGTTTCATGGTCGTCTCTCTTGTGGACCTCTGCGGGGGTGGGGATCAGAGCGCCGCCAGCTCCGCCAGCAGCGCCGCGTTGGTTCGTGTGCCCGACTGGAAGTCGGCCATGCTGAATTTCTCGTTGGGACCGTGGATGCGGTCGTCGGGGAGCCCATAGCCCAGCAGGAGACAGGGCATGCCGAGCTCACCCTGGAACAGGTTGACGATGGGGATGGAGCCCCCCTCGCGGATGAAAACCGGCTCCTTGCCGAAGCCGACCGCGAGCGCGCGCTTGGCCGCCTGCACCCACTTGCTGTCGGCGGGGATGAGTGTCCCCCGCGCGCCGTGCCCACACACGGCCGACACCTCGGCCCCGGGGGGTGTGCGCTTCGCCACATGGCTCTGGACCAGCCTGACCACCCTCTCGGGATCCATTTCGGGCACGAGGCGCGTCGAAAAGCGCGCCACAGCCGTCGCGGGGACGATCCCCTTGTGGCCCGGGCCCTGGTGCCCAGCGGTCACACCGACGATCTCCAACGTCGGCCGCGACCAGGTGCGCTCGATCGACGTGCGTCCCGGCTCGCCCCAGAGCGATCGGGTGCCGGCCTCCCTCATGAACTGCTCATCGCTGCGGGGAAGCCTGGCCCAGGAGGCCCTCTCCTCCTCGGTGGGCTCAACCACGTCGCTGTAAAATCCCTCGATGGCGACCGCCCCCTCAGGGGTGTGGAAAGACGCCAGGATGTCCGTCATCACCTGAATGGCGTTGGGCACCGCCCCGCCGAACGTCCCTGAGTGCAGGTCGGACTGCCCCGTCTTGACACGCATCTCGAAGGTGGCGATGCCGCGCAGCCCCGTGCACACCGAGGGATAGCCGGGGCCGAACTGGGAGGTGTCGGAAATCGCGACGACGTCGGCCTTGACCATCTCGCGGTTCTCGCGCAGCCAGGCCGGCAGGTTGGGACTGCCGATCTCCTCCTCGCCCTCGATGAGGAACTTCACATTGACCGGCAGACTGCCCGTCTCGGAGAGCCAGGCCTCGACCGCGCGGACGTGCGTGAACATCTGGCCCTTGTCGTCGTTGGCCCCACGGGCGATCAGGTTGCCCCCCTCCTCGACGGGCTCGAAGGGATCGGAGCTCCACTCGTCGAGAGGCTCGACGGGCTGCACGTCGAAGTGGCCGTAGATGAGAACTGTGGGCTTGCCAGGGGCACTCAGCCACTCGGCATAGACAATGGGGTGTCCGGGGGTCTCGCAGATGCGGGTCTCGAGTCCCATGGCCTCGAGCCGGGCCCGCAGCCACTCCGCGGCCCGAGCCATGTCCGCGCTGTGATCGGGTCTGGAGCTGACCGAGGGGATCCGCAGAAGATCTTTCAAATCACTGATGGAGCGATCTCGCTCGGAGTCGATGCGGGCCAAAACTTCATCCATCGGGGGAAAGGTCCTCAGGCTCAGGCTGCCACGGGAGGGCGGCGGACGGTGAATTTCGGGGGGTGATACTCTCCGGCGCCGAGGGAAGTCAAGAAGTTCATCCGGCCAGTCTGCAATTGACGACTCACACCATCCTTTGCAGCGTGGGACCCATGCCGCAGACGCCTCCCAGCCGGGTCGTTCTCTCGGGTCACTCCGTGGAGGAGATTGTCCCTCTGGTTCAATCCCATGGATTCACCCTGGTGGAGAGTGACCCCGATCTGATCATCTGCCACGGTGGTGATGGGACTCTGATCGGAGCCGAACGCGAGTGGCCCGGTGTGCCGAAGGTCTCGATTCAGCGCTCAGACGTGTGCAAGGCCTGCCCACGCCACACACCGGAGGCCATTCTGAAAACCCTCGCGGCGGGCGAGCACACCTCGACGGAGCACATGAAAATCAGGGGTGAGGCGCGGGGAGAGACCCTGATCGGCATCAACGAGGTGCTGATCCACAATGCCCAGGTGACCTCCGCCGTCCGTTACGTCGTTGACATCGACGGGGTGCCCCTGGGGCATGAGATCATCGGCGACGGACTCGTCGTCGCCACCCCCTTCGGCTCATCGGCCTACTTCCGCTCGATCACGAACTCCACCTTCCTGGTGGGCATCGGCCTGGCCTTCAACAACTCGACCGAGCCGATCGATCACCTCGTGCTCAGCCCCGACGACGTGATCCGAGTCCGCATCACCCGGGGCCCCGCTCTGCTCGCCTCCGACAACAATCCCCACCACGTCCCGCTCGAC
>JAFGKF010000007.1 GCA_016928695.1 Candidatus Sumerlaeota bacterium | reverse complement strand
TTCCCCTCTCCCCTGGCGGGAGAGGGGTCAGGGGTGAGGGGGATCCCATGAAGGGAGAGGGGTTCGGGGTGAGGGGGAATAAGGGCGAGGCCCATTTTCTTGGCCGCTCTCACTGATCCCCCGCGAAGCCGTAGACCCGGGCGAAGTGCCGGGGCAGGCCGCGCCAGAGCACGACGGCCAGGAGCAGGATCACCAGAGCAAAGATCCACTGAACAACTCCCCAGACGACGGCGAGAGATGTGGAAATGCCCCCACCAGCGGGCATCGTCATGCGAATCATCCAAGTGGGACCATACGACAGACCCCAGCCGATGAAATAGGCCAGCGCCGCGCTCAGCGGCGCGTTGAACCAGGCCAGGGAGAAGCGCGCCGTCAGTGCGATCCGAAGCACGTGGTGGGCAAGGGAGATCAGGGGGTCAGGGTGAGGTTGAGGAGAGCGAACAGAACAGCAACGGCCACGGAGCCCTCCGGATCCCCCAGGCCGACAGAGTGTCTCCATCGAGAATCCTCCGGTCCCAGAATCGCGCCGACGCCCACAATCAGCTCGAGGACCACCTGGTTCAGGAGAACCATCGCGACCAGCACCCAGAGCCACACTTTCACCTTGGCGTCGATGACCTGAGCCAGGGTGAGCCGAGACGATGCCAGCTGATCGCGCATCCCAGGCTCACGATCCCGGGCGATTGCACACGCACAGAGCCACAGGGGCAGGGCCGAGGAGAGCAGGCCCGTCGCTCTCCAAAGCCAAAGATGGCCTCTTATCCAATCATTGAGACCGTCCGCCCCGAGCAGAAATGAGAACCTCAGGAACCAGTGATAAAAAACAGAGACAAGAGCTGCCGCCGCCACGATCACCAGCGGCGAACTCCAGAAGGCCCGCCCCTCGATCAGGCCCGTCTCGCGCAGGAGCATCGGGTTCTCGCGCCAGCGCCGCGGGAGGATGCGCCGGATGCGGAGCGTCATCCGCTGCGACCAGCGGTCGAACGCCGACCGCGCCTCGCGCAGATGCTCCTCGGCGGGGATGGGGATCTCTCCCGGGCGCTGCTCTGCCTCTGGTGTCTCCCGATTCAATGGTTCAGATCCTCACCGCCTAAACGCTGAACAGCACATGGAAGATCTCGCCGTCCTGGACCAGATAGGTCTTGCCCTCGATGCGGAGCTGGCCCTGGCGCTTGGCCTCGGCCAGTGAGGAGCCGCAGGCGCGGAAGGCGTCGACGTGGATCACCTCGGCGCGGATGAAGCCCCGCTCGAGGTCGCTGTGGATCGACCCCGCCGCGCGCTGGGCAGGTGTGCCCGCCGGGATCGGCCAGGCGTGGACCTCTTTCTCGCTGACGGTGAAGAAGGTGACGAGGCCGAGCAGATGGTTGAGCCGCCGGATCAGCCGGTCACGCCCGGGCTCGGTGAGGCCGAAGTCCTCCATGAACACCCGGCGGTCCTCCTCGCTCTCGAGCTGCGCGATCTCCATCTCGATCTCGGCGTTGAGCGCGATCAGCTCCGTGCCGTGCTGCGCCAGCGCGGGGCCGAGGGCCGCCTGATGCGGCGCCGGGTCGACCCCCTCGCCGAGATTGAGAACGACGAGCAGCGGCCGGAGGCTGAGGAACTGGAAGCCCCGGATGAGCGGCTCCTCCTCGTCGGTCAGCGCCAGCGCCCGGATCGGCGTCCCCTCCTCCAGAGCGGGGCGGATGCGCCCGAGCACGGCGAGCTCCGCCTCGCCCGCCTGACGCTCGGCGCCTCCGAGCTTCATGATCTGCTTTGGGAGTTTCTCGAGGCGGTTCTCCACCTTCTGGAGATCGCTGAGCGTCATCTCGAGCAGGAGATTCTCGAGGTCGCCCGCCGGGTTGGGGGGATCGCCCGAGCCGTCGTCGAACACGCGGAGCACGGCGCACAGCGCGTCGGTCGTCCCAAGGCGCGCGAGCATCTGGGGCGTCAACCCCTTGCCCTCGCCCGCGCTGAACCCGGCGAGGTCGACCACCTGCAGCGTGGCGGGCGTCGCCTTTTTGGGCTTGAAGACCTCGACGAGGCGGTCGAATCGCTCGTCGGGCACGTCGATCACCGCGATGTGGGTTTCCCCGCCACCGCCGCCCTCATGGGCGCCACCTGTCAGGGCGTGGAAGAGCGCTGTCTTTCCACTCCGGGGAAGTCCGAGGAGTCCGATCTGCATGGCTGTGCTCCGCGCATCCGCTCAGGCGGGAGATGGGGGAGCGGGAGTCTCGTGGAAACGCGGGGGAGATCTCAAGGGATCAATCCACGCGATATCCCACCTCGCCCTCCGCCTCCTGGGCTTTGCGCGTGGCCCTGGCGCTCTGGATGGCCCCGGCGGGGAGTTTCTTCTTCAGCTCCGCCAGGTCCGCCTGCATCTGCTCCAGCTGCCGCTCCTTGAAGTTGTAGGGTCGGCCGAGGATCTGGCCGCTGTGGAGGGCGCTGAGCAGCTTGGTCTTGAGATCGGCCACGTGCTCGCGCTGCCACATCAGGATGTGATCGCGCGTCAGGTGCGCCGGATCGGCGGCGAGGCGGCGGGCGTAGTGGGCCATGATCTTGTCGTCGAAGGGATCGGTCTTCTCCAGCCTCTCGAGCGCCTGGAGCTCGGTGGCGAGCTCCATGATGAGGAGGTCGACGCCGTGGGACTCGACAATGTCGCGCTTGAGCACCTCCTGGTGGGCCAGGTCGTCACGGCGGCGCAGGCCGAACTCGGTGACGAGCCGCTCGAGGTTGGCGAGGTGATGGGCGAGCATCATCTCGCGGGTCACCTCATCGGTGGGCTTGAGCTCCAGCATGTTCCGGTAGTGATCCTTGACCTGCTCGGTCAGCTCCATGTCGAGGAGGCGGCGGATGATGTTCGTCTGCCCCTGGTAGGCCTGGAGCGTCACGGCGTCCGGCAGGTCCCACCAGATCCACGTCTGGGCCAGCTCGATGAGGTCGCCGATCTGCGAGTCGATCGCCTGATAGAGATCCCTCATGTTCGTCACACGGATCGCGTCGGCGCTGGCCCCCTCCTTGCGCTCGTCGAGGGCGGAGACGATCTCATGGAGAATCGAGTACTGCCCCGTGGTGTTGAAGAGGTCGTATCGCTTCTGCAGGTCCTCGCCGCAGAGCACGTCGGCCACCATGTGCTTGTCCGACCCCCACGCGCGGCCTTTGACCAGCACCTCTCGGAGCGTGACGAGCAGCTGGGCCTTGAGGTCGTCGACGAGCTGCCCGAGCTTGGGATTGACGCGCTCCGCATGGCCGAAGCGCAGTGTCAGATACTCGTCGACGTTGGTGCTGATTCCCTCCACCCGTCTCCTCTGCGCTGCCGAGAGATCGCTGAAGGAACTCATTGGGACCTCCTCCTCCCGGCGCCCGGTGCGCCGAGACCCACATCTGAGGCATCAGCCTAGAGCCCGGGCCATGGAGCTGTCAACCGGCCCCCCCCAGCGCTCAGGGGCTGAGCAGCTGAGCCTCCGCCGAGGCGAAGCTCTCGCCGGGCATCGCCTGACGGGCAAGCTCGATCTCCCGGCGGCAGAGATCCTCGGATCCGAGGCGCGCGATGACCAGATTCAGTGACCAGTTGAGAGCGCTCTCCGCCAAGGCGCCCCTCGGTCGGATCAGGTCGAGGGCCTCCTCCACATCGCCCCGGCGCAGCAGCCCGATGAGCTGCACAGCGATCCGATCGCGGGGATTCGACTCGCTGGCCCCATAGAGCTGCGCCTGTCTCGCCAGGGTGGTGTCGCTGAGATCTCTGATGCGCCCGCGCAGACCTTCGACCGCCTCATCGAAGCGGCCCTGCCGGATCTGGACGAGGCAGATGCGCAGCCACAGACCCATCTGGTTGATCCCCACCGCACGGCGATCGGCGGCCTCGAGCCACTCCAGCGCCGATTCCAGATCTCCTCTCTCGTCGCACAGGATCGCCATCTGCACCCGGGCGTTGTCGGCGAGCCCCATCCCCCAGTGATCGATGCCGGGATAATCCAGGAAGCGCTGATAGAGCCCCATGGCACTCTCCGCGTCGCCCAGAGCACGGGCGATCTCCGCCTGGGACTGGAGGGTCAGGAGCTCCGTCGGGCGCAGCTCGAGCACCTGCTCATTGATGCGCCGTGCCAGCTCGAGGCACTGACGCCACCGCTCGTCCTCGGATGAGGCTCTTCTCAGCGCACTGGCCTGGGTGGCGGCGGCGGTGGCGAGATTGCGCTGCACGGGATAGTAGTTCGGCGCAACACGGATCGCCTCGAACAGAAGGCGGACGATGACAGGGTCATTCGCCACCGGTGATGCGGTCCGATTGAGGAAGTCGAGTGAGCGGCTCCAGGAGTCGCAGGTCCAGGGGACGAGAATGCGGGCATCGCGCGTCGCCTGAAGGGCGAGCCCATGGTTCCTCTCCCGCTCTGCCAAGTGCGCTCGGCGCTCCACCGGATTCACCACGGTGGAGAGGCGGCTGTCGTAGGACTCCCACTGGTCGGCGCAGAGGCGTGCGCGGGCCAGCGCATTCGAGCCCGCGGCCAGCTGGGCCGAGGGCCAGAGAGCCACCACAGCGATCACGAGACCCACGGCACCGATCACCGCCGCCGTCTCGTGGCGCGCCGGGCGTGAGAACACAAGTCGCGGCCAGGCCGCTCCGATCAGTCCCCAGACCATGGCCACCGCGGCCAGAGCCAGAGCGACACGGAGTTCCCGACTCCCTGTGTCTCCGAAGAGTTCGACCACACCCCAGATCCCCCCCGCGAGAAGCAGCGCCCCCGCGGCGAGGGCGGCCACTCGCCCGAGGGTTCTCAGCTCCACCTGGGAGCGCGGCAGGGTCTCCACCATTCGGGGGCGAACCATCTGGCCGAAGCTGAACATCATCAGCGTCAGCGAAGCGGGGTACGCCCAGAACTTGTCCACCGCCATGTGAGCGACCATGGCCACCGCGGGCGGGAACCAGATCAGGGCCGCCCGGGCCGCCTCGTCCCCTGCCTCGGCCCATCGCATGCGGCGCATCGCCCCCCTCCAGGCGAGCCCGAGCAGCAGCGTCCACGCCAGCGCACCCAGCACCCCAGTCTCCAGCGTCAGGTTCAGGTGACCCGAGTGGGCCTCCTCGGTCGTGATCAGCTGCGACGGGGGCCAGAGCTCATAGTACTCGGGCAGCGTGTACCGCGGGTAGATGAGAGGGAACTGGGCGAAGCCGATGCCCGTCAGGGGGTGGTCACGCACCATCCGCGAGGCGCTCTGCCAGATGTAGAGGCGATCCATGAAACTCTTGTCGCCCCCGCCCACGACCTGCTCCCAGACGGCGCCAAAGCGGCTGTCCTGATGCTGCAGGTCAGCCAGATCCATCGAGCTCAGCGCCCTCAGCAGACCGATCCAGAGAATCACGGTGAGCACGACGACCACCGTCGCCATCCGTCGGAAGGGCGCTCGGCCCTCGGCGTTCAGCGACAAGCCGCCAACCGCCACTCCGGCCACCACCGCCAGCAGGACGGCCAGTGGCCATGCCAGCCCGGCGAACCAGAGCGCGGCGAAGGCCCAGAGCAGCGTCATCAGCCCCAGCCCCACCGCGGCCAGAAGACGCATCCCCCTGCCCCAGGGGTGCGTGTGACTCAGCCAGACGATCCAGATCACCCCCAGGAGAGTCATGAGCTCGAACAGGACGCGCACAACCCCCGCCGAGCGGAAAGCGATCGAGACCACCCACCCCAGAAGCAGAAGGGCGACACCGGCCCTCATCGCCACGTTCTCAGAGATATCCCGCCGCGGCGCCGCGACCAGCAGGGCGAATCCCGCCGCCCCGAGTCCCGCCATCGCGGCGACAGTTCCGCCCCGGCTCGTGGTCCAGATCAGCACCTTCGCCAGCACCGCGGCGAGGACGAGGGCAATCGCGCGGCGCAGCAGGGAGCGGTCGAGCACCACCACGCCCGCCATCAGCGAGAGCGCCCCGGCATAGAAGCTCCCGGCGGAGTTCTTGTTGCCCAGGGTGGAGAGCCAGTGGCCGTGGCTCAGCAGGCCCAGCCGCTCCCGCAGGAACAGGCCCCGCCAGTGCTCGAAGGTGCCGTACTGCCGGTGATCGACCCAGCGGTTGTACCACACCCGCTGAAAATCCTCCCACTGCGCCAGGCCGAGAATGAGGACGACCACTGTGGTCAGAAACATCACGCCGATCATCCAGGGGACATCGCGCCGCCACGACAGCGGCCGCTGCGCCGCCCACCAGGCGACGATGAGGATCGGGGCGATGCGGATCAGGTTCTCCAGCCCATGGCCGACGTTGACGGCGAAGAGGAGAGAGAAGAGCCACGTCGCCAGCACCGCGAGAATCGCCAGGCGGAAGAGACGCATCTCGCGGCGGCTCTCGGGGCAGGGGATCCCCCGCCGCCATCCGGCGACCGCGCCGACCACGACGAGGGCCGTCGCGATGGCCAGCGCGAAGTACTTGGTGTGAGCGAAATGGCGATAGAAGTGGATGTGGAACAGGGCGCACGTCATCAGCAGTGCCAGCGCGATGCCGAGGCGCGCGGCGAGCCGTCCCTGGCGACCCAGGGGATCGATCAGCGGTCCGGCGGGGCGCGGGGGCGCCGGCGCGAGGGTGGGCACGACAGGGGGAGTGCCCGGCGATTGCCGCTGTGAGCGGCGCCGACGACGAGAGCCCGACTGTGAATTGCGCTTGGCCATGGGGCGGTCAATCTGACGGCAAACCGTCCGCAGTTCAAGCGCGATGATGCCCCCGGAGAAAACTCTTTGCCCCCGGACCCCCGCGATGGTAACCCCAGAGCGATTCGCCGGCCCGAGGGGAATTGGCCGGCGGCTCCGAATGTTCGGATGTCACTCTCATGTCAAAGGAGACCCGCTCATGAGCACAGCCACACACCGTTCGGCACTGATGCGGAGCATCGGCACCGTCCTTCTCGTCGCCTTCACAATCTCATCCTTCGCCTGCTTCGGCCAATTCCCGCTGACCCACATGGTCTACGAGGTCAACGGCGACATCACCGACAACGAGCTCGGCCAGTCGATCATCATGTGGGTGTTCCTCATCCTGCCTGTCTACTGGTTCGCCATGCTCGGCGACGCGCTGATCTTCAATCTCATCGAGTTCTGGACCGGCGAGGCCCCCATCCAGGCCGGCGTTGTCCAGTCAGACGGCCTCTATGAGACGGCGATGACCGTCAGCGAGGACGGCACGACCATGACGATGACCCTCTCGCGCGAGGGGAGCGTCATCTCCGAGGTCACCAGCGTCGAGATCGCACCCGGCCTCTACGAGATGCGCGACGCCGACGGGCTCGTGGTCGGGCTTGTCCAGCGCACCGCCGAGGGCAACCTCGACCTGTGCGACGCCGAGGGCAATGTTCTGCGGACGATCACGGCCGACCAGATCGCCGCGGCGCAGGCGGGCTGAGCCCCCCCTCGAGGCGAATTCCACGGATTCCGGGTCCGGGGGGTGAGCCCCCGGACCCTCTCTTTTCCCGGACGGCATCAGCTTGACCCCGCCGCCGGTCTCAGGCATGGTGGTCGATGCCGTGCTAGGCGGGGAGTTAGCGGTTCCCTCTCGCCGGAAATCCGCTTCATGCCGGGCCGAATCCCCGTCCGAGGGGTGGCGGCTGCTGGGACCGTGCTGAGGTGCTGCGGTGCTGAGGGCTGGGTCCCGCGCGACGGATCAATCTGAACCGGGTCAGGGCCGGGAGGCAGCAGCCCTAAGGATTTTGAGCCGTGCGCCGCGGGGGTGCCTGGCCGGAGCTGGCGGCCTCATCGCCCCCGGTGGTCCCATCTCGGAGATGGGTGCACGGCACTTCTCTTTTCCCACGGAGACGAATCCGTCTCCAGAGAGGGCACCTCGAAGATCCGGATCGAACCGACATCGGTGAGGGCGATCTGCGATCCGTCCGGCGAGAGGGCCACCGCCTGCGACCGCAGTTCGCTTCCACCCCGATTCGGCTGTCACGGTTCTTGCGCACGCAAGAACCGTGACGGCCCCACGAGCAGAGATGCAAATCCAATTCTGACCAGATCCCGGGAGTGAAGACAAGCCCCGAGCCCCACGGTGGGTGATTTCCCGCTTGTCTCTTTGCACTTCCCCGGCAAACCATGCAGCCCGGCACGCGATCTGACCAGGAGTGACATGACCGCACGATGACCTCTCTGCCCCTTGCCGGAGTGACCTTTCTCGGCGCCGATCTCTTTGCCGCCATCCGCGGCTCGGACGCCGTCGGGCAGATGTGCCTCATCGTCACCGCCTTTTTCTCGGTCATCAGCTGGGCGGTTGTCGCCTACAAGTGGATCCA
>JAFGKF010000362.1 GCA_016928695.1 Candidatus Sumerlaeota bacterium | reverse complement strand
CTTCCCCCGCTCCCGCTCGCCTTTCTCGAGGGGCTCGACCAGCGCGATGCGTGGAGATCGCACGGAGGGCACTGGACTCTCGAGCGAAGCGGAGCCACACCCGCCGCTTTCAGCCAGATCGTCCCCACCGTGCAGGTGCTTCCCCCCAGGGGCTCCGCCCTGCGCATTCAGATGGCCGCGGGTGACTCATCCCTGTGCGATGTTGGCTGGAGCGGTGACACAGAGCTGCTGCCCCGCCGGCGCCTGAGGACCAAGGGCGTTCTGACCGACGTGGATCACCTCCAGCTCAGGCACCCCGCCCGCCGATGGAGACTCCGGCTGACCGCCCTCGGCGGGGAACCCTGGCGCTGGCGATGGGGGCTCGCCTCCGTCACATGGCGCGGCAGAGGGCGTCACGCCCTCTGGTGCACGCCCCCTCCCATGGACCGGCGCGTGGCGATCCGCGTGCCGAGCGCCTCGCAGATGGCTGAGGGGGGACGCGACGGGTCCCAGGCCTGCTCACCCACCTCCATCCAGATGCTCCTCGCTCACCGGGGGATCCGCCTCTCCGTGCCCGAGGTCATGCGGACCACCTGGGACCCACTGGCGAAGATCTACGGGAATTGGCAGAAGGCGATCGAGGCGGCGTGGCGCCACCGATGCCCCGGCGCACTCGTCTTCTTCCGTCACTGGGGGCAGGTGCTCGGCTGCCTGAAGGCCGGTGTGCCCCTGGCGGCCAGCATCAAGTTCCCACGCGGCAAAGTCGATCTCCCCGGCGCCCCGATCGGCCACTCCGGCGGGCATCTCATCGTGATCCGCGGCCTCACCCCCGAGGGTGACGTCCTTGTCAACGACTCCGCCGCCCAGACCATCTCCGCTGTGCCTCGGAGCTACCCGCTCGTCCCCCTCAGCCGAGCCTGGTTCGGCTTTTCGGGGATGGGATACCTGATCTTCGCCCCCAAGAGACGCAAATGAGCGGTTGAGCTGACGGGCCGGATTGCGCCAGAGTCGATGACAGCTCTCCGCAGTGAGCCCCCCCATGCCGGACAGAGCGCCCTGTCTGATCCTCATCGCTGACGTCGATCCCAGCTACCGCCAGCTCCTGCGCTGGGCCCTGGAGGAGGAGGGCCACCGGGTGTGCGAGGCCACCGATGGCGACTCATGCCTCCGGGCGATCCACGGCAAGAGCCCCGACCTGATCCTGTGCGACCTCAGGATGCCCGACACCAGCGGGATCGAGATCTGCCGCATGATCCGGAGCGACCAGGCCACGCGCCACATCCCCTTCATTCTCATCGCAGAGGAGTCGGACCGCTCGGCGCGGCTGAGCGCCATCGAGGCGGGCGCGACCGACTGCATGCGCAAGCCGCTCGAGACCGCCGAGATGATCGCACGCGTTCGGATGATCGCCCGCTCCAACGCGCTCGACGTCGAGCTGAGACGTCAGCACCGGATCATCGACAATCTGCTCGCGATCTCCACCCTGTGCCAGGGCTACGCCGACGCCTCGACCCGGATGTTCTCCGACTTCGGGCGGCGCACCGGGGATCTGCTGAGGGCCGGTCAGGTCGCCGTGCTGCTCGGGCGGCGCGGCAAGCCCCCCGAGATGCTCTCGTGCTGGCCGCTGCGCGCCCACCCCCAGGTGATGGAGCGCATCCTCAACTCCCGGGTCGTGGGCCAGATCCTCTCCGACGGAGCGCCCATCGTCATCGCGGCCGATGACTCCGCGACACAGCGGCGCTCGGGTCTCAACACCGGCTCTGTGGGTGTGCCCATCCTCGCCCACAGCGGCAAGGTGATCGGAGCCATCGTGGCCTTCGAGACGCCCGCCGACCTCGACCGCGACGCGGTGCGCATCCTCCTGACCCTGGCGCAGCGTGTGGGCTCGGAGATCCAGCTGCGCGACCACTCCGAGCGTCTCGAGGAGCTGGTCTCCGAGCACAGCCGCGATCTGGTCGAGGCCAAGGAGGCCCTCGAGACAGCGCACGAGGAGACCATCTTCCGACTCGCCCTGGCCGTGGAGTACCGCGACACCGACACGGGCATCCACCTGCGGCGCATGTCACGGTTCTCGACCATGCTGGCACAGGCCGTGGGGCTGCCTCAGACGGCGGTGAGCCTGATCAGCCACGCCAGCATGATGCACGACATCGGGAAGATCGGCATCCCGGACCAACTGCTCCGCAAACCCGGCAAGCTGACGCCGGAGGAGTATGAGGTGGTCAAGCAGCACACCGTCTTCGGCGCCCAGATCTGCGAGGCCTCCGAGGCCCCCCTGCTTCAGATGTCCGAGCGCATCGCCCTGGGTCATCACGAGTGGTGGGACGGCTCGGGCTACCCCCATGGGCGTCGGGGCGACAAGATCCCGATCGAGGCCCGCATCGTCGCCGTGACCGACGTCTTCGACGCCCTGATCTCCGACCGCCCCTACAAGAGGGCATGGCCAATCGAAGAGGCGTTCGAGCACGTCGGCAAAGTGGCCGCCTCTCAGCTCGACCCCATGCTCGTCGACGCCTTCCTCGGCATGAGAGAGAGGATCCAGGAGGTCGCCCGCGAGCTCGGCGAATCGGAGCGCACCGCGCGCTGAGCGATCAGCGCAGCGAGACGAAGTTCTCGAGAATCCTCAGCCCCACCCGCTGACTCTTCTCCGGGTGAAACTGCGTCCCGTAGACGGGTGGCCTCGCCACCGCCGCCGCGAAGCGCAGGCCGTGCTCGCTCGAGGCCGCCACGATCTCCGGCTGTGACAGATCGGCGAAGTACGAGTGCACGAAATAGACGTGGGTCCCCTCGTCGAGTCCCTCGAAGAGGGGCACACGTCCGGGAAAACTCAGCGCATTCCACCCCATGTGGGGCACCTTGAGGCCCGGCGCATGGGGGAAGCGGCGCAGCGTGCCGGGGAAAAATCCGAGCCCCTCAACCCCGGGGGACTCCTCGCTGGCGGCGAACAGCGCCTGCATCCCCATGCAGATTCCGAGAAAGGGACGCCCCGACCCGAGAACCCGATGCAGGGCCGGCACCATGCCACGCCGCTGGAGCCCCTGCATCGTGTCGCCGAACGCCCCGACACCGGGGACCACGACGCGCTCGGCGCGGTCCACAACCGACGGGTCCTCGGTCAGGCAGACCTCCTCCTCGCCCGCCACACGCTCGAGCGCCTTGCAGACGGAGTGGAGGTTGCCCAGGCCATAGTCGACAACGGCGATCATGAGATCCTCAGTCAGCGCTCTCCGGAGAGACCGGCTCCTCGACCACTTCGATCTCAGGGCTCGCCTCGACGGGCTCCCCCTCCATGACCGACTCAGGGGTGACGGGCGCAGCGGTCTCCTCGGCGGTCTCCTCCTCGGAGATGCCCTCAGGGGCCTCGGGAGCAGAGACCTCCTCGATCGGCACCGCCTCCATGTTGGTCTCGGGGGTGGCGACCTCCTCCTCCATCATGGGCTCGGGGGAGACCGGCTCGGCGATCTCCTCCGGCGAGGCGGGGGCAGGCGCCTCCACCTCCTCGACGGCGGGGGGAGGTTCAGGTGAATACAGCCCCTGGTCAATGCGCTGGATCACCCGGTTGGCCGCCAGATCGTAATTGGAGTTGGGGTACTCCAGAGCCAGGCGGGTGGCCAGCTCGCGCGCCCGCTCGGTGCTGCCCTGCTCGGCGAGCGTCACTGACCAGCTGAGCATCGCCTCGGGTCGACGCGGGTAGTCGAGGAAGTTGTTGAAGGCATACTCATAGGCCTCCCCCGCGGCGATGTGATCCTCGAGCATCACATAGGCATCGCCCCGCATGACGGTGAGGATGGCCACCTCCGCCGAGGTCTGGGCTGCCGCCACGCGCTCGTCGAGTCGCGTGAAGGCCGCCGCCGCGGTGCTCTCGGCCCGCTCCGTCTCACCGGCCTGTTGCCAGAGGCCGGCGATCTGGAAAGGCATGAACTCCGCGGGATCACTGCCCGGGAATCTCTCGATGAATCTCTCGAGGAGCTCGATCGCAGTCTGGAACTCGCCCCGCAGGCTGGCCTGCTCCACCGCCTGGAGCGTGATGCGGAGCACGAGATCGCGCTTCTCATCCTCGCGCAGAGTCTCGGCGGCCAGGACCCGGTCGATCGTCGGACCGTGCGTCTCCCAGATCTCATTGGTCGCATTGATGTTCGTGATGACCATCCACCGATGGAGCGAGACCTGCATGGCCTCCTCGGAGCTCGAGGGCAACCCGGCTGTCAGGCGCGCGATCTCCGTGTCGTAGGCATCGATGCCCTCATCCAGGTGGGAGGTGGCCAGGATCATGGCCGCCTGGAGCCCCTGCTCGCTGTTCACTCCCACCAGATCGACGATCGCCTCGAGCTCCGCGCGCGCACGGTCGATCTGGTTGAGGCCCCGGGCAAAGTTGCCGGCCCTGAGCATGTGGGCCTGGACGGCGATCTCCGGATCGAGGTCCGGGGTGCTCAGCAGGCGGCGGAGAATCAGCTCCGCCTCGGTGGCGTCGCCGTTCTGGGTCAGCTCGATCTCGGCCTGCTCGAGCAGCTCCTCGGGCGTGGGCGGCCCGCAGGCGATCAGCAGGCTCAGGGCTGCGGCCAGCGCAGGGATCAGGCGAAGGGCACGCATGCGTGCTCCCATGGCGGGTTCCTCTCTCTCAGGGCGTTCCGGGGTTGGGAAGAGCGGTCAGGTCGTCGAGCGCAGCAGAGCCCATCCCTCGGTGAAAAGCGTCCTGAGCTCGTAGGCGGAGCGCACGCCGAGCAGTCGGCGGAGGATGTACCCGGGGCGCAGATGGAAGCGCCGGATGGCACGGTTGCGCAGTCTCCACAGCGCCTCGCGGCTGAGCTCATCGGTCTCCAAAATGGGATAGGAGATGGAGTTGTCCAGCAGATTTGTGTCCTCGGTGATCAGCCCGCGGCTCAGCGCCTCGCGCCGGAAACGCGTCCCCAGGCGGGGCATCGCGATGTTGAACGAGGCGAACGCCGGATCGAGGTCGATCGCGTACTGAATCGTCTGCTCGATCTTCTCAGGCGTGTCGCCGGGCAGTCCGAGGATAAAGTGCCCCAGCACCCGGATGCCCACCCTCCGGCACTCATCGAGGATCTCATGGATCTTCGTCGTCTTGATCGACTTCTTGTAGCGGTTGATGAACTCCGCGTCCGCGCTCTCGATCCCCATCTGGATCGTGTGGCACCCCGCCTCGCGCATCTTCTCGAGGAGATCGCCCGACAGCACGCTCGGGCGGCTCAGGCAGATCCACGACATGTTCAGCCGGTCGGAGATCATCCGGTCGAGCAGCGCGTCGGCGTGGCGCCTCACCGCACCGAAGGTCAGGTCCTTGAGCCGCACCTCGCGCACCCCCAGACGGTCGCGCACGAAGAGCAGCTCCTCCATCACGTTGTCGATGTCGCGCACCCGGAATCCCAGGTCGCCCCCGATGCAGTAGGTGCACTGGTAGACGCAGCCGTAGTCGGTCAGGATCTCGGTGTAGGGCAGATGACGCCCGTGGGGCACCCGGTACTTTCGGATCGGGAAGATCTCATGGAGTGGCCGCGGCATCGACCACTTGCCCTTTCGCCGGAGCATCCCCCCCTTCACGATGCGGTCGCCGACGCGGCAGTAGATGTTCGGCACGGGCTCGCCCGCGTGATCGCCCGAGAGGTGATCGAGCAGGTCGCGGGTCGTGAAGTCCGTCATCACCCCCTCGAGCCAGTCGTGTCGCTCGATGAAGCGGTCGCGCTCCTCCCAGAGGATGTCGCCGTTTCCGAAGATGCGCAGGGGGCGCCCCACCTCGCGCACCACGCGCGCCATGAAGTCGAAGTCCTCGACCCATGAGACGGCGCCGGTGAGAAACAGGATGGTGTCGCACCCACTCTCGCCGATGCGGCGCAGCGTCTCGTCGGGGGAGAGTCTCTCGGCGATGGCATCGATCGCCTCGACCTCGAACCGCGTCGCCAGCCAGCCGGACTGCGCGAAGAGGTCGTAGGGGCAGTAGATGTACGTCGCCTTCGACGTGTGGCTGCAGTAGTAGTCGCGCAGATACGTCTCCGCACCCGGGGGGTTGAGCAGCAGGACCTTTTTGACGGGGGCGGGCGAGGGCATCTCAGCGGCTCCTCAGCATCGCGCCCAGCTGCGAAAAACCGAAGCGCAGGTAGTTGAAAAACACCCTCGGGCTCGGCGCGCTCGCCAGCGTCCTCAGAATGTAACGGGGGCGCAGGTAGTAGCGGCGCAGCGCCCGAAGCCGCTCGCGGCGCAGGTCCTCGCGCGAGAGCGTCTTCGAGGGGAACGCGGGCTGGCCGTAGGCCTCGACGGGGAGCTCGTCGGGCTCGATCAGGCCCTCCTCGACCGCGATGCGGTGCAGCTCCGTGCCGGGGAAGGGGTAGACGTAGAAGAACTCGGCGACGTCGGGGTCGATCTCACAGGCGAAGCGGATCTGATCGTCGATCGTCTCGCGCGTGTCCCAGGGCAGCCCGAGCAGGAAGTAGGCGGAGACCTTGATGCCCGCGGCTTTCGTCAGCTTCACCGCGCGGTGCGCCTGCTCGACGGTGGCGCGCTTCTGGAGGCGGTCGAGGATCTCCTGGTCGCCGCTCTCGACGCCGTACGCGATCATGAAGCATCCCGCGCGCCTCATCGCCGTCAGCATCTCCTCATCGATCGTGTCGACCCGCGAGTTGCACGACCAGTCGATCTCGTCCGCGAGCCCCGTCTCCACCAGATGGTCGCAGAGATCCATCACCCAACTCCTCTTGGCCGTGAAGAGGTCGGACCGGAACAGGAAGCTGCGGATGCCGTGGTGCTCGATGCACTCGCGGATCTCCGCCGCGATGTTCTCCGGGCTGCGGCGGCGGTGCTTCGCGCCCGCCACCTGCTGCGCCAGGCAGTAGATGCACGTGTGGGGGCAGCCGCGGTTCGCGACAAGGGTCGTCTGCAGCGCCCCGGTGTCGGGGCGGCGGTAGAGGCGATTGTCGACCAGATGCCGCGCGGGGAAGGGGATCGCGTCCAGGTTCTCCTCGAACGGGCGATCGGGGTTGTGAACGACACGGCTCCCGTTGCGCCACGAGACACTCTGGATCTCGTTCAGTGGCCGTCCCTCGGCGATCTCGCGGCAGGCGTGCTCATGCTCCCCGCGCAGCACGCCGTCGAGCGCCTCGCACTCGCTGATCGGCCTCAGGTCCTGCGCCTCGAACAGCGCCCCCTTCGCCAGCGTCATGCACTCCGGAAGCAGCTCCTTGGCCCGCGCCGCCGTGCACAGGTCGGCCTCCATCGTCGGGCAGGTGATCGAGATCACCACCGCGTCGGGTCGCCACTCGAGCAGATCGGCGTCGAACGCCTCCCAGCCCAGGTCGTGCGCCGGATAATCGCGCACGCGACACTCCGCGCCACCCGCCTCGAACGACGAGGCGGCGTAGAGCAGCTCGACCGGTGGGCGGAGCGCGACCGTCTTCAGATCGTCGATCGGGGTCTGGCATCGATCCTCGCGGATCAGCTTGCCGGTGGGCGGGACGACAAGAAGGACTTTCACTGCTCTCAATCCACGATCCGGTGATGCCGGAGCCGGTCAGCGCGGGCGTAGAAGCCTGCGACGCCCTCCGGACCCGCGGCCAGGGCCCGCGCGGCCTCCAGACCCATGTGCATCGAGTGATCCATGTTGTTGTGGCTGAACAGTCCCTGGCGACCCGTCACGATCAGTCCCGGCCACCCCGCCAGGTGCTCGAGCACACGCCGCAGGTTCTCATCCGAGAGGCGATCGTAGAGAGGATACCCGAACGGCAGAGTCACCACAAAGCTCTTTTCGATCTCGCCGGCCGTGACCAAGCCGATGCGGGACAGATCCCCCTGGGTCCGTTCAATCAGCTCCCTCTCGCCCGCGGTGTGCAGGGGCGTGTGGGGCCGCGCCGTGATCTCCAGGCAGAGCAAGGTCTGATCCGCGGGGGCGGCCTCGGCTTCCCAGAAGTGCTTGGCCTCGTAACCCCTGTTGAAACAGATGTCTTCACCGGGGAAGTAGAGCCAATGATTCGGCGTCGCCTGCGGCCGATTGATGACGAGAAAGACCAGATGGATGGCCAAATACTCGAGAGCCGCCAGATTTTCCTCCGGCGCAGACTCCCCGACGATTCCCCGGAGCATCGGGGTCATCTGCGTCACGGGAATCGTTGAGAGAACCGCATTGGCCTCCGTCTCGCCCCGCGAGTGGCGCACGCGCCAGCGCCCCTCCCCCTCACAGATCATCTCCTCGACCCTCGCCCCGCACTCGATCACGCCCCCGGCCCCACGCACCCTCTCCCCGAGACGTTTCACGAGACTCTCAACTCCGCCGGTGAGATAGCGGAAGCGCTTCAGCGCCGTCTCCTGCCCCCGTCTCTCGCGCCCGCCCATCAGCAGACGCTTGGCCATTTTCACCATGCTTCCCGCTGAGACACGGACCTCGGCGGCCTTGACCGAGAGCCCGCTCGGGTCGGTCTTCCAGACTTTGGTGGAATAGGGCCTCAGGACACGATTCCAGACGCGTGCGCCGAAGGCGCGCCGCATGTGCTCTTCGAAGTTCGCGGGGCGCGGGCGCCAGAGACCACTCGTCTTGGCCCAGAGCGCGCTGAATCCCATCCGGCAGAACTCGATGGGGCCGAACAGCCTCAGCACCCCACCCAGACGGAAGGGATAATTCACCCACTGCCCCTCGACCCACATGGCGCTGCGCCGCTCGACCCAGTGCATCTCCCGATCGCACAGCTCGCCGAGCAGGGCGTCGATCTCCTCGATCTCGGTGTGGATGCGGTGCGGCCCCAGGTCGGCCTGGAGCCCCGAGGGGTCGTGGACCGACCGCGCCATTCCTCCGGGGCGATCCTCGGCCTCCAAAACCGTCACCCGCTGGGCCGCGCCCGAACGCAGGAGCTCCCAGGCGGCGGCGAGGCCACAGACCCCGGCGCCCAGCACCGCGACATGATCTCGGGGGACAGACATGGGGACACACCACAGAGACGGGACACCACACCGTCAAGAGCCAATCCCCTCTTCCGGGGGGAAGTCCCGATTTCCAAGCACTTCGAGCTTTACAAGGGCGGTGGCATTCGCGTATCAAATCGCGCTCGTGCCCCTCCGCGAGGGTGCGCGCATGAGGACAAGTTCAATGTACGCAGTCATCCGCACAGGTGGCCAACAGACGACGGTCCGCGAGGGCGAGACCATCGAGATCCAAAAGATCCCCGGCGAGGTCGGTGAGGAGGTCGTTTTCGACGACGTCCTGATCATCCGCGACGAGAAGGCGACCATCATTGGGCGCCCGCGCGTGGAGAAGGCCCAGGTCCTCGGCAAGATCGTCTCGCAGCACCGCGGCCCGAAGATCCGCGTCTACAAATTCAAGAAGCGCAAAGGCTACTCGCGCACTCAGGGTCATCGTCAGCCGCACACCGGCGTCCTGATCCGCGAGATCAAGCGCTGACGCAGGAGGAGAGAGACCCATGGCTCACAAAAAATCCGGCGGCTCCTCGCGAAACGGTCGCGACTCCAACTCCCAGCGCCGCGGCGTCAAGGTCTACGGCAGCCAGGGCATTCTCGCGGGCGGCGTGATCGTCCGCCAGTGCGGCACCAAGATCCTGCCCGGCGGCAACGTCGGCATCGGCCGAGACAACACCCTCTTCGCCAAGGCTGACGGCGTCGTCACCTTCTCGCGCCAGGGCAAGAGCAAGCGGGTGGTCAGCGTCGTCCCGTTCGAGACGCCCGCCGAGGCGGAGGCCAGCTGACGCCCCACGGCTGAGTCATCATGAGATTTCGAGGGCGGGGCGAGACCCCGCCCTCTCTGTTTGCCAAGAGGACGATCCAGTGACGACCCCACGGAGGAACGCCAAGATGCTGATTCCCACACTCATCATGGGAGTGCTCGCCGTTGCCCTGCTGTGGATCGGATATCGCCAGGGCGAGGGGCAACACGTCGAGGGCCTGAGGATCACGCTCAATCTGACGCTCCAGATCCTGCCGCTGCTCATCTTCGCCTTCATCGTCGCGGGGATGGTGCAGGTTCTCCTGCCCCAGGAGAGCGTCGCCCGCTGGGTCGGAGGAGAGTCAGGGATGCGCGGCATCTTCATCGGCTCCTTCGCGGGGGCTCTCGCACCGGGGGGGCCCTATGTCAGCATGCCCATCGCGGCCAGCCTCGCGGGCACGGGGGCCAGCGTCGGGACCGTGGTGGCGTTCCTCACCGGATGGTCCCTCTGGTCGCTCAACCGCATTCCCATGGAAGTTGGCATCCTGGGATGGCGGCTGACCATCGCCCGCGCGGTGAGCACGCTTGTCTTCCCCCCCCTGGCGGGGATGATCGCCCAGATGATCTTCGGCAACGGCCGGTGAGATGTCCTTCGTCGACTTCGTCCGCCTCCAGGTGATCGCCGGCGACGGCGGCAACGGGTGCGTCTCGTTCCGCCGCGAGAAGTTCGTGCCGCGCGGGGGACCCGATGGGGGCGACGGGGGCGATGGGGGCTCCGTCTTCGCCGAGGGCGACGCGAATCTGACGACGCTTTACGACCTCAAGATGCGCCCCCTGATCCGCGCCGGGCGGGGAGGCCACGGCAGGGGCTCGAACTGCTCGGGCCGTGCGGGTCAGGACGAGGTGTTCCCTGTTCCCCTGGGAACAATCGTGAGCGACGAGGAGACGGGGGAGCTGATCGGCGACGTGACCGAGCCCGGCCAGCGCCTTTGCCTCGCTCGGGGCGGCAGAGGCGGGGCGGGCAACCAGCACTTCGCGACCGCGGCCAACCGCGCCCCCCGCCGATCGAAGCCGGGTGAGCCCGGCGAGCAGCGGCGCGTCGCGCTCGAGCTCAAGCTGATCGCCGATGTCGGGCTGGTGGGGCTGCCGAACGCGGGCAAGTCGACCCTGTTGTCGTCCCTGACGCGCGCCACGCCGAAGATCGCCCCTTATCCCTTCACGACGATTCACCCCCACCTCGGCGTCATGGCGCTGCCGGACTTCGGTCAGTGCACCGTGGCCGACATCCCGGGGCTGATCGAGGGGGCGAGTCGCGGCCAGGGGCTGGGCGATCGCTTCCTTCGGCACATCGAGAGAACGCGGCTGCTGGTGCACCTGGTGCCAGTCGACGCGGACACGGAGCACGACCCCGACTCGCTCTGGTGCCAGTTCGAGCTGGTCAACCGCGAGCTCGCAGCGCACAGCGACGAGCTGGCCGCACGGCCCCAGATCGTGGTCATCACGAAATCGGACGAGGCGGACGGAGAGGAGATCGCTGAGATCACCGCGCACTTCGGGCGACGCGGCGTCGAGCCCCTGGTCATCAGCGCCCTGCTCGGCGAGGGACTCAAGCCTCTGGTGCTGGCGATCGACGCCCGCCTCGCCGCACTCGACGCGCGGGAGGAAGAGAAGGATCATCCGCCCCTGGCGGAGAACACCGGAGAGAACCCATGACATTCGACCGCGCCGCCGCGCTGGCCGACGTCCAGCGCGTCGTCATCAAACTCGGCACCGCCGTGCTCACGCGCGGCGACCGCCGGCTCGACCGCGCCCTGATCTTCTCCCTCGCCGAGCAGGTGGCCTCGCTCCGCCACCGGGGGATCGACGTGATCATCGTCTCCTCGGGCGCGGTGGGCGCCGGCGTCGCGGAGATGGGATTCACCGAGCCGCCCGGGTCCGTCACCGACAAGCAGGCGATGGCGGCCGTGGGTCAGGGCCTCCTGATGCAGATCTACCAGCTCGCCTTCTCGGGCGAGGGCATTCACACCGCGCAGGTCCTGCTCTCGCGGGGCGATCTGGACGACCGCCAGCGCTATCTCAACGCGCGCAATGCCGTGCTCCGCCTGCTCGAGCTGGGTGTGGTGCCGATCGTCAATGAGAACGACACGACGGCGATCGATGAGCTCACCTTTGGCGACAACGATCTCCTCTCCGCCGCCGTCGCCGCAAAGGTGGACGCTCAGCTGCTGGTGATTCTCACCATTGTCGATGGGCTGCACGATGCCGAGGGGGGCATCATCTCCGTCGTCGAGCGCGTGACCGATGAGACCATGGCCCTCGTCCGCTCCGAGCGCTCCGCGCTGGGCAAGGGGGGGATGGAGTCGAAGCTCTTGGCGGCCAAGAGCGCCGCGACGAGCGGTGTGGCGGCGGTGATCGCCGCCGGCAAGCGGCGCAACGTGATCGATCGGATCTTCGCGGGCGAGCCGCTGGGGACATGGTTCGTCCCCTCCGAGCAGGGGCTGCGTGGCCGCAAGCGCTGGATCGCCATGGGCAAGGCCCACCGCGATCACCGCCTCGTCATCGACGTGGGGGCCGTCCGTGCCCTGACTGAGAAGGCCAAGAGCCTCCTGCCCATCGGCATCACCTCAGTCGAGGGGGACTTCAACCGCGGAGATCTGGTGGAGATCGTGGGACCCGATGGCGCGGTGATCGGCCGCGGGCTTGTCAACTACAGCGGTGAGCAGATCGCCCGCATTCTCGGCGCGCGCAGCGGCGAGATCGTCGAGAGGCTGGGCGAGGCCCCCTTCGAGGAGGTCATCCACCGCGACAACCTGATCATCTATCGCTGAGGGCAGCGCTGCCGGGCCTCTGCGGATCTGATATGGAGTGAACAGGCTTGCCTGTGCTCTGGACTGCGCGAGCTTGCTCGCGCAATCTCATGTTTGGAGTCCTGGGGCTTGCCCCAGACTCACGGGCAAGTCCGTGGACTCCATCTCAGACCGTCTGCGGCAAGCCGCAGGACTCCAAATCAGAAATGGGGCGCCGCCGCACTCCCAAGAGCATCCCTCTTGCCGCTCCCGTGGCTTCCACCCTCTGTGATTTCCGGTTGCCGCATCGCGCCAGTTGACGCATGGATGAGAGGGAAGACGACCGATGATTCCCCGCGCCCTCATCGCCCTCGCCCTGCTCTTCGCCGTGTCGCACGCCACTGCGGCGCCGGTGGAGATCAACCTCTCCAATGAGGAGCTGACCGCCCTGCCCGAGGAGACACGGTCGCTTGTCCTCCAGGCCCGGCAGGAGCTGGCCGAGGACAACTTCCCCGGGGGCTTTCGCCTTCTGCTCCAGGCGGCCAACGGCGCGGAGGAGAGCGTTGCCCTCCAGCTCGCGCTCGCCGAGATCTCCATCCATCTCGCTCGCACGCAGTTTCAGAACGATGCGCCTCGCCTCCTCGAGGTGGTGAACGAGGTCACCGAGCGGGTGGAGGGCGCTCCCGGCGCCGATCCCGAGGACATCGCGAGGGCCCAGAGACTGCGCTCGACCATGGCGAGGGTTGTCCACGAGATCGAACAGGCGCGCTGGGAGGCGGAGAACGCCCAGCGGGGTCGGGAGCTGATTCAGGATCTCGCCGAGACCGAGTGGATCCGCCGTGAGGCGGAGGAGGCGCAGCGTGCGGCCGAGGCTGCGGCTCGCAGGCCTCCACCCTCCAGCGAGAGTGCCCCATCAGCACCCGCCGGTGATTCCCGCCGGTACATGCAGGCGATTCAGGATTCGCGGAATCTCCGCGACTCCAGTCAGCCCTGAGGGGAGTCTCTCTACGCCTGGGCGGCCGTCGCCTGGAACATCGCCTCAAACTGCTCGGGGGAGGCGTTGTTCAGAACGTCGGCCAGCGTGTGGCTGTCGAGCACGTCGAGGAAGGCCTGAAGCGCCTCCTCGAGAAGCGGGATGACCCCGCAGATCGGCTGGATGGGGCAGGTGTTCGTCCGCGGCTCGAGGCACTCGACCAGATTCCAGTCGGGCTCCATCACCCGAAGCACCTTCCCGATGTTGATCTCCGAGGGGCTCTTGGCGAGGCGAATTCCCCCCGCGCGGCCGCGGCGTGACTGGATCAGACCCCTCTGATTCAGGTGCAGGATGACTTTGACCAAGTGGTTGGCTGAGATGCCATAGGCGCGGCTGATCTCGTGTGTGGGGACCAGCCGTCCCGGATGAAGCCCGAGGTAGAGTAGCACCCTGAGGGCGTAATCGGCATGAAGTGTCAGCTGCATCGAAGTCCCAACCTGGGATCACCATGCATGCCCCAGTGCTTAATTCAAGGAAATCAGGTGAAAAAAATCGAAAGTATTTATCTTTTCCGAAGGCCTCCTCCTCGACCCCGGATCCCCTCGGCGACCTCGGGCCGAGGCCCGGGAGGTGGGAGGCTCTTGACGCCCGAGCCCTCAGGGCGGCAAGGTGGCGGACTCTCACACCCCCAGAGCGGTGATCCCATGACTCGCACCGGCACCTCATCCACTGACCTCTCCTCCCTGATGCTGGGCATGGCCCAGCGCGCCCGCGCGGCGGCATCCGAGCTGGTGAGGCTCACCCCCGCCCAGAAAAATGATGCGCTGGAGCGGATGGCCCGCGCCATCGAGGCGGGCTCTTCGCAGATCCAGGCGGAGAACGAGAGGGATCTCGCCGCGGGCCGCGCACAGGGTCTCTCACCCGCCATGCTCGACCGCCTGGCGCTGACCGACCGGCGCATCGCGGGCATGATCCAGAGCCTGCGCGAGGTCGTGGCGCTGCCCGATCCCGTGGGCGAGACGTTCGACATCCAGACGCGCCCCAACGGCCTGCGGGTCGGACGGATGCGCTCCCCCATCGGCGTGATCGGGATCATCTACGAGAGCCGCCCGAACGTGACGGCCGACGCCTCATGCCTCTGCCTCAAGAGTGGCAACGCCGTGATTCTGCGCGGGGGCTCCGAGGCATTTCACTCGAACACGGCGATCGTCGAGGCGATCCGCGGCGCGCTGCGCGGGAGCGACGTGCCCGAGGACGCGATCCAGCTGATCCCCGTCACCGACCGAGAGGCGATCACAGCGATGCTCCACCTGGAGGGGCAGATCGACCTCGTGATCCCGCGGGGCGGACGCGGACTGATCGAGACGGTCGTCCGCGAGGCGCGGATGCAGGTGATCAAGCACTACGACGGTAACTGCCACGTCTACATCGACGCGCACGCGGATCTCGACCTCGCCCGCGGGCTGGTCATCAACGCCAAGACCCAGCGCCCGGGAGTCTGCAATGCGGCGGAGAGCCTGATTGTCCATGCGGCGGTGCCCGACCCGTTCCTCGCCTCGCTGCTCGGTGATCTCATCGACCTCGGCGTCGAGATCCGGGGGGACGAGCACGTCTGCGCCCTCGAGCCCCGGGCGAAGGCAGCGACCGAGGAGGACTGGGGAGAGGAGTATCTCGACCTGATTCTCTCGGTGAAGGTCGTCGACACGTTCGAGGAGGCTGTCGCCTGGATCAACCGGCATGGCTCGCACCACACCGACGCGATTGTCACGCGCGAACACGGGCTCGCCATGCGCTTCCTGGCCGAGGTCGACTCGGCCTGTGTGTTCGTCAACGCCTCGACGCGGTTCAGCGACGGCGGGGAGTTCGGGCTGGGATGCGAGATCGGGATCTCGACGGACAAGCTGCACGCCAGGGGCCCGATGGGGCTGCGCGATCTGACGACGGTCAAGTGGATCGGTCTGGGGACCGGTCAGTTGCGCAGCTGAGCCCCTTTCCCCCCTCGATCGAGAGCCCCCGGCGGATTCTCCCCGTTTTCAGGGATTTTCCCCGCGGGAAGAGGTCTGTTTGACCCCTCTGACCATTGATTTTGGGACCCCGTGGGTGAGTCATTCCGGCCACGGCGTCTCGCCTCGCCCCCTCGTCCCAGCGCCTTGAAAAGAGCTGCGGTCAGAGGATTTCCGTCCCTCACGGGTGTATCAAAATACTCAACATCAATCCGAAGGTGCCGATGAGAAGATCGGGCCCACGTGCGAGTGGGCCGAGCCACGAGCGGGGAGCACCGCCGTCGATGTCCACAACGATGGAGAGAAAGCTCGGTCAGATGCTGGTCGACGACCAGATCATCTCGGCCGACGATCTGGAGTCCGCTCTGGAGCAGAGCGTCTCCTCGGGGATCAGTCTCGGCCGCGTGCTGATCGAGATGGGTCTGGCCAGCGAGTGGGAGATGGCCGCGGCGCTCGGCAAGCAGCTCAACGTCCCCTTCATCACCCTCTCGCACTACGAGATCGACGCCGAAGTTCTCAAGTCAATCCCCGAGGACATCGTCCGCAAGTACAAGATCGTCCCCGTCGACCGGACGGGCGATACCCTGACCATCGCGCTGTCGGACCCGAGCAACATCTACGTGCTCGATGAGATCCGTCTGCTGACCCAGTGCCAGATCATCCCGGTGATCTCGTTCGAGTCGGACATCCTCGAGTCGATCGAGAAGTACTACTCGGGCAACGGCAACGAGCTGGAGGAGATGCTCCGGGAGATCACGGACCGTGACCTGGAGGTGATCCGCGACGAGGATGGCGCCAACGGCTCGGAGGAGGACATCAACGACCTGAGCATCCAGGCCGACGACGGCCCGGTGATCCAGCTGGTCAACCTGATGGTGTCCGAGGCGATCAAGATGCGGGCGTCGGACATCCACATCGAGCCCTACGAGAAGACACTGCGCGTGCGCTACCGCATCGACGGCGTGCTGCACGAGATCTCGCCGCCCCCCAAGAAGTTCCAGAACGCGATCATCTCGCGCGTCAAGATCCTCAGCGAGCTGGACATCGCCGAGCGGCGCCTGCCGCAGGACGGCCGCTTCAAGGTCCGCATCGGCGGCAAGAACGTCGACTTCCGTGTCTCGACCTGCCCCACGGCTCACGGGGAGAAGGTCGTGATGCGCATCCTCGACCAGTCGAACCTCCAGCTCGATCTGCGCGATCTGGGCTTCGACTCCCACCAGCTCGAGATCTTCGAGCGGGTGATCCTCAAGCCCTACGGCATGGTGCTCGTCACCGGGCCGACGGGATCGGGCAAATCGACGACGCTGTACTCGGCGCTGTCGACGATCAACGATCCGCACAAGAACATCACGACGATCGAGGACCCGATCGAGTACCAGCTGGGGGGGATCAACCAGGTGCAGGCCAAGCCCGAGATCGGGCTGACGTTCGCCGAGGGGCTGCGCTCGTTCCTGCGCCAGGACCCCGACATCATGCTGGTGGGCGAGATCCGCGACCTGGAGACGGCGGAGATCGCCATCAAGGCCGCTCTGACGGGCCACCTGGTCCTGTCCACGCTCCACACCAACGATGCCCCCTCGTCGGTCCAGCGCCTGACGAACATGGGCGTGGAGCCGTTCCTCGTCGTCGCCTCGGTCATCATGGCCGTCGCCCAGCGCCTGGTGCGCCGCATCTGCGAGGGCTGCGCGGAGCCTGTCACCGCCAAGCCCGAGAGCCTGGCCTCGCTCGGGACGCCGCGACACGAGGACTTCTCGGGATGGGACAAGGTGCAGCTCATGCACGGCCGCGGGTGCCACAGCTGCTCGGGAACCGGCTACCGGGGCCGCCTGGCGCTGTACGAGATGATGGCCATCACCGACAAGATGCGCGACTACATCATGGAGGGGGCGACGAGCAGTCAGCTGAAGCGCTTCGCCATCGAGGAGGGGATGCAGACCCTGCGCCAGAGCGGCCTGAAGAAGCTCATCCTGGGAAAGACCACGATTGAGGAGGTGCTCAGCGTCACCGTCGGCGACGAGTGAGAGGCACCGAACCAGCGATTCAAGAGCAAGGAGCCCATTGCCCATGCCCACATTTCAGTACGTCGCACGTGACCCGGGGGGAAGGTCGATCACCGGGTCCCACGACGCCGCGGACCCCGCGGTGGTGGCGCGCTTTCTGCGCGACAAGGGGCTGACGCCCACCACCATCGAGGAGATCCGATCCCGTCGGCGCAGGCGCAAGCTCAAGCGCGGCAAGATCAAGATCGACGACCTGGTGATCGTCAGCCGCCAGCTCGCGACGATGATCCGCGCAGGTCTCCCGCTGCTGGAGGTGCTCAACATCCTCGGTGAGCAGGTGGAGAAGCTCACGATGAAGGATGTGCTGGGCAAGGTGGAGCGCGATGTCCAGGGCGGCTCCAGCCTGACCGAGGCCCTGGCGAAGCACCCCCAGGCGTTCAGCCAGTTCTTCGTCTCCATGGTCCGCGCGGGCGAGGCCTCGGGTATGCTCGACACCATTCTCGATCAGGTGGCCATCTACCTCGAGAAGGTCGCCTCGATCCAGCGCAAGGTCAAAAGCGCCGTCATCTACCCCGCCGTCGTGTCAGTCGTGGCGATCGGCATCACGGCTTTCCTCATGGTCAAGGTCGTCCCCGTCTTCAAGGACATCTTCGACGGCTTCGGGGCCAAGCTCCCCCTGACAACCGCCTGGACCATCGCGATCTCCGATTTCATGCGCGACCACTACATCCTGCTGGCCCTGCTCGTCGGCGGCATCGCCTTCGGACTCTGGCAGTGGGGCAAGACCCGCACGGGCCGGTGGCGCATCGACTCCTTCAAGCTGGTGATGCCCGTCTTTGGGCCGATCTTCCTCAAGGTCGCCATCGCCAAGTTTTCCCGCACCCTCGGTGTCCTCATGCGCTCGGGCGTCAACATCCTCTCGGCGCTGGACATCACCGCCAAGACCGCCGGCAACGTGGTGATCGAGGACGCTGTTCTCCGCACCAAGTCCTCGATCCAGAGCGGTGAGTCGATCGCCAAACCCCTGACCGACTCCGGCGTCTTCCCCCCGATGGTGACCCGCATGATCGATGTCGGTGAGCGGACAGGCGCACTCGATCCCATGCTCAACAAGATCGCCGACTTCTACGAGGATCAGGTCGATGCCGCGGTGGCCGGTCTGACAAGCCTCATCGAGCCGCTGCTGATCTGTTTCCTGGGTGTCGTGGTGGGATTCATCGTCATCTCGATGTTCCTGCCCCTGATCCGGATGCTCGACCACATCGGATGACACCATCAAACCCAGTGATATCAGGGCGCCGGAGGAAAAATCCCGGCGCCCTTTTCTCATCCGGGCCGCATGAGACCCACGGCCACCTCTCCCCGAGGCCTGGGACAAACCCGTTGACAAATCCCCGCTCGCTCGGCTGGAGTCGTTCTCTGACACAAGGGAGATCGAGGTGGAGAACCAGCCATGATTGACCCTGCCCTGGAGCGCAACTACAGCGATTGCACCGAGCTGCTGGAGCTCTGGCGACGTTTCCATGACATCATGGCGCAGTGTGTCAAGGGCGACGCCGTGACAAACGAGGGCGAGGAGGACTTCCTCAACGTCAAGAGTCGCATCGCCATGCTCCACGACTCGTTCATGGCCGCGATCATGGCGGACAAGAACATCGCCCAGTCCATGCTGACGATCGTCTCCCGGGCGATCACGCTCCATCACCTGGCTCGCATGAGTGTGGCCGAGGTCAAAAAGATGGAGATCGAGTGGCACCAGGCCTTTCTTCTTCTCCAGGAGACCCTGGGCAACCTCGAGGAGAAGCGCCAGGAGCTCAGCGAGATCTCCGAGGCGGTCTATCGGGCCGAGCAGTTCCGCCACCGCACGAAGCAGCGGATCGACCGAGTCCTCAAGAGCAACGTCACGAAGGGCCTGATCATTCTCATGGGCCTGATCTTCGTCACTGTCGGTGTCCAGGTGCTGGGCATCTGGGACTGGTCGAAGCTGAAGGATTACCCGGCGACGAGAAACGCCTTCTACTACACCTACGACATCGGCCTGCGGTTCTTTTTCCCGCACATCAAGTATTATCGGCTCGACTGGGTGGGTTTCGCTGTTCCCCCCGAGGAGACCCGCGGTTTCCTGCCAGGGGATTTCTGGGAGCACGATCCGACGGCTGACAACCGAAGAGACATCTCCGACACCCTCGTGGTGGAGGACAGGTTGGTGAATCTCGGGGTCTTTGACCAGAGCCTGATCGATCGCCTGGAGGCCCGTGAGGAGTACAAGCAGCTGTGGGCCAACAACAGCCAGGACTACATCTGCCTCGCGCTCTTCATGATGGACAGTCGCACGGAGGCCTCGGCCCTGACCGATGAGGTCCGCCGAGCCGTGGAGGACACGCGTGCGGGCCACTATGTGGGGGCGTTCTATCGATCGAACATCTTGGTGGTTGTCTGGCTGGAGCCCTACGGCTCGAACAACCCCACGCAGGCTGGGCAGGACGCCTTCAGCGAATTCTGTGTCCGAGGCCGCGACCTCATCAAGTGACGCCCTCGACCGCCGATCTCGCCCTCTGGACGGATTGGCTGACGCTGGCGGCGATCCCCCAGGTCGGACGACGCCGCCTGTGGCAGCTCATCACAGCGCTGGGCAGTCCCGGGGAGGTGCTGCGCGCCTCACCGCGGGCGCTGCGAACCGCTGAGGGAGTCGACGAGGTCACCGTGAACAGCATCGTGGAGCACCGCGACACCCTGGACCTGCGCCCGGAGGCGGAGGCGATCGCCGCCATGGGGGCGCGGCTGATCCCCTTCACCGATCCGGGCTACCCCCGCGCCCTGCGCGCGATGGATGACCCGCCTCCCCTGCTGCATGTGCTGGGCGAGCTCGAGCCGCTCGACGAGGTGGGCATCGCCATCGTCGGCTCCCGCAACATGACCGACTACGGCCGCCAGATGACCGAGGCGATCGCCGGCGACCTCGCCGAGGCGGGGGTGACGGTGATCAGCGGCTTTGCCACGGGCGTGGACGGCGCCGCCCACCGGGCGGCGCTGGAGCGGGGGGGGCGCACGCTGGCCGTGCTCGGGGCGGGGCTCGACATCGTGTATCCCTCGACGCATCGACGCCTTCGCCAGCGGGTCGCCGAGAGCGGTGCGCTGATCAGCGAGTATCGGCTGGGTGCGGCCCCACGCGCCGAGCACTTCCCCGAGCGCAATGCGGTCCTCGCGGGCCTGGCGCAGGGAGTGGTCGTCGTCGAGGCGGGCGAGAAGAGCGGTGCGCTGATCACCGCCACCCGCGCCGCGGAGCTCGGCCGCCCCGTCTTTGCGGTCCCCGGCGATGCGACACGTGCCAACTCGCGGGGTGTGAACCGCCTGATCCAGGAGGGGGCGCGCCTGGTGATGTCTGCCGAGGACGTCTTGGCCGACATGCGTGGCCTGCTGCGCGGTCTCCTCTCCGAGCTGGGGGGAGAGGCGGCGCTCGGGGCGGAGGGGGCGAGCCCTGATCCACCCCCGGTGCCGAGCGCGGTTCTCGAGGCGCTCGATGAGGAGGAGCGGGGTCTCTTCACCCGCATCCAGGGGGGGGCGGTGCAGCTCGACACACTGATGCGGGGCCTGGACCCCGATCAGCGCGCGGCGCTGCCAATGCACCTGATGAATCTTCAGCTCCACGGTCTGATCGCGGAGCTCCCGGGCAAGCGCTACACCGCCTGCCCGTCCTCGGCGTCGCTCGAGACGCGCGCCGCGGGCCCCACACCTCCGTTGAACAGTGAGGACCATGGCTAAGTCTCTCGTCGTGGTCGAGTCGCCGGCAAAGGCGCGGACCATCTCCAAATATCTCGGGAAGGATTACCAGGTGCTGGCCACGATGGGCCACATCCGCGATCTTCCCACCAATCGCCTGGGGGTCGACCTGGAGCACGCCTTCGCGCCTGAGTACATTCAGGTCAAGGGCAAGGAGAAGGCCCTGGCCGCCCTGCGCAAGGCGGCGAAGTCGGCCGAGCGCGTGTTCCTGGCCTCCGACTTCGACCGCGAGGGCGAGGCGATCGCCTGGCATGTGTCCGAGGAGCTCAGGCTGCCCCAGAAAAAGGCCTGGCGCGTGACCTTCAACGAGGTGACCAAGGAGGCGATTCTCCGGGCCCTCGAGAATCCCGGGCATCTCAACATGGCGCTGATCGACGCCCAGCAGGCCCGGCGCATCCTCGACCGCATCGTCGGCTACCAGCTCTCGCCGCTGCTCTGGGAGAAGATCCGGCGGGGTCTGTCGGCCGGACGCGTTCAGTCGGTCGCCGTGCGCCTCGTCGTCGAGCGCGAGCAGGAGATCCAGCGGTTCCAGGCACAGGAGTATTGGACCATCGAGGCCGAGGGGATGGGCGATGAGCCCCCCGCGTTCGCCATGAGACTCGTGGCGGTCGGCGAGGAGCAGATCCTCCAGCGCCCTGAGCCCGAGACCAGGCGCAGGAAAAAAGGCGAGCCCGCGAAGCGCCTGATCGCCGACGAGGCGGAGGCCAAGGCGCTCGTCAAGGAGATCGGCAGGGGGGCGCTGACCGTTGCCTCCGTCACTCAGAAGAGGGCCAAGCGCAACCCGGCCCCGCCGTTCATCACCTCGACGCTTCAGCAGGAGGCGCACCGCAAGCTGCGCTTCTCACCGAAGAAGACGATGGTCATCGCCCAGAGGCTCTACGAGGGCGTGGATCTGGGCGAGGGCAACAACGTCGGTCTGATCACCTACATGCGGACGGACTCCACGCGCATCGCCGACATCGCCCTGACTCACCTGCGCCATCACATCGAGGAGCGGCACGGCAAGGAGTACCTGCCGAAGAAGCCGAACGTCTATCGCACGAAAAAGGGTGCGCAGGATGCGCACGAGGCGATCCGCCCGACCTACATGCGCCACGACCCCGAGTCGGTGGCCAAGCACCTGACGCCCGATCAGCTCAAGCTCTACACCCTGATCTGGAACCGCACCGTGGCCTGCCAGATGGCGCCCGCCCGCGTGCTGCAGACCCGCATCGAGCTCGAGAACCCAAAGGGGCACCGCTTCGCCGCCACCGGGACGGTGATCGAGTTCCCCGGCTTCCTGGCCGTCTACGAGGAGGGCAAGGACGACGCGGACAACGGCGAGGTTCCCGGGCGCCTGCCCGCGCTGGCCGAGGGGGCTCAGGTCACAGTCAGGTCGATCGAGCCCGTTCAGCACTTCACCCAGCCCCCGCCGCGCTTCACCGGGGCCTCTCTGGTCAAGGAGCTCGAGTCGCGGGGGATCGGCCGCCCCTCGACCTACGCGGCCATCGTCTCGGTGATCCAGGAGAAGGAGTACGTCTCGCTCGACAAGGGGCGGTTCAAGCCCACAGAGCTCGGCGTGCTGGTGACCGACCTGCTCGTCGAGAGTTTCCCCGAGATCCTCGACGCGAAGTTCACCGCGCTGATGGAGGAGCAGCTCGACCAGGTCGAGGATGGCAAGGTCAACTGGGTCGAGCTCCTGCGCAACTTCTACGACAGCTTCCGCCGCCGCATGGCCGAGGCGAAGGTCAACATGCGCAACCTCAAGCGCGAGACGATCGCCACGGACATCACGTGCGACAAGTGCGGCCGCCCGATGGTCGTCAAGTGGGGGCGCAACGGGCGCTTCCTCGCCTGCTCGGGTTACCCCGAGTGCCGCAACACGCGCGAGTGCGACGACAATGGCGATGGCTCGGGACGCTCGGCGCCCCAGGAGGCCAAGGGCCAGACCTGCCCCAACTGCGGCAAGACGCTGATCGTCAAGAGCGGCCGCCGGGGGCGCTTCGCCGCCTGCCCGGGCTACCCCGAGTGCAAGCACTCCGAGCCGCTGAAGATCGGCGTCAAGTGCCCGCGCGAGGGATGCCCCGGCGAGATCGTCGAGCGGCAGTCGAAGAAGGGGCGCACCTTCTGGGCCTGCAATGCCTACCCCGACTGCGACCACACCTCATGGGAGATGCCGGCCCCCGAGCCCTGCCCCGAGTGCAAGCACCCGTACCTGGTTCACGGCAAGGGGCCGCTGCGCGGCCGCCTCAAGTGCCCCGCGTGTGGATACAAGAAACCGTCGGAGATCGGGGGGCCCTCCGAGGAGGAGGAGTCCTGATCCCGCGGCCAGAACAGAGGGTCGAGCCATGATCCGCTCCACAACCATTCTCGCGCTGCGCCACCGCGGCGTGACGGTCGTCGCCGGCGACGGCCAGGTGACCCACGGCGACCAGATCATGAAGCACGGCGCCCGGAAGGTGAGGCCGCTGGCCAAGGGCACAGTGCTGGCCGGCTTCGCCGGATCGGCCGCCGATGGGCTGACGCTGTTCGAGAAGCTCGAGCAGCGGCTCGATGAGTTCGATGGCCATCTCGCGCGGGCCGCCGTGGCCCTGGCGCGGGACTGGCGGACCGACCGCGTCCTGCGGCGGCTCGAGGCGCTGCTGATCGCCGCCGACCGCGGGCAGATGTTCGTCCTCAGCGGCTCGGGGGATGTGATCGAGCCCGACACCGCCGTCGCCGCCATCGGCAGCGGGGGTCCCATCGCCCAGGCCGCCGCCATGGCCCTGATCGGGCACGCCGACATGGACGCCGAGGCGATCGCCCGGGCGGCCATGGCCATCGCCGCCCGGCAGTGCGTCTACACGAACGATCAGGTGGTGCTCGAGTCGCTGGCCTGAGAGCTCTCAGGGGGCCGCCGCGGGCAGAGCCATGTCTCTCATCAGACTCAGAGTGTAGTTCCCGGACACCCCTTCGCTGAACGACGTCACCACCACGCGGTGCCATCCGCTCTCGAAGGGGGTGTGCCGGATCCGCGAGGTGTTGACCGACGTGAAGTCGTCATTGCTCGCCACGATCACACCCCCCGGGGCGATGAGGAAGAGATAGCCGTCGAAATCGCAGACGAGGTCGATGAGCAGGGGCTGACCCCCCTGCGCCTCGAACAGATAGCCGTCACGGAGATAGGCCGCACCGGCCCGAATATCGGCCGTGAGCGCGGCATTGTCACCGGGGATCAAGGCGCCCTGGACCGTCTCGCCGACCGAGATCGGGCAATCGACACTGACGGCCGGCACATTGCGCAGATCGGGGAGCTCGCCGACCTCCACCCGCAGGGGAATCGGTTCGCCCACAGGCATGCCCGCCCTGGGTTCGTAGATGACCCGGGCGCTGACCTGTGTCGCCCACGTGTCCACCTGATATTCCTGGGGATCCATGCGCACGATCGTGTGGATCGGCTGGTCCCCGAGCTGCTCGAGCACGGCCTCGCTCTGGAGAACGGCCACGATCTCCCGGGCCGTCTGCCGACTCGGCGAGGCCAGATTGACGGGCTGGACCTGGGCAACGGCCGTGGCACCGATGTACTCGGCCCGGAAGTTGACCGGCCCGTCGATCATCGGATCGCTGGGCAGATACACGATGCGGGCCTGCACCGCGACATCGCCCGCCTGAATGGTGAGAACGTCTCCCTCGCGCGTGACGGTGATGGGGTGCCGTCCACCGATCGCCTGCTGCACCTGGGGAAGCGCGAGAGCGGCGTCGCGCTCGGCCGCCTCCTGGGCCTCCGGGGGCAGAACGGCGAGGGCGGGCAGTGCCAGTGTGATCAGAGCCAGCAGAGTCAGAGATGACCTCATGGCGATTCCTCCGCAGATCATTGGCCCGGTGGGGGTCTCCCGCCGGAGGGGAACCCCTCTGATCTGGGATTCCCCCCTCGTCCCTGTCAACGCGTTTCAGCCGCATGGGGCAAGGGCGAACGGCCAGGAAACCCTTGACGGAGCGCCCCACATCAGCTCATTTGGCACATCTGGGAGATCGGCGGAACAGACGTGCCGGAGTCCCAGCGGTT
This sequence comes from Candidatus Sumerlaeota bacterium, assembly GCA_016928695.1. GTDB lineage: Bacteria > Sumerlaeota > Sumerlaeia > JABWBI01 > JABWBI01 > JAFGKF01. The sequence goes on along the minus strand of JAFGKF010000362.1, from coordinate 7,921 downwards.
TGATCTCTCATTCGTCCCCAGGAGGCACATGGACCCATGGCGCTCGAATTCGATGAGGACATCCCGAGCCTGGCCAAGATCAAAGTCATCGGCGTCGGCGGTGGCGGGTGCAATCTGGTCGACTCGATGGTCGGCCGCGGTCTCGGCGGCGTCGATTTCTGCGGCATCAACACCGATGCCCAGGCGCTCTCGCGCTGCCAGTGCCCCCACAAGATCCAGATCGGGCAGGCGATCACCAACGGGCTGGGCGCCGGGGCGGATCCCGCCGTGGGCGAGCGTGCGGCGCTCGATGCCACCGATGAGCTCAAGGCGGCGCTCCATGGATCGGACATGGTCTTCATCACCTCGGGTCTGGGGGGCGGCACAGGCACCGGCGCCGCGCCGATCCTGGCCCAGCTGGCCAAGGAGATGGGCATTCTCACCGTCGCGGTCGTGACCAAGCCCTTCCGCTTCGAGGGGCCTCAGCGGATGCGGCGTGCCCAGGCGGGCGTCGAGAAGCTGCGCGAGTTCTGCGACACGCTGATCGTGATCTCGAACGACCGGCTGATCGAGATCGTGGGGCCCGACACCCCGCTGGTCGAGGCCTTCGACGTCACCAACCAGGTGCTGGCCCAGGGCGTGAACTCCATCTCGGATCTGATCACTGTCCCGGGTCTGATCAACGTCGATTTCGCCGACGTGCGCACCGTGATGAACGAGACCGGCGGCGCCGTGATGGGCGTGGGCATCGGCAAGGGCGAGAGCCGCGCCACCCAGGCGGTCAAGAAGGCCGTCGACAGCCCCCTGCTCGAGAAGATGGTGATCGACGGCGCCCGGGGCGTCCTGATCTGCGTCACCGGCGGACCCGACATGACACTGCACGAGATCAACGAGGCGACCTCGATGGTCTACGAGTCGGCCGACCCCGAGGCCAACATCATCTTCGGCGCGGTGATCGACGACCAGCTCAAGGACGAGATCCACGTCACCATCATCGCCACCGGTTTCGGCGATGAGCCCAGTGAGCCCCGCATGGCCAAGAACCGGCAGAGCGAGAGCGACCGGCTGCGCTCGGCCTCGGGCATGAGCCTGCGCACCAAGCTGGAGTCGATCATGGCGCGCGAGGAGAGGCCGGCCGAGGGCGAGGCCGACCCGGAGAGCCAGGCCCAGGCCACCACACCGACCCCCGCGCCCAGGCCGGAGACCGAGCCGGATCTCCCGACGGTGTCCGCCACGCCCCCTCCGCCGGACATGGATGACCTCGACACCCCCGCCTTCATCCGTCGCCAGGGGGGTGGCGGCGCTCCCCCGCCACCGGGGAGCTGACCGCCCCCTCATCGCACGGCGACCAGAGAACACCGGGAGGCATTCCCCATGACCCAACCCAGTCCCCCGAGCGCCAAGGGCGCGCCCAGGGACATCGACGTCGTCATCGTCCGGTCCTATCCGAAGGTGATCTTCTTTTACCCGAGCGTGATCGTGGCGGCGCTCTGCTGCTTCTTCGCCGGCGCCTTCCCGCCCGGCCAGAGCACCCACGCGGCGACGTTCGGCATGATCTTCATGATCGTCTTCTTCTTCAACGTCTTCGTCATCTCCTTCGAGTTCCGCACGTGGGTGGCGCTGCTCTGCACCATGGCCCTGATCGCACTGGCCCTGCTCGCCTACGTCATCAACCAGTCGTGGCACTTCCTGCCCGCCCTCTTCAACTTCCTGCGCCAGATCAAGATCGAGATGAGCTGGTGGTTCTACTTCAGCTACACGGTCGTGATGGCCCTCATCTTCTTCATCATCTGGCTGATCCGCCGCTTCTACTACATCGAGATCAAGAGCAACGAGGTCGTCTACCGCCAGGGGCTGTTCGGCGACGTCGAGCGTCACGACACCCGCGGCATGAAGCACACGAAGGAGATCAACGACCTCCTCGAGCTCCTGCTTCTCGGCTCCGGCCTGCTGGTCATCACCGTCCCCGGCCGCCGGGAGCCGTTCATCATGGAGCACGTCCCCTGGGTCAACCGCCGGGAGCAAGAGATCATGCAGCTGACCTCGCGGCAGTCGGTCGAGATCGAGACCTGAGCCACCCAAGTCTTTTCAAATCAGAGATGAACGCCTGATCTTTTTTGGGGGGGGATCGAGACCCCCCCCTCTCTTTGCACAATCAATTGTGCATTTCTTGATTGCCACACTGCCATTCTGAGACGATATTGCTCACAGAATAGGGCAGTTTGGTGACCTCCGCGGTTTGCGGAGCAGATGCGAGGGATGACCATGAATCCAGCGAACGGCAACACCCATCTCCCAGCCGCAATTGGCGCTCGTATCAGAGCACAGCGCACTGCAGTCGGAATGAAAGTCTCCAGGTTGGCCTCTCTCCTGGGTGTCACTCGCAACACTATTGCCAACTATGAGACGGGCAAGACGGAGCCCAGTGGAACGGATCTGCTGAAGATCGCTGAGGCGATCGGGTGCAGTGTGATGGAGCTGCTGACCGGTGAATCCACAGCCCCAGCACCCCGCTTCGCTTTCCGTGCCCACAGAGTGCTGAGGCAGAACCCAGACATCACCGTCGTCGCGAGAAAGTTCCTTCGCGCCTACTCTGAGATCGAGGAGATCACCGAGACACGGCTCACCCCCAAGATTGAGCAGTTCAGTGTCGATCCCGAGGATCCTGATCTGGATCGACGCATTGAGAACACGGCGCGAGCCACACGCAGGGCCTGCAAGATCTCTGAGGCTGGGCCAGAGAGGATCGTGAGTGTCCTGGAGGATCTCGGAGTCCGGAGCCTTTTTTTCCGCTGGTCTGGAAAAGGCAAAATCGACGGTCTCAGTGTGGTGCACGGGGATCTCAAACTGGTGATGTTGAACGAGCATCCGAGCGTCACAGCGGAGCGGATCATCTTCAGTGCCGCTCACGAGCTTGGGCACTTGGTGATGCACCCAGAGCTGTTCACTCAGCAGCCAGAGAACACAGAGAACGAACGCAACTGCGAAAATGAAGCCCAGCGCTTTGCAGGTTGCCTCCTCGTTCCCAGCGAAGAGCTCCAGCATCTCTGGCAAGCCGAGAGACTTGATCACCTGCCACTGGAGCATGCACTGCTCATCCTCAAAAGAGTGTTCCGTGTCAGCATCTGGTGCCTGTATCAGCGAACATTGCAGATGAGACTCACCGACATGAAGCATCCTCTGCTGATTGATCGGGTCAAGCGACTGATGGGAGTTAGGGGAAAGGCAAAGATGGAGGATCTGGAACCCGAGCCCCTGAGGCGCGAAGCCCTTCAGCGATCCACGAGATTTGAGCGTCTGGTCCGATCCGCTTTCATCCAGGAGAAAATAGGGGTGGCAAAGGTCGCGGAGATGTTCCAAATAACTGTTGACGAAGCGAAGGTGTGCACCGCGAGATGGCTGCGACCTTCGAATGAGGATGGATCGCTGAATTGAGCTGGTGGGACAGCGCTCTGTTTGACACGTGCTCCCTGATCACCGTTGACAAAATTCTCCTGGACCACCCCGACCTGATCGCTGTGGTCCCAGTCATGAGTGTCATCGAAGAGAACCTCATCTCTGACCACCTGCGACCTGAGACTGCTGAGAGAATCTGTCATCATTGCCAGCGCATCAAATCGCCAGGTGCCACCGAGCTCGCCCAGATCCTGAGCGGGGTGCGTCTCTCGAAGTCGATCTCCGATGTGGACCGCATTGTCTATGCGACCGCGGTGCATTGCAGACTCTGTGTCGTCACCGCTGACAGAGCCCTGGCGAAGGCGATCCAGGCTCGGGGATTGATCGTCGGAAACTGTGCCATGATCCTGAGGGATCTCGTGTTGAACAGGGTCATCTCGGCGAAAAGATGCGAGATGATCCTCGCAGATCTGGTCAGAAGGGATGATTTCATCATCTCCGGTGGCGCGGACCAAAGCTGGAATGCACTTCGCAATCACCGATTCCCATGATGCCATCTTCTCGGCACAATCTGAGCTGCAGCTCCCTGCGGCTGATCGATTTGCAGTTGCCCCCCTGCCCGCCAGGGCCCAGGCTGGCGGGAATGGGAGGCGGGTGAGACTGTGAGCGAGTCCCCGACCGGCGCCCCACGCCGCCCGATCCGGCTTCTCGACCCGACGCTGATCAACCAGATCGCGGCGGGCGAGGTGATCGTGCGCCCCGCCTCGGTCGTCAAGGAGCTGGTCGAGAACAGCCTCGACGCCGAGGCGACGCGCGTCGCGATCTTGATCGACGGCGATGGGCGCTCGATCACGGTGACCGACGACGGCGTCGGCATCCCTGAAGGCGAGATCGAGACGGCGCTGCTGCGCCACGCGACATCGAAGATCACCTCGTTCGACGAGATCGGAGCCCTCGAGACCCGGGGATTCCGCGGCGAGGCGCTCGCCTCGATCGCGTCGGTGGCCCGCGTCCGCCTGACCTCGCGCACCGCCGACTCCGAGGGGGGCATGGTCATCGAGGTGCTCGGCGGCGAGGTGCAGAGCCGGGGGCCGATCGGAGCACCGCAGGGCACACGCGTGGAGGTGACCGATCTCTTCGAGAACGTCCCCGCCCGCCGGAAGTTTCTCAAGTCTCCTCAGGCGGAGTTCAACGCGATCCTGCGCGTGGCGATTCAGCAGGCGCTGAGCCATCCGGAGGTCGGCCTCACGCTCGAACGGGTCCGCGAGGGCAATCGCACCCGTGTCCTGGAGCTCCCCGCCGAGCAGACGCTCCGTGATCGCCTCGCCCAGGTGCTGGGTGCGCAGGTGGCCGAGCACCTGGTGCCGATCGAGCGCGAGGACGGCGATCTCCTGGTGACGGGATTCATCGCCCGCCCCCTGGCCACGCGGCGCGACACACGCGGGCAGCACTTTTTCGTCGGCGGCCGCCCCGTCGTCAGTCGCCGCCTCGGCTTCGCGCTGCGCCAGGCGATGACGGGGCTGATCATGACCGATCGCCAGCCGATCGCCGCGATCTTCATCGAGTGTCCCCCGGGAACGGTCGACGTCAACGTCCACCCGACGAAGGACGAGGTCCGCTTCGAGGACGAGGATCTGGTGGCCGGTCTTGTCTACCGGGCTGTTCAGACCGCGCTGGGCACAGCGGATCTCCGGCCGCGCCTCTCGGTCGATGGCAAGCCGTTGCCCCACTCCCTGCCCCCCGGCGGCCCCCAGCCCTCGCCCACGATGCCACTCCAGTGGGGGGCGCCCCAGCCCGCCGCTCCCCCGGCTCCCGCGGGTGTTCAATCCTCGATCCCCCTTCCCCCACCCCGCGACGCGGTGTCGTCGGTCCCCACCTCGTCCGCTCCGCCCCCGGCTGACACCCCTCTGATCGATCCACTGATCGACGAGAGTCTGACGATCGAGCCACTCGGCCAGATCGGCGACTCCTACATCGTGGCCTCGTGCGGCGACGACATGCTTGTGATCGACCAGCACGCCGCGCACGAGCGGCTGATGTACGCCCTGGTCCAGCGGCGCTTCGGCGAGCAGGAGCGCGCGGAGCAGCCGCTGCTGGTGCCGCTCTCCTTCGACCTGCCGGCGAGCTCGATGTCGCACCTGGAGGAGATGCGCGAGGTCTTCGGTCAGATCGGCATCGATCTCGAGCCCTTCGGCGGCCAGACCGTTCTGATCCGCAGCTTCCCCACCGATTTTGAGAGGCTCGACATCGCCGCCGTCGTGATGGATGTCGCCGCCGACCTCGAGGCGGAGAAGGCCCCGCCGAGCGCTGAGCAGGTGCGCGACCGTGTGCTGACCCGCATGGCCTGCCACGCGGCGATCAAGGCCAACCGGCACCTCTCCGTCGAGGAGATGCGGGCGCTGATCCGTGACATCATCCGCGCGCGTCTGCCCCACACCTGCCCCCACGGGCGTCCGACGATGGCGCTTCTGACACTCGAACAGCTCGACAAGCAGTTCAAACGCACCTAGAAGGGCCCCCATGCCACCGCTGGATCTGTCACGCTGGGACACGCTCGAGGGCCGGACGGTCATCGTCACGGGGGCCACGGGCTTCGTCGCATCGCACCTGGTCCCTGCGCTGCTCGAGGAGGGGGCGCAGGTCTTCGGCGCCGACGTCCTCGACGATCCCCCGCTGAGGGACGCGCACTATCACCACGTCGAGTGCGACATCCGGCGCCCGGCGGACGTCCAGAACCTCCTGGCCATCTCCGAGCCCGATGCGGTGATCCACCTCGCGGCGCAGAGCCATGTCCCCTCGGCGTGGAAGAATCCCGAGCGGACGACGCGCATCAACGTCCTGGGGACACTTCATCTGCTTCGCGCCTGCGCGGAGTTGGACTCCCCCGCGCGATTCCTCATGGTCTCGACGGGCGACGTCTACGGCCGCCCTGACCGCGTTCCGATCGACGAGAGTGCGATCCCGCGCCCACCGAATCCCTATGCGGCCTCGAAGCTGGCCGCCGAGATCTTTGCGCGTCAGATGGCCGATGCCGGGCAGGTGCCGGCGATCATTGTCCGCCCCTTCAACCACACAGGGCCGGGCCAGTCGTCGAAGTTCGTCTGCGCCGCCTTCGCCGAGCAGATCGCCCGCGTCGAGCTGGGGCGGCAGCCTGCGATCCTGAGCGTCGGCGACCTGACGCCCCGGCGCGATTTCCTCGATGTGCGCGACGTCGTCGACGCCTACATCCGGGCGCTCTGCCGGGGCCGGATCGGCGAGACCTACAACATCGCCTCGGGCAAGCCGCGCACCATCCAGTCGATCCTCGAGACGCTGCTCGAGTGCAGCACGGCCAACATCGTCGTCGAGACCGACCCCGATCTCATGCGACCGAGTGACACGCCCGTCTTCGCGGGCGACGCCTCACGCTTCCGCCGCGTCACGGGGTGGCGGCCCCGCATCCCGCTCGAGGAGACGCTGGAGGAGATGCTCGAGCACTTCCGTGATCTGAGCCGTGAGTCGTGAGCCGTGGAGCAGGGGGCGGAGCGCCATCGGATCGTCGACTTCCTCGGGATCCCTCTGACGGCGATCTCCACGGAGGACTTCACTGCAACGGTCATCGCGCGCGCGAGGGCGCGCCAGCGCACCCGCATCACCTACATCAACGCCATGTGTGTCAACACCGCCGCGGAGACGCCCGACTACCTCCAGACGCTGCGGACGGCGGAGCTCGTCTACGCGGACGGTCAGGCGATTGTCTGGGCCGCCCGGCGACTGGGCGACGGGGTGCCCGAGCGCGTGAATGCAGGGGACTTTTTTCCAGCGTTTTTTCAGCGCTGCACGGAGGAGAATCTCTCTGTCTTCTTCCTCGGTTCGCCGCCAGGTGTGGCGGAGAGAGCGGCCGCGAGGCTGTGCGAGCTGGCCCCGGGGCTCCGCGTCGCGGGGACGCACCACGGCTTTCTCTCGGGGGCGAGCACCCCGCAGGTCATCGCGCGGATCAACGGGTCGGAGCCCAGTCTGCTGATCGTCGGCATGGGAGTTCCGCACCAGGAGCGCTGGCTCTGGGCGAACTGGGATGCCCTCGCGGTCCCCGTCGCCTGGTGTGTGGGGGCGACGCTGGACTACTACGCGGGGGAGTTTCCCCGGGCGCCCGTCTGGATGCGCCGATGCGGATTGGAGTGGCTGTTTCGACTGGTGCTCGAGCCTCGGCGACTCTGGCGCCGCTACCTGCTCGGCAATCCCCGCTTCGTGTGGCGGGTGATGAGGAGGAGGCGATTGGGGGAGTGAGATCACCCCATCACATTGCCCAGCGGCGTCGGTCTTTCAGGCCACTGGCTGAAGCCAGCGGCCAAGAGGCACCCGCTGAAGCAGGCCGAATCGAATGATGGAGCACTGGCGCCCTCACCGCACTCCAAACATGTGGAGTCCATGAGCTTGCTCATGTTTCTAGAAACTGCGGCAAGCCGCAGGACTCCAAACATCCGGAGACCCGGCTGCCTTCAGGCAGCGCCTCTTCGTGTCGGTCTTTGAGGCCGACACTGCCAATGCCGGCGAGGGCGCCGGCGCT
>JAFGKF010000361.1 GCA_016928695.1 Candidatus Sumerlaeota bacterium | reverse complement strand
GTGGTGGGGGAGGGGGCAGCAGGAGTCAAAGAGGCCACTTCCCTCTCCGCCTTCTCGGCGCCGCCGGAGGGCAAATTCACCCCGATCCAGAGCCCCCCAGCGATGCAGGCAAGGGCCCCGGCCATCGCCAACCCTCGCTGTGAGAAGGGTCTGTGCCAGAATCCCTGAATGGCCTCGCTCCAGAGAGCAATGAGCCTCCTCAGGCCCCGCTCGCGTGTGATCCGCTCCATCACCATCCGGTTGATCCGCTCCAGATGCGCAGGGGGTGGCATCGGTGGCGGTGGGGCGCTGCGGAGCAACGCACCGAGCGAATCGAATGGTTCGTCCTGGCCGGCCGGAAGATCGTCCGGCCAATCGGGACACTTGGATCCCTGATCCTTCATCACTTGCACTCCCTATGGCCCATTTCTCGCGTCATTCACCCGCCACCCTCGGCTGCAACCGCTTCCGTGGGCGAGCCCTCGCTCCGGAGGTACTGTTTCAATGACCCCTGAAGTTTCTTCCGGGCTTGGTGGAGATTGAATTTCACCGCCCCCTGGGAGCAGCCCAGCGTCTCGGAGATGTCCCGTATGCTGTGGCCCTCCACCTCGAAAAGCACCAGGCAGGTGCGCTGGCGGGGCGGAAGCTGGGAGATGGCCTGATTGATCTGCTCACCCATTTCCCCCCGCAGTGCCGCCTGCCGCGGAGTCTCCGCCCCCTGGGGTTGCCAGACCGTCTCGGGGACGTCGGGTGGATCCTCCAGATCATCCCAGGAGGACAGGGATTTCCGGGCAGCCCGGGCGCGCAGCGTGTGGCACTGGTTGATGGCGATCCGCTTGACCCAGCCGGGGAACTTGTGGGGCTCCCTCAGGCGGGGGAGGTGACGGTGGACGCGGATGAGAACCTCCTGGTAAGCGTCGTCCGCGTCGTCGTGGTTGCGAAGAACCGCCATGAGGAAGCGGTAGAGATCGCTCCCCACCTCCGAGCACAGCGAATCGAACGCAGCCGGGTCTCCCGACCGGCTGCGAATCACCAGCTCCAGGTCCAGTTCCGCAAATCCCACTGACAGGTCCCTGTCCGTGTTGGTCCGACCAGTGAGTCGGACCCGCCTTCGAAGGCGGGAGTTTGGCCACCGGGGTCTCAGCCCCCCGATGGAAATCAGTCCAGTCGCGCCAGCTGCTCGCGGGCCCGCTCGACGAAGACCTCCTGATCGGGAAGCCTCTCGGCCAGGGTGATGTAGCGCTCGAGGGCGGGGCGGGCCGCCTCGGGATCGAGCTGCCAGAGGCTGAGCCCGAGATTGTACTGAGCGTAGAAGTTGCCCGGGTCGACCTCAAGGGCGAGCTCCTGGGCGGCGACGGCCTCGAGGTACTCACCGCGGCTGTGGTGAATCGATCCCAGAACCGTCAAGACCACCGAGTCGTTGGGCTCGAGGTTCAAGGCCATCAGGCACTCGTCGATCGCCAATCCCGTGTTGCCCTCGGCGAGATGGGTGCGGGCAGCGTGGGCGAGAAGCCCCGGATTCAGTGGATCGAGTCGCAGACCCTCCTCCAGAAGCTCCATCCGCAGCGGAGAGTCCGGCGGGTACTGCGCCACCTGGTCTTTGATCTCCTCGGCTCGGTCGGCATCGACGACCTCGATTCCGTGCGGGCTCTCGGCGGCGGCGATCCGGCGCCGAAGCTGAGTGCGGGCCGAGGCGATCTGGCTGTCGAGTGTTGGTTCGACGTCCGGCTCGGTGTCGGGCGCCACGGTGAACACCGACGGCTCCTCCGGCTCCTCCGGGGTCTCCGGCGGGAGAGACGCAGGCTCAACCACCTGGGTCTCCGAGGCGACCAGCGAGGGCGAGTGCTGAGGCTCCGGCGCCGGCTCGGGTGCAGGAGGGGGCTCCGGGGTGGGCTCAGGCACGGGCGCCGGCGCGGGGGGAGGGGAGGGAAGGACTTCCACCGCCGAGGCCACGGAGGGCTCCGGCGCGGGCTCCGGCACGGGTTCCGGCGCGGGTGTCACCTCGGGCTCCGGCGGGATCGCGGCGGTGGGCTGAGGCTGGGGAGGCGACGGGGCTGGTGCCAGATCGACTGAGCTCGGAGTGGTCTCAGGCCGAGGCGTCGGCTCGGTGGGAGGCGGTCCCAGAAGAGCGGTGACATCGGGCTGCCGGGCGGGGGGAAGGGGGCGCTCGGGCGGGCGCTGAGGGGAGGGAACCGTGATGATGCGGGGCGCACTGGCCCACTCAGTGAGGATCTCTCGGGTCAGCGTGGGAATCCGCGGCAGGAGATCCTCGAGCCCCCCTGTGACTGTCAGGGAACCAGCCCCGGTGACCTGGCCATCGTCGACGTCGAGGAGGTTGACGTCGATGGCATAGGTCTCCCCGATGCGTCCGACCTCGCCGAAGACGAGATAATCGGCTGTGAGCACCTCGCCCACACGCTGCATGGAGAGCGACGGATGAAAGGGGTCCTCCACGGCGAGGTGGCGCTCGGCCAGCAGACGGCGGGTGACGTCGCGCGGGATCATCAGGAATTCACTGGAGCGGAAGAGCTCGTTCCAGAGGCGCTGGCTGATGACATTGGCCGCCTCGCGGTCCACCCCATTGGGGGTGAGGTCGAGCATGATCAGAAGAGGCTTGGCGCGTGGGGCCGGTGGCTCAGCGACGCGCGGGGGAAGCGGCGGCGGGGGAGAGGTGTCGGCTGGGTGCCCCGATCGTGAGCCCCAGGGGGCTCCGCCGGAGAACAGTTGACATCCGGTCAACCACAGCCCCAGCACCAGAGCGGGGAACAGGGAGCGCATAGTCATCCACCTTTCGTGGAGGCCCATCGGCAGCGGCAGAGAGGCGCTGGCTGTGTTTGACCCACTCTAGGGAGGCCGAGTTGCAGGCGTCAAGCTTTCATGCTGAGCCTGAGCCGCAGGACATTCGATTTCTCGAGTCCCACAACTCCCCTCAGCACAGACGTCGGGAAGAGCTCAAACAGATCTTGACACCCATTTAGCCGCGACACTAAATTCAGTTTGCACACTGAATTTAGCCATCGGGGTGAATGACTGTGAATTTGCCACGCAGGTTCGCGAATCCCTTCAAACCCGGAGCGGGGCACATGCCTCCTCACCTTGCCGGACGCCAGCGAGAGACCAGTGATTTTGCCGAGGTTTTGAAGCAAGAGGTGATTCTCGACAACGTTGTTCTGACAGGTCTCCGCGGGGTTGGGAAGACCGTCTTGTTGGAAACATTCAAGCCCATTGCCCGTGAGGCGGGTTGGCTCTGGGCGGGGGCGGATCTGTCGGAGTCCTCGAGCATCAGTGAAGAGATGCTGGGAACACGCATGCTCACGGACTTGGCCATGGTGACTGCCTCAACAGGGATCGAGATCGATGAGATCAATGCCCCAGGCCTGAATGCCGAGGTGACCCACGAGCAATCTCGGCTGAATTACGACACGCTTGCCTCTCTCTACAACAGCACCCCGGGTCTCTCCTCGGACAAGCTGAAGCGAGTGCTGGAGGTCGTCTGGGGTGGACTGAGCAGGCGGGGACACCATGGCCTCATCATCGCCTATGACGAGGCGCAGAATCTCTCGGATCACGCAGAGAAGAACCAGTATCCGCTCTCTGTGTTGCTCGATGTGTTTCAGTCCATCCAGCGCAAGGGCATCCCCATCATGCTGGTTCTCACTGGTCTGCCGACACTCTTTCCCAAGCTGGTTGATGCGCGCACATTTGCCGAACGGATGTTCCGGGTTCTTTTCCTGGAAAGGCTCAGGGACAGGGAGAGCCGAGAGGCAATCCTCAGGCCCATCGATGACGAGGGGTGTCCGGTCACCTTCGGAGACGAATCCGTCAGCCGAATCGTTCGCCTCTCTGGGGGGTATCCCTATTTCATCCAGTTCATCTGCCGTGAAGTGTTTGAGGCATGGATACGCCAGATCCTTGAGGATCGAGAGCCACTCTCCATCCCCGAGGATGAGATCATTCGCAAGCTGGATTCGGATTTCTTTGTGGGCCGTTGGTCACGGGCGACGGACAGGCAACGCGATCTTCTGACAGTCGTCGCAGGCCTTGACAGTGCAGGCGCTGAGTTCTCAATCCAGGAAGTGGTGGAGGCATCAAAGGGGCGTTCGTCAAAGCCGTTCAGCAGCAGCCATGTGAATCAGATGTTCACCTCACTCGCGAACAGGGGGCTCATCTACAAGAATCGCCACGGCAAGTACTCCTTCGCGGTTCCCCTGATGGATCAGTTCATCCGGCGACAGATCGAGAGAAACTGAGATCGTTTCCCAGGGCGGATCAGTGTCGCTCAGATCACTGATTGTATGGCGTCTCGCCCGGGAGGGGAAGCCGCTGGGGCGGGGGACCCGCGGGCTCGGAGCGGATGGCCCCGGCAAGCGCCATGATGCTGAGGCCGATGACGAGTGAGCCGGCCCAGAAGATCTCGCGCTGGTGGTCCTCGCCGAAGACGTCCATCAGCCTGCCAAAGACCGGGTTGCCGATCATCGCCGCCAGACCGAAGAAGGTCATCGTGTAGATCGTCTGGGCCGAGGTCTTGATCTCATCGGGCGTGTGGCGATTCATCCACGAGACCCCCGCGATGTAGTAGAGCCCGAAGGTGAAGCCGTGGAGGCACTGCAGGGCGATCAGGCCGGGCAGGCCGACCACGGGGACGAGGAGGAACCGGATCACCGCGATGCCCGTGACCCACATGAGGCAGCGGAGCTCGCCGAAGCGCGCGAGCAGCCGGTCGCCGAAGAAGAGCACGATGATCTCAGGGATCGCACCCACCATGTAGAGCGAGTTGCCGAAGAAATCCCCCCAGCCCTCGGGGGCGAGCTCCTTCGCCCGGAAGGCCTGGAAGTAGGTCATGGGAGCATGCGCGACGCGGTTGATGAAGAGGGCGAGCAGAAACCACAGGAAGTGGGGCTGAGAGAGGAAGAACCGCTGCACCTGGGCGAAGGGGGCACGGGTCTCCGGTGGGACGTGGGGTGTGTGGATCCGCCACAGCCACAGCCAGGCGGCTCCGCCCCCGATCAGCGAGATGGGGAACGTGACCCAAGGAGTGCCGAAAACCACTGACAGCACGCCCGCGCACAGGCAGGCGGCCACGAATCCGATGGTCCCCCAGGCACGGATCTCGGAGTAGCGCCGCTGGCCGTGGACCGAGCCCATGACGATCGCGTTCATCATGGGGTTCACAGGCGTCATGAAGAGGGCGATGACGATCCACATCCCCCAGAAGAGCGGCCAGGACGCCGCGAATCCCGTCAGGAAGACGAGCGGCACCGCGACACCCATGTTGAAGAGAAGGATCCGGCGGCGGGGGAACACCATGTCGCCCAGGTAACCCCACATCTGCTGGGAGAGAAGCTGCATCAGGCCGATGCCCCCCATGAGGAGGCCGACCTTCGTCTTGTCACCCCACTGATGCTCGACCCAGAGCCCCACCATGGGAAAGGTGGCGCCGACCAGCGTGAAGCGCAGAAAGAACCAGACGCGGAAATCGACGAGGCTGGTGTGGGAGGAGGCGATCATGGGAATCGAACCACAGAGCACACGGGGGACGCAGAGTCAAAACCGGAGTCCATGGGGGGGGCGCGGCGCCCGGGTCACTCCCCCATGATCTGGACGACGAGCCGCCGCCGGCGTGGGCGGTTGTCGAAGTCGATCAGAACGATCTGCTGCCATGTGCCCAGCGTCAGCGCCCCGTCGACGATGGGGACGGTCAGCGATGGCCCGACGAGCGAGGAGCGGACATGGCTGAAGCCGTTCCCATCGCCCCAGGCGGCGTCGTGCGCGTAGGGGATGTCGCGGGGAGCGATGCGGTCGAGGCAGTCGCCGAGGTCACCGACGACCCCCGGCTCGAACTCGATGGTGGTGACACCGCAGGTCGATCCCGGGCAGAAGACGGTGACCGTCCCATGGGTCACACCGGAGTCCGCGACGGCGCGCTGCACCTCGCCGGTGACGTCATGCGTGTCATTCATCCCCCGGGTGCTGAGGGAGATGGAGTCGGCTCGGACGGTCATGGCTCTCTCCGTCGGGGCTGAGATGGGGCGCGAGGATGGGGCGCGGCGAGCGCAGCGCGCCAGCGAAATCTCGGGGCCCGGCGTTGACAAGAGGTGGCCTCTGCCGCGACTGTGGGGGGAGCAGACACCAGGAGGTGGCGCGGGGCCATGGCGTGGGACATCAGCGCGCTCTTGATCGAGGCTCTCCGGGCGGGGGCGAGCGACCTGCATCTCTCGACGGGGGTCCCCCCGACACTGCGTGTCGACGGGACGCTCAAACCGCTCGACTACCCGAACCTCACGGCCGAGGACACGGTGGCGATGATCTACTCGATCCTCAACCCCGAGCAGAAGGTGAAGTTCGAGGCGCAGTGGGAGTGCGACTTCTCCCTCGACATGAGGGGCGTGGGCAGATTCCGCGTCAACGTTCACCGCCAGCGCGGCGCGGTGGAGGCGGCCTTCCGCGTGGTCAACGAGAAGATCCGCTCGATCCGCCAGCTCGGCCTCCCCCCGATCATCGAGGAGATCGCGCGCTACGACTCGGGGCTGGTGCTGATCACGGGCCCGACGGGGTCGGGCAAGACCTCGACGATGGCGGCGATGATCGACCAGATCAACCGCGAGAGGGCGTGCGTCGTGATCACGGTCGAGGACCCGATCGAGTTCGTGCACACCCACCGCCGCTCGATCGTCAAGCAGCGCGAGGTCACGTCGGACACGCTGAGCTTCGGCGCGGCGCTGCGCCACGTGCTCCGCCAGGACCCGGATGTGATCGGCATCGGGGAGATGCGCGACCTCGAGACGATCTCCACCGCGCTGACCGCGGCGGAGACCGGCCACCTGGTGCTGGCGACGATCCACACGCCCGACACGATCCAGACGGTCGACCGCATCATCGACGTCTTTTCCCCCGGCCAGCAGCAGCAGATCCGCATCCAGTTCGCGGCGACGCTCCAGGCGATCATCGCCCAGCAGCTCCTCCCCGTGCCGGGGCGGTCGGGCCGCGTGGTGGCCGTCGAGGTGCTGATAGCGACGCTGGCGGCGAAGAAGGTGATCCGACAGGCGAAGACCGAGCAGCTGATCACGGTGATCCAGACGGG
>JAFGKF010000067.1 GCA_016928695.1 Candidatus Sumerlaeota bacterium | reverse complement strand
TGAACGTGTACTCGGTCAGCGACGAGCGGCGCTGATCGGTGAGCTGCACATAGTCGATCACGCACTGGAGCATCAGGCGCGCGAGCCGCAGCTCCTCGGGCATGTCCTGAACGCCGGGCTGCTCGAGGATGCGCTGACCGCGGTCGAGCAGATAGGCGGCGTCGCTCAGGCTCAGCGGAGGAAGCGTGTTCGCCCCGAGGGGCAGCGGCGGCTCCGACGAGGGCTCCTGGGCAAGAGCCCCGACGGCCAGCGGGATCAGCAGACAGGGGACGATCAGAGAGCATCGCATGGCGGAGAGCATGCCGCCGAAGAGGTGGGGGATCAACGCCCAAGCGGGGGCACCGGGGGACCTGCGAGAGCTTGCGACCACTTTTCGCTTGACCTTTGCCGTCTCTTCGTCACAAAGATTGGGCGAAGCCAAGGGGAATGGCAAGCGAAATCCACCCCGCCGGAGGAGTCCCATGGTCTACGACGACCACCAGATCCCGCTGACCCGCCGTCAGCGGCAGATCCTCGACTTCATCAGCTCGTTCATCTCCGAGCAGGGCTACTCGCCCTCGCTCGAGGAGATCGGCGAGGGACTGGGGCTCTCGAGCCTCGCAACCATCCACAAGCACCTGAAGAACCTCGAGCGCAAGGGCATGATCCGCCGCCAGTGGAACCACTCGCGCTCGATCCAGCTGGTCGATCCCGCGCAGGCCGCCCTCATGGAGCAGGCGATCGATCTGCCGCTGCTGGGCCGCGTCGCCGCAGGGCAGCCGATCGAGGCGATCCGCGACGAGCGGACCTTCAGCGTCCCCCAGAGCATGGTCACCTTGGGGAGGCAGACCTATGTGCTCGAGGTCGAGGGGGACTCGATGATCGAGGAGCACATCGCCGATGGAGACTACATCGTCGTCGAGAGCCGCGAGACCGCAATGCCCGGGGAGACGGTCGTCGCCCTCGTCGAGGGAGAGAACGTCACGGTCAAGAAGTACTTCCCCGAGGGCGAGCTGATCCGGCTCCAGCCCGCCAATGCCCAGCTGGCCCCGATCATGGTCCAGGCCGATCAGGTCCAGATCCAGGGCGTCGTGGTGGGGCTGATGCGCCGCTATCGGTGACTCCCCATGATGCTCCTGGCCATGGCCCTCGTGTGGGGCACCCTCATGGTGATCGACTGCCGGCAGCCCTGATCGCGGCGGGCGGAATTCACGGGTTGACGACATGGCGCGCCCAGGGGCACACCTCGTGCCGTGGAGCGTCACACCAGACCCAAGCAGGCCTTCGACGGCCTGACCGAGCACTATCGCCGCCACCGGCCCGATTATCCCTCTGAGATCGCCGAGTGGATGATTCATCGCCTCGGTGTGCGACCGGGGGGGCGGGTCGCCGACGTCGGTGCCGGAACGGGGATCTTCACACGTCACCTCCTCGCGGCCCCGCTCAGGGTCTGCGCGATTGAGATCTCCGCGGAGATGGCCTCGCAGCTCCAGGGCGAGCGTCACCCGCGTCAGGCCACTGTGCGTGGCCGGGCCGAGGCGCTTCCGCTGGCCGACTGCACTCTCGATGCCCTCTTCGCCGCCCAGGCCTTCCACTGGTTCGATCCCGATGTGGCGTTGCCGGAGTGGCACCGTGCCCTGGTGCCCCACGGGGGTGTGGGGCTCGTCTGGAACGATCGCGATGTCGAGCGCAGCGCCTTTTGCCGGGACTACGAGGCGCTGATCGTCGAGCACAACCCCGACCACCGCCTGGGTTATCGCGATCTCCCGGTCGAGGAGACGCTTCGGGGCAGTGGGCTCTTCACCGCGGTGGAGAGCCGTGTCGTGGAGCACCTCTGGCGCTCGGACCACGCGGGGATGATCGGGTTCTCCCGCTCGGTCTCCTACATCGTCAATGCCATGGAGGGGGCGACGCTCGACCACTTTTTCGCCGAGCTGGAGCGGCTTCTCGCCCTCCACTTTCCCGAGGGTCGCGTCGGGATCCCCCTGCGCAGCCGCGCCTGGATCGCAAGGGCGAGAACTGGCTGATCGGCGCATTTCTCCCTTGACCGGGGACGCCGATATTCCAAATGATTCCTATCTGCGCGAGAGGGAGCCCATGGCAACCGGAGCGGACAGCATCCAGAGACGACTCGACGCCTTCACCGAGGCCTGTCACGAGAGAGGCCTGAAGGTCACTCATCAGCGGGTGGAGATCTACCGTGAGCTGGTCTCCTCGGAGGATCACCCCGACGCCGAGAGCATCCATCGCGGAGTCAGGCGTCGCATCCCCACGATCTCGCTGGACACGGTCTACCGCAATCTCAAGTTCATGGCGGAGCAGGGGCTGCTCTCCACCGTGGGACTCAGCCATGAGCGGCTCCGCTTCGACGCCAACATGGTCTCGCATCATCACTTTGTCTGCGAGGAGTGCGGCAGCATTCGGGACTTCACGTGCACGGATTTCGATGGCATGAGGCTGCCCCGAGGGGCCTCCAAGCTGGGCCGACCGCACTCGGCACAGGTGCATGTGAAGGGCATCTGCAATGTGTGCCTGGGGGGGCGGAGGAAGTGATCATTTTTTGATCTCATATGTAGGAATCATTATTATGTGCAAATCAAATGCAGTGAATGGATCGAAATTCTGCCGCCACGGCGCGGGCGGGTGAACATCGCCGTTTGCCCCTGAGGGCTGCGGAGACAGCGCCAAACTCAGTGAAAGGAGAGAGACCATGAGCAAAAGCAAGCGCCTGACAACCGCGGCGGGCATCCCGGTGGCCGACAATCAGAACTCGCTGACGGCGGGAGAGCGTGGCCCCACGCTGATGCAGGACCATCACCTGCTGGAGAAGCTCGCGCACTTCAACCGTGAGAGGATCCCCGAGCGCGTGGTCCACGCGAAGGCGGCCGGTGCCCACGGCGTGTTCACCGTCACGCAGGACATCACGAAGTTCACGCGGGCCAAGCTGTTTTCCAAGGTCGGCAAGAAAACCGAGATGTTCGGCCGGTTCTCCACCGTGGCGGGGGAGAAGGGCTCATCCGACACCGTCCGTGACGTCCGGGGATTCGCCCTCAAGTTCTACACGGAGGAGGGCAACTGGGACATGGTGGGCAACAACACGCCGGTGTTCTTCGTCAGGGATGCCATCAAGTTCCCCGATTTCATCCACACTCAGAAGCGCGACCCTCAGACCAACACGCGCCCGGCCATCATGCAGTGGGATTTCTGGTCCCAGGTCCCGGAGGCTCTGCATCAGGTGACCATCCTCTTCTCGGATCGCGGCATCCCCAAGGGCATCCCGTTCATGAACGGCTACGGCAGCCACACCTACAGCTTCATCAACGCCGACCGGGAGCGCTTCTGGGTCAAGTTCCACTTCAAGACGATGCAGGGCATCCAGTGCATGCCCTGCGAGGAGGCGGAGCGCCTCGCGGGTGAGGATCCCGATCATCACACCCGCGAGCTGTTCAAGGCCATCGAGCGCGGCGATTTCCCCAAGTGGAAACTCCACGTTCAGGTGATGCCCGAGGCCGAGGCCGAGAATTACCGGTGGAATCCCTTCGACCTGACCAAGGTGTGGCCCCACGCGGACTACCCCCTGATCGAGGTCGGTGTGATGGAGCTGAACCGCAATCCCGAGAACTACTTCGCCGAGGTCGAGCAGTCCGCCTTCTCCCCGGCGAACGTGGTCCCCGGCATCTCCTTCTCGCCTGACAAGATGCTCCAGGCGCGCATCTTCGCCTATGCCGACGCCCACCGCTACCGCCTGGGGGTCAACTTCGAGCGTCTCCCGATCAACTGCCCGCACGCGGCGCAGGTGAACAACTATCAGCGCGATGGCCACATGAGGTTCGACGACAACGGTGGGGCATCGCCCAACTATGAGCCGAACAGCTTCGGTGGCCCTGTGGAGGATCCGTCCTTCGCCGAGCCCCCGCTGAAGATCTCGGGCGACGCGGATCACTACGACCAAAAGCGCGGGGTGGACGACGACTACATCCAGCCCGGCAACCTCTTCCGGCTGATGACACCGGATGAACAGGGGCGGCTCATCGCGGCCATCGTCGGCAGTCTCAAAACGGTGCCGAAGAGGATCCAGGAGAAGATGGTCGAGCACTTCCACCGCGCCGATCCGGCCTATGGAGGCGGCATCGCCAAGGGCCTCGGTCTCGCATGACCTGATCGGTGACAGATCCCGACACTCCCGCGGCGGGGGTCCCACGGACTCCCCGCCGTCTCGTTTCCCCAGGGGGAATCTGGCCCTCGACAGTTTTTCCCGAGGAGGGTAGGGTCACCGGAGTGAGGGGATTGGGGACGGATTGGTGAGAGAGATGGAGAGCCCCGAGCACATCAGACTCAGCCTGGCCGCGGCGATGCAGCTGGGCTATTCGCCCGCGCGCTTCCACCGCGCCGCGAGAATGACGTGCATCAACCTGCTCCTGACCTACGGGGACGGCTGTGTGGCCAACTGCTCGTACTGCGGCTTGGCGCGGGAGCGGCGGGTCGAGGGGGATCGCAGCTTCATCCGCGTCCCCTGGCCGGTGAGGCCGACCGACGAGGTGCTCGGGCGCATCGCACGCAGCCGCGTCGTCAAGCGCACCTGCCTCTCGATGATCACCCATCGACGCAGCGTGAAGGACTCGATCGTGCTCACGCGCCGCATCGCCGAGGTGACGGGCAAGCCCGTGTCGGTGCTCATCACACCGACGCTCATCGAGAGGGAGGATCTCATCGCCCTCCGCGACGCCGGGGCGGACAAGATCGGCGTGGCCTTCGATCTGGCCACCGAGGAGCTCTTCGATGTCCACCGAGGGCACACGGCCCGTGGACCGCACCGGTGGAATCGCTATTGGGAGGTTTTCGATCTCGGTGTCGAGGTCTTCGGTGAGCGGATGGTGGGGAGCCACTTCATCGTGGGACTCGGCGAGACCGAGCGCGACATGGCCCTGGCCTTTCAGCGCGTCTCCGACCGCGGCGGTGTGAATCACCTCTTCTCGTTCTACCCCGAGGCGGGCAGCGCCGAGTCGGAGCGCGCGCAGCCGCCGATGGCCGTCTATCGACGCATGCAGCTCGCCTGCGAGCTGATCGACGCCGGCCTCGCCCGGGCCGAGGCCATGCGGTTCGATGGGGCAGGCCGGATCGTCGACTTCGGCGTCGCGCCGGCGACGCTCGATGAGGTCATCGACGCGGGGCGCGCCTTCCGCACCCGCGGCTGCACGGGCGAGGATGGCGAGGTCGCCTGCAATCGCCCCTACGCCAACTCGCTGCCCGGCGACGAAACCGTGCGCAATCACCCCTTCGCCCCCAATGCGGCCGACATCCGCCGGATCCGTGCCCAGATGGGGCTCGCCCCCGCCGAGGCCCCCCGGTGAGACGCATCACGTTCGCCGCTCCGCGCATCAAGCGCTACGAGACCGATGACTTCCAGCCGAGCGGGGAGCCCCGCTTCATCGCGGTCTCGCTGCGGGGGATGGAGTGCCACCTGATGTGCGACCACTGTTGCACACGGCTGCTCGAGGCCCTCCATCGCGCCGAGACGCCCGAGAGGCTGCTGCGCCTCTGCGAGAGGATGCACGGGCGCGGCTGCCGCGGCCTCCTGCTGACGGGCGGCTGCGATGCCGACGGGAAGATCCCGCTCCCCGAGTTTGTCGATGCGGCGCGCGAGGCCAAGCGCCGGTGGGGCTTTCGCATCGCCGTTCACACGAAGCTCGCCGACGAGGAGTTCGTCAATGCCGCCGCGGACATCGGGACGGACCTCCTGATGCTCGACGTCGTCGGCGACGAGGAGTCGATGCAGAGAGTCTATCACCTCTGGGGCCGAACCCCCCGCGACATCGAGGCGGGCCTCGATCTCGCCGAGGCGCGCGGTGTTCCACTCGCCCCCCACGTCCTGATCGGCATCGCCAACGGCCGGGTGGTCGGGGAGCGGCATGCGCTCGAGATGCTCCGGGGTCGCCGACTCGCATCGGTGGTGCTGGTCGTTCTCTCGCCGCTTCTCCACACGCCGATGGCCGACGTCGAGGTCGACATCGACGCGGCACTGGAGGTGATGACCGAGGCACGCCGCATGTTCCCCGACACGCGTCTGACGCTCGGCTGTGCCAAGACGGGCGGTGAGGGACAGCGCCGCCTGGAGGAGCACGCCATCGATCTCGCCTTCGACGCCATCGCCTATCCCTCCGAGGGAATCGTGACCCTCGCGCGCGAGCGGGGATTCGACGTTCACTTCAGCGAGGAGTGCTGCGCATTCCAGACTCTGGATGAGGTGACCGGCTGAGCGGCCGTCGATGGCCGGGAGCCCCGCACGGAGCGGCTCCCAGTTGCCCACCAAGTCCTTGAACCTCAGTCAGAGAGAGTGGCCGTGATCCTGAGGGGCGCGCTGACGGAGATTCAGCTCCCACGGTGATCTGATCCACCGACAGAATTCTCGCGGTGGACAAATCTGCGTCTGTGATATAGAAACCCCGATGGCCCTGCGCCGACTCATGAGGGGAAGGTCACACATGATGCGATTCAGTGCGGCTGCGTTGCGAAGCCTGGTGTTATTCCCATTGGTTTTCACATCTGTCGCGGTCGAGGCGACCCAGGAGGAGCAGCCGATCTCCGAGATCCCCTTCGTGGCATCGGATGACAACTGGGCCGAGGAGCCCCCGATTGCACCGGCAGTACAAACCCCCCACATCGTGAGAGACGGCGCCATCGCCCCGGCCTCCCGACAGCCCACAGGGGCTCTCAGCGGGCGCATCGTCTTCATGAGCGCGGGGCATGGGTGGACGGCGAATCAGAACGACTCCGGGACACTCAGTGGCGTCTGGTACACACAGCGCGGAGATTACAACGAGATCGTCGAGGACCTGCAGAATCAGGACCAGATGACGATGTTCGCTTATCACTGCTTCAACGCAGGCGCGACCGTTGTCCCGTTCCGACCCATCGGAAACCAGACCCATGAGGTGGTCCTCGACAACGACGACACCGAGGTGACCTTCACGGGGACGTGGAACGACAGCACCGCGACGGTGTTCTTCGGTGATCCCGGGGATGTCCCCTATCGCTTCGCATCCATATCCGGGGTGGAGACCGCGGCGGCCCGCTACACGCCCAATATCCCCGCGGCGGGATTCTATCCCATCTACACCTGGGTGCGCCCTGGGACCGACCGGGTCGACGATCAGCTCTATCGCATTGTTCACACCGGCGGCACCACGGAGGTCCGCATCAATCACCGCATGGTGGGCCTCGGGTGGGTCTATCTCGGGACCTATTATCTCGACGCCGGCACGGGCGGC
>JAFGKF010000066.1 GCA_016928695.1 Candidatus Sumerlaeota bacterium | reverse complement strand
CCGGGTTTCGCTCGCTTCGCTCGCTCCACCCGGGGCTATGACCTTTCGCCCCTACGGGGCTGAGTGAGGTTGTGAAACCATCCGTATTATCTGCGTGTCAGCGATGCGGGAAATGATGAGACGGTGGTCAATTACTCGCTGGCCCTCGAGGCCACGCCCTGATCTCAAAGCCGAAGCCGGAAGGCCAACGTCTTCGGCGTCCCGACAGAGAGACGGAACTCTGCCCATTGAATGCACATCTCCCAGAGTCCCGGAGGGGCGATGACAATTTTAGCCAGGGGCACGCCCGCCGAAGCGCAGCGGAGGCAGGGCAACGCCCCTGGAAAACAGGCGTCCAATTCTCCTCCAAGCCCCGGAGGGGCGGAACAGTGTCGGATGTCTCGCCCCATCCGGGGCTTCTGACGGGGGGGGCTAATTCCTGGGGCTTCGCCCCAGGCTATCACTGTGATGCCCCTCCGGGGCTGTGAGTTGTGTGCAATCAGTTTCTGTCAATCAGTGGATGCAGAACTCTGCGACCTCTGCGCTCTCCGCGCGAGACTATCTCATCGCTCCGGAAACTTGCCCTTCAGCACGTCGCGCAGCCAGGCTTGAACAGCCCTCTGCGCATCCTGCCGCAGGTGGGCGTACTCCTTGACGAAGCTCGGGGGCTTGTCGCGGCCCAGCCCCAGCAGATCGTGGCTCACGAGCACCTGCCCGTCGCAGTCGGGCCCCGCGCCGATCCCGATCGTCGGCACCGGAACACGCTTGGTGATCTCCCCGGCGAGATCCGCGGGGATCAGCTCGAGAACGATCGCGAACACCCCCGCCTCGACCAGCGCGTCGGCGTCGGCGCGCATCCGCTCGGCCGCGTCGGACTCGCGCCCCTGCACGCGGTAGCCCCCCAGCTGGTGAATCGACTGGGGGACGAGCCCGAGATGGCCGCAGACGGGGATGCCCGACTCGACGATGTGCGCGATGGCGGGGCAGACCTCGCGCCCGCCCTCGATCTTGACCGCCTCGGCTCCGCCCTCCTGGACGAGACGCGCCGCGTTGCGCAGCGCCTCGTCGGGCGAGAGGCGCGCGGTGATGAACGGCATGTCGGCGACGAGCAGCGCCGACTCCACCCCACGGCGCGCGGCAGCGGTGTGGTGCACCATGTCGTCGAGCGTGACGGGGATCGTGTCGCGGTGGCCCAGGATCACGTTGCCCAGCGAGTCGCCGACGAGGACGACGTCGATGCCCGCCTCGTCGAGCATCGAGCTCCACAGCGCGTCGTACGCCGTGAGCATCGTGATGCGCTCGCCCTTTCGCTTTCGCTGGATCAGGGTGCGCGTGCGCACCTTCGGGCGGGGCTTGGTCACCATGGGTCGATGTCCTCCTGAGTCGTCGGCTGACCAGCCAAGTCCTGCGCCGGGGGCTTGGCAAGCCCAAAGCATCCCTTGACGCCCCCATCCCCGCCGCCCGAGAGTCGCCCCATGGCCAACGACATCACCTCGCCTGAATCGCCCGAGCAGCTTCAGCCCGCCCGCGTGGAGCCGAGGTGGATCGGGCTCGTCAACGCCCTTCTCGAGGGGCACGAGGGCATCGCGACGATGCGGACGCTGGATCCCGCGCGGGGCCTCGTGTGCTTCTGGATCCCCGAGGGACAGCGCGAGGATTTCGATGCGATGGTCAGGGGAATGCAGCGCGATCTCTCGCTGACGCTGATCGACCTCGGCGATCCGATCCTCGAGGGACTCGAGCCGCGCGAGTGGCTGCTCTGAGCGCGCTTCCTTTGTCTGTTGACGCCTTGGATTGGATGTCCATGATGGCCGTCTGCCGCCCTGCCCGAGATCGGAGCGGGCGAACGCCTTGAACACGGGAGAGGGGAAGAGGAGATGGCTCTTCTGCAGCGATTTGTGACCGCATGCGCCTCGGCGCCCGCGCGCGCCGAGATCATCGACGGCATCGAGCGCGTCCACCACGGCGAGCTGCTCCGCCGCGCCGCGGGGCTCGGACTCATGCTCCGACAGCATGACAAAAGCCCGGAGGGGCACGTCGGGATCTTCCTGCCCAACATCGGCGCGTTTCCCGCCAGCCTCTTCGGCGCGATGCTCGGCGCGAAGGTCCCGGTCCCCATCAACATCCTTCTGCAGCCGAAGGAGGTCGCCTTCATCCTCCAGGACGCTGGCATCCACACCGTCCTGACCATCTCGCAGTTCAAGCCGCTCTTCGATCAGCTCGGCGAGCATCTCCCCTGGGAGGTCAACGCCATCTGCCTCGATCAGCTGCCCGAGGCCCCCGCGGGAGTCTCCCCGCCGCCCGTGAGCGAGCTGATCGGCCATGAGACGCCGGACGAGCTCGCCTGCCTCATCTACACCTCGGGCACGACGGGCAATCCCAAGGGCGTGATGCTGACCTACGGCAACCTCGAGGCGAACGCCGAGGGCTCGCTGAGGGTGCTCGAGTATCGCCAGAACGAGGACATTGTTCTCGCCCAGCTCCCCCTGTTCCACAGCTTCGGACTGATGGCGACGCTGATCTGCCCGATCCTCGACCAGGTTCCGCTCATCATGCTCGCGCGGTTCAACCCGACCCAGCTCCTGCGCGCGCTCGAGGAGCACCGCGTGAGCGCGGTCTGCCTCGTCGCGCCGATGTACGGCCTGCTCTGCCGCCATCCCAAGATCCGAGAGACCGACCTCTCCGCGCTGCGCATCTGCGTCTCGGGCGGAGGGCCGCTGCCCACGGCGATCGAGCAGGGGTGGAAGGCGCTGACGTCGCTGGATCTGCTCAACGGCTACGGCCTGACGGAGGCCTCACCCGTCGTGGCCAACAACGCTCCCTGGGCGCTGAAGAGTGGCTCGATCGGCAAGCCCCTCCACAATGTCGAGGTCATCATCCGCGACCCCGACGGCAAGCCCCTGCCCACCGGCACAGAGGGCGAGATCTGCGTCAGGGCCCCCAGCGTGATGAGGGGCTACCTCAATCGCCCCGAGGACACCGCGGAGGCGATCACGCCCGAGGGAGTGCTCCGCACCGGCGACCTTGGCTTCATGGATGAGGACGGCTTCCTCTTCATCACAGGCCGTGCCAAGGATCTCATCATCACCGCGGGCGAGAACATCATGCCGCTCGAGATCGAGAATGCGCTTCAGAGCCACCCGGCCGTCATGGAGGTCGCCGTCACCGGCATGCCCGACGAGAAAAAGGGCGAGGTGCCCGTCGCCGCGATCGTGCGCCAGCCCGACGCCGAGGTGACCGCCGAGGAGCTCCGCGCCTTCCTCCGGGGCAAGATCGCGGACTACAAGATCCCGCGCGACTTCCACTTCCTCGAGGAGCTGCCCAAGAACACGCTGAACAAAGTGCTCAAGGCCCAGCTCCGCGAGATCCTCGAGGCGGAGTGAGCCGCCCGTGGCGGCGATCGCCACCGAGACCTGGGGAGCCGCATCCGAGCGATGGGGCAGCCTGCGCACCGCCATCGCCCAGCGCCTGAGACAGCCCAGGAGCCGCGGCACTCGCGAGCCGACCGCGATCACCGAGCGCCTGCTCCAGTGCATCTGGTACGACGGCCACTTCCACACGGCGGACCTCCATCTCGCCGATGGCCGGCCGATCACGGTCCTGACCCCCGGGCGATGGAACGGGGAGGCGGGCCCCGACTTCCTCGGGGCGGAGATCGAGATCGACGGCGAGCGGATCAAGGGCGACGTCGAGCTTCACCTCCAGGCCTCGGGCTGGCGCGCGCACGGCCACACGCGCGATGAGCGCTATCGGGGCGTCGTCCTCCACGTCGTTCTCGACATCGATGACGGCGAGGCGGCCGACCCCACGCCCACGGGCGGCTCGATCCCGCGTCTCGAGCTCCGCCCCGTGCTGCATGGTGACCTCAACGCCCTCGGCCAGATCCTCTCGGTCGAGGACTTCCCCTACGAGAGCCCCTCAATGGTCGGGCGGTGCCAGAAGGTGCTCAGCCGCCTCGATCACGACGCGCAGGTCGACGCCTTCTTCGAGGCGGCGGCCGAGCGGCGCAT
>JAFGKF010000360.1 GCA_016928695.1 Candidatus Sumerlaeota bacterium | reverse complement strand
GCACGGCTCGGATCCGATTGGCTCGTCTCTGACTGCACAGCACAGGGAAATGCGACCGCGGGCTTTGCCGGGAAGTACGGCAACGTCTTCACCCGCTGCAACGCAGCTGACAACAGGAGCGCGGGATTCGCCCTCTCGAACGCCGCCGGCCTGATCAGCCAGTGCTGTGCGAGGAACAACGACGGCCCCGGAATCTCATTGGGCGACACTGCGGTCATCACCGAGTGCACCATTCACGGCAACGGTGAGGAGGGGATCGTCTCTCTGAACGGCCAGATCAACGTCCGGGGCTGCCACATCAGCGCCAATGATGGGGTGGGGATCGACACCAGCACGTCGAGCTCCATCGAGGGCTGCACTGTGCGGGAGAACCTTGGCGGTGGCATCTTGGTCCATTCGAGATGCCGTGTGGTGGGCAACACCGTGACCCACAATGCACTGGTGTTGGACAGCGAGGACGCCGGGATCGAGGTGATGGGGGGCAACAATCGGATCGACAGTAATCAGCTGGCGAGCAACAACATTGGGATCCGATGCGACGCCATCCCCGCGAACGATAACATCATCATCCGCAACACGGTCTCGGGGAGCACCGGTGACGATTTCCTGGTCGACGACACCGACAACCTACTCGCTCCCGTGCGCACCTCGTTCATCGGCGCGGGGCCGTGGGACAACTTCACGCCGTGAGCTCGCCATGTCACGGCCGCCAATTCCTGCACGCCGGATACAAATAAATCCGGCTCCTCGCTTCCAGACGCTGTTGCAGTTGACAAGTTGAGTTCTGGAGTCAGATTATTCCCCGCCCTTCATAGTGAGATCACCATCCTCAGGGGGCAAAGGGCGTGGGACGCGGAGATATTGTCGTCGCGGCGCGGGGCAGGAGAGGTGGAACTCACCGTCTGATCTCCCATCCGTTCAAGCACATCACAGATCACGGCATTGCGTGGAAGGAGAGGCTTTCCATGAATCACTCATTGAGATCTCCTGAGAGGAATCTGTGGCTCACCACCGGCGTCGCTCTCTGCCTGGCGATGCTGTCACTTTCCTCCGCTCTCGCCGGTGTGACCTGGGGTCCGCAGCAGATCATCGACAACGCGGCCGACTCGCTCAACATGGTCATCACCGCGGATCTGGACGGCGATGGCGACGAGGACATCCTCGCCAACGACATCATCGCCGAGAGGGTGCTGTGGTGGGAGAACCGCCTCGATGAGGTGACGGCCGACTTCGCCTCGTTCGAGGTGCTCACCCTGGAGATGGATGACCCTGCCGGCATGGCTGCGGGTGACCTCGACGGGGACAACGACCTGGACGTGGTCGTCGCCGGCAACGACAGCAACAACATCAAGTGGTTCGAAAACCGCCTCGATGAGGTGACGGCCGACTTTGCCCCGGGGCAGACAGTCGCGGCCAGCCTCACCGATGCGGCTCTGGTGGAGCTGGGTGATTTCGATGGGGATCTCGATCTCGACGTGTTCGCGACGGCGGGCGCCAGCTCCACCTGGAAGGCGGTCTGGTTCGAGAATCGCCTCGACGAGGGCACGGCCGATTTCGGCCCTGAGCAGCTGATCAGCAGCACTTCATCGTCAACTTCGATGTGTGTTCTCCCGGTCGATTTCGACGGGGACACCGATCTCGACGTCGTCGTCGGGAGCACATCTCTCCTGGCCTATGAGAACACTGACGGAGGGGGCACGCTGGGAGCCCCCAAGGTGATGGGGAGCGTCATGCAGCAGCCCCAGAGACCCACAGGTCTCCACGCGGTGAATTTCGACGGGGACACCGACCTGGATCTCGTGCTCGCGTCGAGCTCCGACGACCGCGTGCTCCGGGTCCGGACCAACAGTGATCCCTTTGGCACCGGTGGCTGGACGCTGTTCAACATCACCGACAGCCTCAACCTGGTGCTCTACATCGATGTCGGGGATCTCGACGGCGACACCGACCCGGATGTGGTGGCTCTGGGTCTGAATCCGGATCAGATGGTCTGGTACGAGAACACCAATGGACTGGGCACCTACGGCGCCGCTCAGACGATCGATGACGCCGGGCTCGACCTGCCCCGCTCGGTGAACGCGGTGGATCTCGATGGAGATCTGGATCTCGATCTCGTCCTGGGCTCTCAGACCGACGACACAGTCATGTGGTATGAGAACCTCGGCTCCGGCACGGGTTCGCCCGAGATCACCGTGACCCCGGCGAGTCTCGAGTTTGGCCTGGCGGATCTCGACGAGCCCACGACGATGGGCGTGACGATCCTCAACGAGGGGGACGCGCCCCTCGAGTTCACCGGCGATGGGCTCACTCTGCTCACCGAGATCATCCCCACGGGTTTCTCATTCACCACTCTTCCCCCTGACACCAGTCCCATCGCGGCGGGCGCGAGCCGCGAGGTCGAGATCACTTTCTATCCCGACCGCCTGGGCGCCTCGGGGGACATGCTCTCGGTCACGACGAATGACGGCGATGAGCCGCTGGTCAACGTGATCATCAGTGGCATGGGCTTCCAGGACACACCCACGCTGGTCGACACCCTCACCGGTGTGGCCTCCCCCACCCCGGCTCTCACGGCGACGGATGTGAACATGGACGGCGTGTTCGACTCCGCCGATGTGGTGCGGAATGTGAACACGATCGACAATCCCTGAGGGAGGGGATGCGAAAACGCCATCGATCGGGCGGGAGAGCGTTGGCTCTCCCGCTCCCAACGCCTTTGTTTGATTCTCAAATAAACATGTATTTTGCCTGCAACTTCAACCAATTCAATATTCTGTGTCCCGATTACAATTGACAGCAGGTGGCCTTGCCTCAAAATCGCATCTGCCCTCTTCAGCATGTGTTTTTCGGCAGGGAGAGAGAGGGACATGGAGCGCGGTGGCGTTTCTGATGGGGACTGCATGGGGGGATTGGACGTTCTTGTCCGATCTCTGAACCGACTTCGAACAGCTTGGCACACGCGCAGTGCATCCTCCGGGATGGAGGTGGCTGTGTGCATGGGGAGGTCTCAGCGATGATTCACAGATTTCAGAGCGAAGGTCTTGCTCTCCAATCGATCGGCATCGTGATTGTCATCACGATGGCACTGTTGCCCTCACTGGCCATGGGTCAGACCGTGCCCTTTGCGCCACAGCAGATGATCACAGGCGCAGGCGATGGCCCGCGCACGATCGTCCCGGCGGACATCGACGGTGATGGCGATCTGGATGCCGTCTGCTGCTCAGAGTACGACGACGAGGTGTTCTGGCTCGAGAACGTCAACGGTGTGGCGTCTTTCGGATCCCCGCAGATGATCTCGACTGTCCCCGATGCCCCTCACAGCGTGGCCGCCGCCGATCTCGATGGAGATGGAGACATCGATCTTCTCACGGCGTCGTCGAACGACAGCCGGATCGCGTGGTTTGAGAACACGGACGGGGCAGGGACCTTTGGCGCGATCAACACCATCTCCACCCTTGCCGCGGGAGCTGTGGTGGTGCACGCGGCCGATCTGGATGGCGATGGGGATCCCGATGCGCTGTCGGCCTCCCTTCAGAATGACCGGATCGCCTGGAACGAGAACAGACTCAATGAGGTGTCCGCCGACTTCGGGACCCAGCAGATCATCACCAACATCGGCGACGGTGGCCGATGGGTCTCCACAGCCGATCTGGACGCCGATGGGGATCTGGATGTCCTCGCGACCTTCCACTACGATGACCGGGTTGTCTGGTGTGAGAACACCGACGGTGCCGGCACCTTTGGGCCTGCGCAGCCGCTGAGCACGCCGGATCCCGACAGCATCCCCGACAATGGGAATGAGGGGGAGTTGGATGGCCCGGTGGGAATCGGGGCGGCGGATCTGGACGGTGACGGCGATCTCGACATCTTCACGGCCACGTCCCACACCAACAGCGTCGCCTGGTTCGAGAACCGGCTGGACGAGGTCACCGCGGACATCGGCACACCGGAGGTGATCACCACCGCCGCCGATGGGGGCTATTCCGTCGCGGCGGTGGATCTCGACGGCGATGGGGATCTGGATCTCGTGTCCTCCTCCTACCAGGACGACAAGATCGCCTGGTATGAGAACGATGGCTCCGGTGTCTTCGGATCCCAGCAGGTGATCGCCGCCGTGGGCGATGGGGCCGTGATGGCCGCGCCAGCGGATGTGGATGGCGACGGCGACGAGGACATCCTCGCCGCCTCTCTCTTCGACGACGAGGTGTTCTGGCACGAGAACCTGAGCACAGGTCACGGCGCGCCGCTTGTCGACAGCGGTCAAGAGCTGGGCAGTGACGCCAGCTTCGACGTGGAGCTGGGGGATCTGGACGGCGACGGAGACCTCGACGCCTTTGTCGCCAATTACACCGCCCCCGGTGTTCCCAATGCGGTGTGGATCAACGCCGGCGCTGGGACATTCACAGACAGCGGCCAGAGCCTGGGCAATTCGGACAGCCGAGGCCTCGCGCTCGGTGACCTCGACGGCGACGGGGATCTCGACGCCTTTGTCGACAACTGGAATCAGGCGAACAGGGTCTGGATCAATCAGGGCGGCGCCCAGGCGGGCACCGAGGGCCAGTTCGCCGACAGTGGTCAGGCGATGGGGAGCTCGGCCAGCCGGGACGTTGGGCTGGGCGACCTCGATGGTGATGGCGATCTCGATGCCTTCGTCGTCAACTTCAACCAGGCGAACAGGGTCTGGATCAATCAGGGCGGCGCCCAGGCGGGCACCGAGGGGCAATTCCTCGACAGTGGTCAGAGCCTGGGGAGCTCGGCCAGCACCGACGTCGGGCTGGGCGACCTGGACGGCGACGGGGATCTGGACGCCTTCGTCTCCAACTACAGCCTCCAGCCCAACAGAGTCTGGGTGAACCAGGGGGGCGCGCAGGCGGGCACTGAGGGGCAGTTCCTCAACAGCGGTCAGAGCCTGGGCAGCTGGGGAAGTCTCGGTGTGGCGCTGGGCGACGTGGACAGCGATGGAGACCTCGATGCCTATGTGGGCAATCACTCCTCGCCCAACAGGCTGTGGCTGAATGATGGGAGTGGCACATTCGTCGACAGCGGCCTGGCCCTGGGGAACGCGACGACCCTCAGCGTGGCACTCGCGGACCTGGACCTCGACGGTGATCTCGACGCCTTCGACGCGAATGCCCTCAGCCCCAGCATGGTCTGGCTCAACAGTGGGAGCGGGGGCTTCACCGACAGCGGCCTGAGACTGGACCCGGGCAGCACCGTTTACAGCTACGGGGTGGACGTGGGGGACCTGGATGGCGATGGGGACACTGATGCCTTTGTCGCCAACAGTCTCGCCGCCGGCGCGGAACCCAACCGGGTGTATCTGAACGAGATGATTCACCGGAGTGCGGCGTTCGGTGATCAGCAGGTGATCTCGACAGCGAACAGCGGTGCCCGCTGGATTGATGCTGTGGACCTCGATGGCGATGGAGACCTCGATGCTCTGGTGGGCTCGATCAACGACGATGAGGTCGCCTGGTATGAGAACACCGACGGGGCTGGCAACTTCGGCCCCCAGCAGATCATCACCAACCTCGCCGATGAGGCCTACTCGCTCGACGCGGCTGACTTTGATGGCGACGGGGACCCCGATGTGGTCTCGGCCTCGCGGCTGGATGACAAGATCGCCTGGTATGGGAACACAGATGGGGCGGGCACATTCGGCCCCCAGCAGGTGATCTCAACCGCGGCCGATGGTGCCTACTCGGTCTTCGCTGCCGATCTCGACGGCGATGGTGACATGGACATCCTCCTCTGCTCGCTCTACGACGACACGGTCGCCTGGCACGAGAACACAGACGGCGCCGGCACCTTCAGTGCGGAGCAGCCGATCAACACCCCCGATCCCGACGGCATTCCGGGCAACGGCAATGAGGGCGATGCCGATCTGCCCGTCATGGTCTGCGCGGCCGATCTCGATGCCGACGGCGACCTCGATGTGCTCTCGGCCTCCTACAATGATGACAAGATCGCCTGGTATGAGAACACCGATGGAGCCGGCTCCTTCGGCCCCCAGCGGGTGATCTCCACCGCTGCCGATGGGGCCCGTGGTGTCTTCGCGGCGGATCTCGACGGCGACGGCGACCTTGATGTGCTCTCCGCCTCAGACACCGACGACAAGGCCGCCTGGTATGAAAACACGGATGGATCCGGGACCTTTGGCTCCCAGCAGGTGATCTCCACCGAGGGCGACGCGTCCTATGCGATTTTCGCGGAGGACATCGATGGCGACGGCGACCTGGATGTGCTTGTCGCCTCTGTCACTGACGATGAGGTCTCGCTTTATCTGAACACCGGTGGGGGCACCTTCGGCCCCCAGCAAGTGATCTCCACCGCGGGTGATGGGGTCAACTCGGTCCTCGCGGCCGACATTGACAGCGACGGGGATCCCGATGTTCTCGCCGCTTCCACCACCGACAGCGAGCTCGCCTGGTACGAGAACCGCGGCGGGCAGTTTGCCCTCACGACCACGGCGCAGGCGCCATTTTCCCTGGGCAATGGGGTGACCAGCCCCGTGATGGCCATCGTCCCCCAGCACCTGGGCTGGCCGTATGACACAGACATCGAGCTGGCCTCGATCGATCTGCTGCTCGAGGAGTCCGATGGGGATCCGCTGACCTCCGGCGAGGCCAACGCGCTGATCGAGAGCCTTCAGCTCTGGATCGACGACGGGACCGACAATCCCGACTATTTCCGGGAGGTGGACAGGCTCACGACGCTCCTGCTCGATGGAGAGGGGCGACTGACGATGACACTCGCCAGCGGTGAGCCGGACCTCCGCTTCATCCACGGCTCCCCCGCGGTGCTCCATCTCCTGGTCGAGACCACGGCCGACGCGATCGCGCAGTCGCCCGACCAATTCCAGATCACACACGTGACGGAGACGAGCAGCGTCGCCGAGGACGCCGCCCACCACATCCCGCTCACCATGGCATATGCGGAGGACACCCCCTCCGGCGTGGTCGAGGTGGGAGTGCCCGAGATCAACGTGACGGTCTCGTCCCTCGCCATCGGCAACCAGGACGTCGACGACGGCGCCGCCACCGGGGGCGTCGCGGTGGAGAGCCTGGGCAGCGCCTCGCTCCACTTCGTCACCGGCACGGAGATCACGGGCACCGACGCGGCGCAGTTTGCGATTGACCCGACCACCATCACAGCGATGAGTGCAGGATCGAGCCGCGAGGTGGTGATCGAGTTCGATCCCGAGATCCTGGGTGACCACGGCGCCACTCTCACGCTTGTGACAGACGACCCCGATGAGCCGACGGTGAGCGTGACACTCTCGGGCGTGGGCATCCAGAAGACCACGGATCTGGCCGAGATGCTCGTGGGCACGCAGGCCACTCCGCCGATGAACCAGTGCGACATCAACGAGGACGGGGCTCTCGACGCCGCTGATCTGGTCAACAACGTGAACACGGTCGACAATCCCTGAGAGGGACTGGGGACGCCATCGACCGGGCGGGGGAGCCGGGGGGCTCCCCCGCCTTTTTCCATTGAAACGCTCGCCGGTGGGAGTTGAATGATCCGCAGCGCAGGGAGAGGAGGGTGAGCCATGAGTCCTCTCGACAGCGAGTCCCGCGAAGAGCCCGCGTGGCGGCGACGGATCACGCAGAGCGGGTCTGAGGCAGAGACCAACTCATCTGCGCCGCCGGGGGAAATGGTCACGATCAACGTCAATGGACGGGAGGTGGGCGACCTCGACAGCCTGCCGCCGGCGGTCCGAGAGCAGGTGGAGCGGGACATCGAGAGGGTGCTGGGGGAGATCACGGGGGGCGGACCGCTGACGGTGGGGCGCAGCGTCGTCTCCGAGTCACGCTCCTGTCTGATTGAGACCGATCCCAGCTCCTCCGATCCCCTGGCGGACCTGCCTGAGGCGCTGCAGCTCGCCCTGGCCGACACCGATCACGATGGCCAGATCTCGGAGGAGGAGCGGCGTGAGTTCAATCTGAAGTGGTCGGCGGGTGACATCGCGAGTCTGGCGAGAGCGATGGGATATCAGGAGACCGCCCCCGGCCAATTCGAGCGCACTCAGAGTCACCGGGTCACGAGGTCCATCGGGCTGGGTTTCGGCGAGGCGCTCTCCGCGCATCTGCTGACCCAGGGGGAGCGCCGGGGACACGGCCGAGGACAACATGTGATCATCGCACTGCTGATTCTGACGATCCTCGCCCTTGTCGCGGTGCTCCTCTGGACCTCGGGCGGACCAACCCGCTGACGGGGACTCAACCACTGGAGCACTCGGGCAGCGCGATCGAGAAAACTGTGCCTCTCTCGCCGGTCTCGAACCAGACGCGGCCGCCGAGGATCTTCTCGCCAAAGAGCTTCATGCTGTAGGTGCCGATGCCGCGTCCGCGGCCCCCCTTGGTGCTGAAGGAGCGCTGAAAGATGCGCAGGGCGACGTCCTCGGGGATCTCACTGGGATTTCCGACGTGGAAGATCGACTCGCCGTCTCGCCGTTCGAACCACACACGGACCGTCTCGCCCTCCAGGCAGGCCTCGAGGGCGTTCTTGGTCATGTTGGTCAGCACGCGCATGAGAAGGGAGACATCTGTGGTGACCGAGTCGTCGGGTTCGGCGGGCATGATCTCGAGATGCCTGTCCTGAGCCGCCTCGTGCACGTCGAAGACGGCGGTCAGTGTCTCCCAGAGCTCCTCCACCCGCTTCGTCTCCACATCGATCTCGATCTCGCCGCGCTCGGCCTGGCTCATGCGCCGCTGATCCTCGATCTCCTGGCTGAGGCGACGTGAGAGGGCAACAATGCGCCCCGCCGCCTCCCGGGGATCGAGGTCCGCGGCCGACTCGAGCAGGGTGCTCCACCCCAGGAGCCCGCCGAGGGTGTTGCGCACGTCGTGGAAGAACGTCCGCTCGAGCGCCTCACGGCGCTTCTCGGCGCTGATGTCGCTGAAGACGAGCACGGTGAACTCGTGCTCGCCGACGCGGATGGGCGAGGCGCGGACGCGGAACTCCATCGGCTCCGTGTGATCCTCATTCACCGTCACGAGGCACTCACCGACGGTCGGCTCCCCGCTGCTCTGGCTTCGGAGGATCGAGAGCACGGCGCCGCAGGAGGCGCAGGCCTTCGCGGTGCCGCAGCCGCCGGGGCCCGTGGGCGCGTGGATGCATCCGATGATCTCGCCGGGTCGATCCCCAAGGAGGCACTCGACATCCTCGATCCCGAGCAGCCTGAGGAGATCGGTGTTGACGGCGAGCACCTGTCGCTGGGGATTGAGGATCATCAGGAATCCATCGACTGACTCCAGGATGGCCTGGAAGAGGGGATCCTGCGCGATCTCGCGGGAACGCTGCTCGACCTCGGACGGCGCGGCGCGCTCCGGTGGGGCGAAGTGAGTCGCCGG
>JAFGKF010000065.1 GCA_016928695.1 Candidatus Sumerlaeota bacterium | reverse complement strand
GGGTGATCAGATAGCCCTGCTCATCCATGTCGAGCACGCCCGTGAACAGATCGGTGTTGGGCTTGTGGCCGATCGCGCAGAAGTAGCCCACACACTCGATCTCGCGCGTCTCGCCCGTCTGGGTGTCGCGGAGCCTGACACCCGTGACGCCGCTCTGATCGTCGCCCCGGATCTCGTCGACGACGGAGTTCCACTCGACCTGGATCTTCGGGTGAGCGACAACGCGGTCGCCCATGATCTTGCTCGCGCGGAACTTGTCGCGGCGGTGCACCACGTGGACGCGGCTCGCGAAGTTGGTCAGGAAGAGCGCCTCCTCCATCGCCGTGTCCCCTCCCCCGACGACCACCAGGGGTTTGCCGCGGAATCGCGGGAGCGCGCCGTCGCAGGTCGCGCAGGCCGACACCCCGCGATTGGCGAAGGTCCTCTCCGACTCCAGCCCCAGGTATTTCGCCGTTGCCCCCGTGGCGATGATCAGCGCCCGCGTCTCGTGCACCTCGTCGTCCACCCAGACCTTGAAGGGGCGCACGCTCAGGTCGACCTTTGTGACGGTCTCCCCGACGACGCGTGTGCCGAATCGCTCCGACTGCCTCTTGAACTGCTCCATCATCTCCGGGCCCGTGATCCCCTCGGGGTAGCCCGGGAAGTTCTCGACCTCGGTGGTGGTCATCAGCTGGCCACCCGGCTGAAAATCGGCGCTCAGCCCCCCCTCGAACATCAGGGGGCTGAGATCGGCGCGGGCCGCGTAAAGGGCGGCGGTGTGCCCCGCAGGGCCCGATCCGATGATGATGACGTTCTCCATGTCCACACTCCTCGATGATGGCGCCGATGCTCCGCGGCGACCTCGCTGATCTTGATCTGGCGATTCCGCGTTTGCAAGTCATGTGCCCATCGCCTCCGCCGAGTCAAAGGTCGGGGTTGAGTCCCCGCCCACGCCTGTGCTCCACTGGGCGAACGGGAGCGCTGCGCATATGGTCCTCGTCGACACCCATGCCCACCTCACCGACGCGAAGTTCGATGGGGATCGCGAGGCGATCATCGACCGATCGGTCGGGGCCGGGATCGGGGCCGTGATCTCCATCGGCGAGGATATCGCCTCATCCCAGAGGGCGGTCGAGCTGGCGAGTTCTCACCCATCGGTCTTCGCCACCGTCGGAGTGCATCCCCACAATGCCTCCCAATGGGGCGTGGAGGCGGAGGCCAGCCTGCGCGAGCTTCTCAGCGCACGGCGGGACGCCAGGATCGTGGCTGTGGGCGAGACCGGGCTCGATTATCATT
Source organism: Candidatus Sumerlaeota bacterium (assembly GCA_016928695.1). Classification (GTDB taxonomy): domain Bacteria; phylum Sumerlaeota; class Sumerlaeia; order JABWBI01; family JABWBI01; genus JAFGKF01. The sequence continues at coordinate 30,136 of JAFGKF010000065.1, read as the reverse complement.
ACGACTTCTCCCCCCGTGAGCAGCAGGCCGAGGCGCTCCGGGCGCAGCTGCGTCTGGCGAAGGAGCACGGGCTCCCTGTGGTGCTCCACTGCCGCGAGGCGGCGGATGATCTCCTGAGCGTCCTGGAGCAGGAGCAGGACTCCTCTCTGCGCGGCGTCCTTCACTGCTTCGCCGAGGATCTCCCCGCGGCTGAGCGGGCTCTCGCGCTGGGGTTTCATCTCGGCATCGGGGGGCTCGTGACTTTCAAGAACGCCGAGGGTCTCCGCGACGTCATCCGGGCCGTGGGGCTCGAGCGTGTCGTCGTCGAAACCGACGCCCCGCACATGGCCCCTGTCCCTCACCGGGGGAAGCGCAATGAGCCCGCTCTGGTGGCCCACATCGCGCATTTTCTGGCGGAGCTGCTCAGCCTGAGCGAGGCCGAGGTGACCGAGATCACCACCCGAAATGCCCTCTCGCTCTTCGGTCTTCCTCCCACGCTGCTCAATGGATGAAGTGGTCCTTGCCATTCGCCCCATGATCCCCCAATCAACACATCACCCCACCTCTCTGACCGGAGTGAGACCATGGCCCTGAAATTCGACCTCACCCACCTCATGGCAGACGCCGTGGGTCCACAGCACGGCTTGACGGACGAGGATCTCGACACGCTCGTCGGCAAGACCAAACGCATCCACGCCGACCTCCAGACCCGGCGGGCTGCGGGTGAGCTGGGATTCTATGATCTCCCCTCCGACTCCGAGGGCGCCGCGGCCATCAGGGCGATGGCCACCGAGGTCCGCGACCGCTGCGACACCTTCGTGGTCCTGGGAATCGGGGGCTCCGCACTGGGCGTCATCGCGGTCCAGACCGCCCTGGGCCACGCCTTCCACAATCTCCTCTCTCCGGAGAGGCGCGGTGCTCCGCGACTGTTCGTCCCCGACAATCCGGACCCAGAGCTGACCTCGGATCTTCTCGAGGTGATCGACCCCAAGGCCACTGTCTTCAATGTCGTCTCCAAGAGCGGCAGCACAGCGGAGACCATGGCGCACTATCTCGTCATTCGGGATCTGCTCAGGAGAACCGTGGGCGAGGCGAAGCTGCGGGATCACCTCGTCTTCACGACCGATCCCGAGAAGGGGATTCTCCGAAAGATCGCCGACGAGGAGAGCATCCCCACCCTCCCGGTGCCCCCGAGCGTGGGTGGGCGCTTCTGTGTTCTCTCCGCGGTGGGGCTGTTCCCGGCGGCGGTGATGGGATACGACATCGACGCCATGCTCGAGGGCGCAGGGGCAATGGAGCGTCGCTGTGCGACCACGAATCTCTGGGACAATCCTGCGTATCTCCACTCGGGAGCCCACATGCTGCTTCAGCGTGAGAGGGGCAAGCACATCGCGGTCATGATGCCCTACGCCTCGGCTCTGAGAGATCTGGCCGACTGGTTCCGCCAGCTGTGGGCGGAGAGTCTCGGCAAGCGCCACGATGTCGAGGGAAACGTCGTCGAGGTCGGCCAGACGCCCGTCAAAGCGCTCGGCGCCACCGACCAGCACTCCCAGGTTCAGCTCTATGTGGAGGGACCCAACGACAAGGTTCACACGCTGATGGCCGTCGAGAACTGGCGCCACCAGTGCCCCATTCCCCCGGATCACACGGATGAGGAGTCACTCGCCTATCTCGGCGGCAGCGACCTGGGGAAGCTGCTCAGCGCGGAGCAGGTGGCGACCGAGATCGCCCTGACCAACAATCAGCGCCCCAATTGCAAGCTGGTGTTCCCCCAGATCGATGAGGCCCACATCGGTGAGTTTTTCATGATGATGGAGATCGCCACTGCCCATGCGGGGGGGCTGCTGCGGATCAATGCCTTCGATCAGCCGGGCGTCGAGGAGGGAAAAATCGCGACTTACGCCCTCATGGATCGGGCGGGATTCGCCGAGAAAAGGGGCACCCTGAAGAAGATCTTGGCCGAGGAGGCCCGGCGGTCGATTTGAGGGTGGATTTTTTCATAAATAGGTGCATTTAAATTTAAAGCGAACTCCTGTTTGATCCGATTAAAGTGATGAGGCTTTGGTTGTCCAAAGCGCCCCACCTCCGCCCAAGGAGGGACGGAGCGATGTTTGAAGTTCAACAGACCTATCGGATTGGGTCCGATCCCCCGCGGAAACGGCAGACACCTCCCCGCCGCAAGCGGAAGGGGGAGGCTGAATCCCACGCCCAGACCGACGAGACGAAGGAGTCAAAGAATCCCCCCGACAAGGACTCCTCGCACCGCATCGACATCGAGATCTGATCCTCACCACATCAGGCGCAGATGGGATCAGCGCTCTGCCTGCACTCCGCAGTGACTCAGTTCAGACCAATTCCCGTCAGAGCGGCGGGCACCGACTCCGGCACCGCCTCCAGCGGTCCGAACCGGGGTGTGGGGAGACCATCGGCGTTTTGAATCGCGTTGAGAAGAGGCGGTGTCTCCGTGGTGATCCCGTACTGAACGGTCGTCACCCCTGAGATCGCAGAGGGGAGATCGATCAGGACCGCCCTGCTGTCCGCGGGATCACGCTGCACCGCACTGACAGGCACCTCCACACCATCATCAAGAACCCGGAAGAGATTGTCATAGGCGTTCACCGCGTCGTTGACCGGCTGATCGAATTGAATGCGCACGCGGCTCCGGTCGTCGCCGGGGTGCGTGATGGGATGGATCCCCGACAGCCGCGGGCCCGTTCCGTCGACCTCGTGGCCGAGCACGTGCTCTCGCGTGGCGAGGGCGATGCGGCGGCCGAGCTCCTTGAAGCCCGCCTGATCGAGATGCGCGGTGTCGCTCATTCCCAGATCCATCGTGACCACCATGTGATGGCGGCTCAGCGCCGCGGGGTCGCCGCTGCCACTCTCCATCCGGCGCTGGAGCTCCGCGACGCCGTGATAGTCGGAGCGATTGGGATTGTTCAGCTGCACACAGATGATGGGGAGGTCGGCTCCCATCTCCTCACGCATCTCGGCCACCAGAGCCGTGTGGTCTGCGATGAAGGTCGACGAGCCCGACTCCGCCTCCCCCTGGTACCACCAGAGAGCGGTGGGCCCGCCGGGGGCAGCCACACTCCGCCTCCAGTTCATCGAGCCGAACAGCGTCGTGCGATCGAACGGGTTGGCGGGGCGACGCCAGTCACTGATGCTGCTCGCCCCCAGCGCACAGGGGATGAGGTGAATCGACGAGGCACCCGCGGCCACCAGGTCCTTGCCGGCGCGCAGCGCGAAGCTGTGGCGCGGATTGAATCCGTAGATCGCGAGCTCGGAGGAGACGAGGTCGACTTGATCCGTCGCGTCATCGACGGGCTCCGTGGCGATGCGCCAGCGATAGTCGTTGCCGAACACCAGAACCCGGGGATGGGGAGTCTCGTTGTTCTCGTCGAGCTCCCCCCGGCCCGATGCGTTCGACTGACCGGCGATGACGAAACTCAGAGCCGTGGGATCACTCAGCATGTCCACGGTGTAGGCCGAGGACGCGCTGGAGGCAAGAAGTCCCTGGTCATCCGCCGCGCGGAGCAGATACGTGACGGTGACGCCATTGGCCTGGCCTGGAATCCCCGCGCCGAAGATCCCATCGTCCGCGACCCCATCGCCATGGGCGCCGTCATCCAGGGCGGGGACGAGGAAGGGTCCTCCCCCCGGATCGAGGCTGCACTCGAGCTCGGCGGAGGCGATGGCACTGTCGACGTCGGTGATCGTGGCAGTCGCCGTCACCGTCTCCCCCACCCCGGGCAGCTCGGGGCTGATAGCCAACCCCGTGATCTCCGGGGGATCGTTGACCGCTGTGATGACTCGGATGGCGTCGGCGATGTGATAGCCGACGCTCCCGGTGTTGTCGAGACACACCGAGCCCGGCGTGCTGCTCTGGAAGGCGAATTCCCCGAGTGGCAATTCCACAATGTCGGGGGCCCCTGTCTGATCCACGATCACCTCGCTGGAGCCACCCGCATGGGTGACGGTGTAACGCGCCCCCGTTGGCCGGTTTGTCCCGGCGCGGAGGATCGCGGAGACCTCATAGGAGCCGGTTGTGGAGACGGTGAAGGTCCACTCGGCGCTCGCGAAGGGTGGGGCCTCGGTGGTGAAGCGGTAGGTCAGCCCCGCATATCCGGTGAGGCCACTCGTCGTCCATGCGCCGGTCTCGGTGTACGCGGGGGCGCCATCATCGTTGTCCACGATGATCTCCTCGGCCCTGAGCCACAGCGGACTCAGCAGGGCGAGGGCCAGCAGAGATGCGTGGGTGGACCAGGCTCTCATCAGTCAGCCCCGTCCCACGGCTCGACGAGCGGATCCACGATCTCCGCCCCCATCGCCAGGATCTGATTGGGTGATTTGGACATGCAGTCCTCGATGGTCAGACCGTCAGGCAGATCGAAGACATGGGCATCGCGGACGCCGCGCAGATCGGCGCTCTCAGGCCCTCCGACACACCGCGCCATGTTCATCCCGTGCCCGATGAAATAGAGCTTCACCCGCATCACCCTTCGTCTGTCTCCTCGCCCATGGGCCGTCTGCTCATTGACATGGTCGCTGCACCTGGGCCAGATGAGCAGATTCTGAGCAGCAATTCAACCGAACAGCGAGCCTTTCTGTCATGCCCACAGAGACCATCGCCTGGACCGACGGCCATGTCCGCCTCATCGATCAGACGCTCCTGCCGACTGAGACGCGCTTCCTCGACCTCACCACCGTCGAGGAGATCTGGGAGGCGATCAAGATGCTCCGCGTGCGTGGCGCCCCCGCCATCGGCGTCGCCGCGGCCCTGGGTGTCGTGACGGGGGTGAAGGACTCCCCCGCGCAGAGATGGGAGGATTTCGAGCGGGACCTGAGTAAGACCTCCGACTATCTCGCCTCCTCACGGCCCACGGCGGTGAACCTCTTCTGGGCACTCGATCGCATGCGGCGCGTGGCGGAGTCAGTGAGAGATCAGTCCGTCGAGGCCATCAAGCGGCGGCTCCTCGACGAGGCCCTCGAGATGATCGAGGAGGACAACCGCGTCTGCCTGGCGATGGGCGAGCACGGCGCATCGCTGATCGAGGACGGCCAGGGCATCCTGACCCACTGCAACACGGGGGGGCTCGCGACGGCGAAGTACGGCACGGCGCTCAACGCGGTCTTCACCGCGCACCGGCAGGGCAAGCGGGTCCACGTCTACGCCGACGAGACGCGGCCGCTGCTCCAGGGCGCGCGCCTCACCGCCTGGGAGTGCCTCCAGGAGGGCGTGCCCTGCACGCTGATCTGCGACTCGATGGCCGCCGTTGTCATGCGCGAGAGAAAGGTCGACCTCGCCCTGGTCGGCTCGGATCGCATCGCGGCCAACGGCGACGCCGCGAACAAGATCGGGACCTATATGGTCGCCGTCCTCGCCAAGGAGCATGGCATCCCGTTTTACATCGTCGCACCGCTCTCCACGGTCGACATGTCGCTCCCCTCGGGCGACCGGATCCCGATCGAGGAGCGCGGCAAGGAGGAGATCATCCAGGGGTTCGGGCGCCAGACAGGTCCCTCAGATATCGAGGTTTACAATCCCGCCTTTGATGTGACACCGAACCACCTCATCTCTGGGATTGTCACCGAGCGGGGCATCGCCCGTCCGCCCTACACCGAGAGCCTGCGGGCGATGTTCGAGTGAGAAAAGGCTTGGCGCCCCTCGCGTCCTGTCGTGTAACTGTCTGCCATGGCTGAGAGCACTGAGATCCACTTTTTCATCGACGTCACCAGTCAGGCCTGCCCCATGGGCTTTGTGAAGGCGAAGCTCGCGCTGGAGAACCTCGCGGTCGGCCAACGCCTCGAGGTGCGTCTCCACGGGGGCGAGGCACGCCACAACATCCCGCGGTCTTTCGCGAGCGAGGGACAGCGTCTCCTCGGTCTCCAGCCCGAGGATGGCAGCGAGGAGGCCTGGCGTCTCATTGTTGAGCGGGTGCACTGACCCATGCCCCGCGTTCACCTCCAGGCCCCGCTGACCCAGGCGACGAGCGGGCAGAGCGTCGTCGAGGTCAATGGCGCCACGGTCACTGAGCTGATCGAGGCGATTGAGACGCGGTTCGGTGGCCTGAGGAAAATGATCTACAACGAGCGTGGGCAGCTCCACCGCCACATCATCATCAGCGTCAACGGGGAGGACATCCGCTTCCTCGAGGATCACGACACCGCCGTCCGCGACGGCGACGAGATCTCGATCCTGCCCGTGATCGCGGGGGGCTGAGGCGATGCGATTCACCGACGAGCAGATGGAGCGCTACTCGCGCCACATTATCCTGCCCGAGATCGGTGGCAGGGGCCAGGAGCGGCTGCTCGCCGCGCGGGTGCTCATCGTCGGCGCGGGGGGGCTGGGCTCTCCCGCGGCGCTGTACCTTGCCGCGGCGGGCATCGGGTCGCTGACGATCATCGACTTCGACGACGTCCAGATCGACAACCTGCAGCGTCAGATCGCCCACGCGACGTCCAGCGTCGGAAAACCGAAGGCCATCTCCGTCCGAGATCGGCTCTCAGATCTCAATCCCGACGTGCAGGTCAAGGGGATCACCGCCCGCCTCGCGCGCGACAACATCCTCGACCTCCTCGCGGAGCACGATGCCGTCGTCGACGGCTCGGACAATTTCCCCACCCGTTACCTGGTCAACGACGCCTGCCAGATGACGAAGACACCACTCTTCACGGGCGCCGTGCTCCGCTTCGAGGGGCAGGTGACGACATTCAAGATGCAGGGCGAGGGGCCGTGCTACCGCTGCCTCTTCCCCGAGCCCCCGGCGGCGGGCCTGATCCCCTCGTGCCAGGAGGCGGGTATCCTCGGCTCGGTGGTGGGGATGATCGGGACGATCCAGGCCACCGAGGTGCTCAAGCACTTCGCGGAAATCGGCGAGAGCCTGGAGGGGACTCTGATGCTCTTCGACGCTGTCTCGATGGAGTTTCGACGCATCACCGTCCGAAAAACCCCCGATTGTCCGCTCTGCGGTGTGAACCCACGCATCACAGAGCTTGTCGAAGAGGGACAGTTCTGCGAGGATTCCCCGCAATGAGAATCACAGTACCCGGAGGGAGGACCATCCCCATGAGACATCTGGCTGCGGCCTTCGTCATTCTCACTCTTCTCACGCTTCCCCTCGTGGCCCAGGGCCCCGAGAGCGAAGGGACATCGCGCCTCGACGAGGTCGCCCAGGAGGCGGTGGAGATCGGGCAGGCCATGGGCGAGGGCGTCCAGCAGCTCGCCGACCAGGCCCAGGATCTGGGCCAGGGCATGGCGGAGACCGTTGAGACCCGCGTCGACGAGATCAGCGGCGAGGCTGCGACACCCGAGGAGGCCGTGGCCGAGCCTGAGCTCTCGGGCCGTGAGGAGGCGCTCTTGGTCCTCAACTCCATCCGCGAGGGGATCACAGAGCGCATGACCGGCGGCTACAGCGGCCATCTGATCTCCGAGGAGCTCATCGACGGCGAGATGTATCGCAAGGACCTCGACGTCTATTTCCGCCTCCGGCCGCGCGCGCTGCGCATCGAGTTCCGCAGCCCCGACGAGGGGCAGGTCGTCACCTGGCAGGAGGGGTGGGATTCGATGTCGGTCGACCGGCCCTGGCTTCCTGCCCTGAGCATCGATCCCGCCGGTGAGCGGGCACTGGCGACAAGCCATCGCCCCGTGACGACATTCGGCATCGACCTGACCATCGACCGCTACATCGCCGCCATCGAGCAGACGCCCGAGGACGCCGAGGTGACCTGCGAGAATCTCGGGCTCGAGCAGGCCGGTCGCCAGAGTCTCACGCGCGTCGATTTCAGTCACCCCGAGGTCCCGGGCAATCCGGTGACCTCCTTCACCATCTGGCTGGACCCGGATACGCTGCTGCCGATCCACTTCGAGAACCGCCTCGCCGATGGCTCGCGGTACGAGCGATATCGCTACATCGAGTTCAACCTCAATCCCCCCCTCGATGGGGATCTGTTCGACGACTGAGAAAACCATTGCCCCACGTCGGGGATGATGTGTTGACTCCGCGGGGAGCCATCGCAGCCCGTCTGCCTTGCACTTCCCATGTTTGGAGTGCGGCGACTTGCCGCAGATCCACAGGCAAGCCCGTGCGCCCACATGTCTGAACCGATGAGCACCGAACACTCACTCGGCGAGGCCGCCATTCACCTTCTGCTCCACGGCGTCTCCGTGGAGACGCGCAGCGGTGCGCCCATGACCCGCATGGACCTCGAGCCGCTCACGCAGATCCGCGCCGCGGGTGAGCCCACACTCGAAATCGCACTGCAACCCCAGTGGCGACTCCCGATCTCTGCGCGGACCTCGGCCGAGACGCGGACGGTTCTCCGGCTCGAGGGCGAGGGCGCCGCGCTGCTCCTCGACCAGGAGGAGTGGCCTGTCCGCGTGAAGCCACGGCCCGCGTTCCTCGCGGGTCAGACGCCCGACGGTCACCCGCGCACGGCTCTGTGCCGCTCCTTCTTCGGATCGCTGCTGTTTCACCCCCTGCACGTCGAGGCCGAGGGGGCGGAGCGCCGACTCGTGATCTCACCCCCGGGGCAGTCACGGGTTGTCCCGCTCTCCTACGACGATGTCCTCGACACCGTCGAGGCCGCCCTGGCCGCCGGCGAGATCGACTGCGTCTCGCTGCGATGGCTCCAGCGGCTCACCCCCGGCGAGCTCGACCTGCTCATCTGCCCGCTTCTGCAGTCGATCCGGCGCACTTTCGATGTCGTGATCGCGCTCGACTGCCCTCCGCCCACCGCAGCCGTGGGGATCGACATGCTCTATGGCCACGGGGCCGACGCCATCAACATCCCCACCCTGAGTCTCAGCGCCGAGGCTCTGAGCGATGAGAGCCGCCCCGCCCCGCTGAGCGACACTCTCGAGGCACTCGAGCGGGCCGCGGTGGTCTTCCCCCGAGGGACAGCCCTGAGCTCCCTCCTCGTGGGTCTTGACTCCCCAACGGACACGCTGCGGGCGATCACGCGCCTCGCCCAGATCCATGTGCGCGCCACCTGGGACCTCAGGCTCCTCCAGGAGAGCTGGCAGTCGATGAGGCGTGTGTGGACGCAGGCCGATCTCGTGAATCTCTGGCGCGTGCTCGAGGAGGAGATCGTGCACGCCAAGCTCCAGAGACCCTGGACGCCGCATCCCCTGGCCGAGGCGGTGGAGATCCCCACCGCCGCTTTCGATGCGGATCAGGCCGGGGAGGTCATCCGCACGGGATCACCACGCAGTCGCACTGCCCAGGCCCTCATTCGCAATCTCATCCGCCTGCGGCGCCGACTCCGGGTGCGGCGAGCCGAGCAGAGCTTCGAGTCGTCCGAGCTCTGAGCCATGCCCTCCGCTCCGACAATCTCTTCTCAGATCATCGTCGACACGCGGCCGCTGTGGCGTGTCGCGCTGGCGCGCACCCATCACTGGATCACGATGCTCCTCGCGGGAGGCGTCTTTCTGTGGCTGGCCACGCGTCAGCCCTTCGAGGGGCTGACACCCGAGGGGCAGCGCACGCTCGCCGTCTTCGTCCTCTGCCTGATCCTCTGGGTGACACAGGCCCTCCCCCTCAGCGTCACTGGCCTGCTCGCCCTGCTTCTTCTCCCGCTGTGCGGCATCATGACGTCGGAGCAGACGTTCGCCCTCTTCGGCAACGAGGCCATCTTCTTCATCATCGGCGCCTTCATCATCGCCGCCGCCATCATGCACACGGGTCTCTCCACCCGCGTGGCCATGGCGATTCTCAATCGCATCGGGACGACCCCCCGCCGTCTCTTGATCGGCCTCCTGCTGCTGGCCGCGGCGCTCGCCCACGTCATGCCCGAGCACGCCGTCGCGGCCATGCTGCTCCCGATCGTCATCGAGATCGCACGCACCCTCCGGCTCGTGCCCGGCCGCAGCCGGATGGGAACGGGGCTCTTCCTCGCGCTGGCGTGGGGATCGATCATCGGGGGCATCGCCACCTTTCTCGGCGGTGCGCGCAATCCGCTCGCCATCGAGATCCTGGCGCGCAACACCGAGGGTCAGCACTCCATCGGTTTTCTCGAGTGGTGGATCGCGGCATTCCCACTGGTGCTCATGTCGCTGGGGGCCGCCGCCGCGATCCTGCTGCTCTTCTTCCGCCCGGAGATCGAATCCACCGTCCCCGCCCGCGAGGCGCTGCAGGTGCGGATGAAGCGCATGGGCCGCCCGACACTCGAGGAGCGCCTGACGGGGCTTGTTCTGCTTCTGACCGTGATCGGGTGGGTTCTCGCCGAGCGGCTCCATGTGAGCGTCGCAATCATCGGGCTGATCGGGGCCGTCTCGCTCTTCGCCCTGCGTGTCATCTCCTGGGGCGTGGTCGAGAGGCACGTCAACTGGGGCATTGTGCTGATGTACGGGGGGGCCATCGCCCTGGGCAAGGCGGTGAGCCAGACAGGGTGCGCTGAGTGGATCGCTCACTCACTTCTGGGCGAGAGCCTGATCGAGCACCCCATCGCGACACTGTTCGTCCTCGCCGCCACGGCCCTCGTTCTGACCGAGGGGATGAGCAACGCCGCGGTCGTCGCCCTGCTGCTGCCACTGGCACTCAACCTGGCCCCTCAGATCGGCCCCGATGGCGTCGACCCCCGCCTGATGGTCTTCGCCATCGCACTGCCCGCCGGGCTGGCCTTCACCCTGCCGATCTCCACGCCGCCCAACGCCCTCGCTCATTCGACAGGATTCGTGACGATGCGGGGCATCGGATGGAAGGGGCCACTGCTCAATCTGATCTGCCTCTTGGCCTTCATGGCCGTGGCCATCCTCTGGTGGGGCCCTGTGCTGGGGCTGAGATGAGGGGAGGAGAGCGCGCATGAAGCCCATCCTACTGGTGATCACCAACTCGAGCGAGTGCCCCCTTGCCATCGACCGCGCCGTGACGCTCTGCCGCGAGCATGACGCTGAGCTGCTCGTCGCCTATGTGCACGACCCCCAGGTGACTGAGAGTTTCCAGCGGCTGGCCATGAACCAGGGGTTCCTGGGCGAACGGGTCGGCGAGATGGTCCATGATGCGCTGAGCGAGGACGAGCGCCTGCGCGCCCAGGGGGCTCTTCTGGCCATTGAAAAGCAGGTGACCGCCCTGGACGTGAGGTGCCGATCTCTCGAGACAGGGGGACAGCTGGCCTCCGCGGTGATGAGATTGGCTTTTGAGCACGACGTCCACCACGTCGTGATCGCACGCCAGAGCCGATCGGTTCTATCGCGGCTGGTCTTCGGATCTCCTGTGCGGGATCTCCAGCGCCGGGCTCCCTTCCCGGTGGAAGTGATCTACGAGTCCTGATGGCTCTGTCACCCCCTCGGTGAGCGAGCCACGCTTTGTTCATTTTCTGTGGAAACTGGCTTAGCGCTATCTCATTTGAAATCATTCATCTGAAGATTTCATCGGCAGTGCTGTGACAATAAGCTGCTGTTTCAGCTCTGCGAATCGATGCGAATGGGATGATTGTCGGCAGATGTGTGTCATAAAACAGGGCAAAAACTGCATTATTCGAAAAAAAATACCAAAACCCCTTGACAGGATGGGGTTTCATACGAAGAGTTCGCGCCGAATTTTGTCGTTGAACCAGGAGTGACAACGGGGAGACTTCCATGGCAATGGACAAAAAAGCCACCCGAAAGGCCTTTCTTCAGTACACCATCTGGAGAGAGGGCCCCATTTCCCGTGGCGAATTGGCCAAGATGGCCAACCTCAATCTTCCCACCATCTCCACACTCATCAGTGAACTGATGGCCGAGGAGGAGGTTGTCGAGGAGGGTTTCGCCTCTTCGACCGGCGGCCGTCGTCCCCAGCTGCTCGACATCAACCCCTCGCGCGGCTACGTCATCGGCGTGACCTTTTTCTCGCGGGGGATCGGCTCGGCCATCTCCGATCTCAAGGGCCACATCAGCAATCGCCAGAGCTCCGAGTTCAGCCCCGAGCTCGGCCTCGAGGCCACGATTCAGCGCATCACCGAGGCCATTCAGATCCAGATCGACGCGCTCCAGGGGCGTGGTGGCAAGGCGGTCATTCGCCAGATCGGCATCGGCCTGTCGGGCCTGGTCAACAAGGCGACCGGTGTCTCATGTGAGTTTCCCCGCTTCGACCAGTGGAAGGATGTCCCGCTTCAGAGGATCCTCGAGGAGCGCTTCGGCATCCCGGTCGTCATCGACAACAATGTGGCGACGATCACACTGGCCGAGCTGATCTTCGGCGATCTCCGCCGCACCCGCAATGCGCTCTACGTCCATCTCGGCTCCGGCATCGGAGCGGGCATCGTCATCGACGGCAAGGTCTACAAGGGCTCGCGCTCCTACGTGGGCGAGTTCGGCCACATCACCGCCACCGAGAACGGCCCGATCTGCTACTGTGGCAACTACGGCTGCCTGGAGGCGGTGGCCTCCGAGTATGCCCTGGCTCAGCAGGCCGAGGCCGCGCTGCGCGAGGGGGTTCACTCCCGCATCCCCGAGGGTCTCGCGCCCGAGCGACGCGTGACCGGCCATGAGATCTTCCGCGCGGCGGAGGAGGAGGATCGCCTGGCGATCCATCTGCTCGAGAAGTCGTGCGCTCTGATCGGCAATGGGATCGCCGCGCTGATCAACCTGTTCGGCCCGGAGGTGATCATCCTCGGCGGGGCCATGGCGGAGGCGGGTGACATTCTCCTGACGCCGCTGCGGCGCGCGATTCAGACGAAGTCGCTCGAGCGGATCGAGCCGGAGCTCGAGGTCCGCGTCTCACGCTTCGGCGAGGACGCGGGGCTGATGGGGGCGCTGACGCTGGCGCTCCACACCCACTACCAGGACTTGGGTCAGGCCTGACCCGAAAGCAACCGAAACCAAATCGGACCGATCACAGGAGGAGACCCATGGAGGTCATCATCACCAAAGACTACGACGAGATGAGCAAAGCCGCAGCGGATGTCATCGCCGAGCAGATCCTGCGCAAGCCCAACGCGGTTCTCGGGCTCGCCACCGGCGGCACGCCCGTCGGCACCTACAAGGAGCTCATCCGGCGCCACAAAGAGGGCAAGCTCGATTTCTCGAAAATCGTGACCTTCAACCTGGATGAGTACCTCGGCCTGCCCACCACGCACGACCAGTCATACCACTACTTCATGTATGACAACCTGTTCAGCCATGTGAACATCAACCCCCAGAACGTCCATGTCCCCAGCGGCACCGCCGTCAACGTGGAGGAGTTCTGCGAGTGGTACGAGGATGAGATCGACAAAGCCGGTGGGATCGACCTGCAGCTGCTGGGCATCGGCGGCGACGGCCACATCGCCTTCAACGAGCCCGGCTCCTCGCTGGGCAGCCGCACCCGCATGAAGACGCTCACCGAGGAGACGATCGAGGACAACGCCCGCTTCTTCGACAAGAGGGAGGACGTCCCACGCTTCGCCATCACCATGGGCGTCGGCACCATCCTCGAGGCCAAAAAGCTCCTCCTGGTCGCCAACGGCGAGAAGAAGGCGGAGACGGTCGCGAAGTTCATCGAGGGCCCAATCACGTCGCAGGTCACCGCCAGCGCACTCCAGCTGCACCCCCACGCCATCGTCATCCTCGATGAGGGCGCCGCCTCCAAGCTCGAGCACGCCGACTACTACAAGTGGGTCTACGCCCAGAAGCCGAAGGCCATGGAGCTGCTCCACGGCTGAGCGGCCGTGACGACAATGCGAGAGAGGAGTGCCTGACAAGATGAGCACGAGCCTGAGCGCCCTCGTGGGCGATGCACTGGAGTCCTCGGAGCTCCTCGCGACCACCGCGAGGATCAACAGCCCCGGCGGCAAGTCGATCCTCTTCGGAGACAGTGTCCGCGCCCTGGAGCCGCAGGAGCAGGAGCGCCTGCGCGCCCACAGCTGCTCCGCGGAGAGCTGGGACCGCATCCTGGTCACCGATGACTTCAACCCCGCCCACTTCTGGGGAACCCACTTCATGGGTGATGTCATCCTCGGTGCGACCGGGACCCCTGTGGACCTGGGCCATGGCATCACGATGCCCGCCGGCGTCTACAAAGCAGTCGTCGCCAACTGCGAGATCGGCGATGGGGCCCTCGTGCACAGCGTCGGCCTCCTCTCCAATGTCGTCCTCGACAGCGGAGCGGCGGTGGCGAACACGCAGACGGTCGCGGCCGACGCGGGCACCGCGTTCGGCAACGGCCGCGAGATCGGCATCGCCATCGAGACCGGTGGCCGCGAGGTCAAGCTCTACGCCGAGATCACGGTCGACGTGGCGGCGAAGATCGCCTCCTCACGCGGCGACAGTGCCCTCCTCGAGGAGTACGGGGAGTTCGTCGATGGCTACACCGCCAAGGCCAAGGCGGCCAAGGGATACATCGGCGTGGGTGCCCGCATCCTCAACACCGGCAAGGTGATCAACACCTTCGTCGGTGAGGGCGCAGTGATCGACAACGCCACCAAGGTCGAAAACGCGACGGTCCTCTCGTCCGCCGACGAGAGGACGGAGATCCTCGACGGCTCGTTTGTGGTCAACAGCCTGATCCAGTGGGGCTGCGAGGTCACCTCGATGGCGATCGTGGACAAGAGCGCGCTGTGCGAGCACAGCCACGTCGAGCGCCACGGCAAGGTCACCGAGTCCGTCGTCGGCCCGAACACCGGGATCGCCGAGGGCGAGGTCACGGCCTGCCTTGTCGGCCCCTTCGTCGGATTCCACCACCAGGCTCTGCTGATCGCGGCCTTCTGGCCCGAGGGCAAGGGCAACATCGGCTACGGGGCCAACGTCGGCTCCAACCACACCGGAAAGGCCCCGGACCAGGAGATCTGGTGCGGCGAGGGCACCTTCTTCGGCCTCGGTGTCAACATCAAGATGCCGTCCGACTTCACACGTGCGCCCTACTCGATCATCGCGACGGCGGTCAACGCGCTGCCCCAGCGGCTCGAGATGCCATTCTCGCTCGTCAACACCCCCGCGGCCCTGCACGAGGGGATCAGCCCGGCATACAATGAGATCATGCCCGGCTGGGTGCTGTCGGACAACATCTTCAGCGTCAAGCGCAACGAGGGCAAGTACGCCAAGCGCAACAGGGCCCGCCGGGCAGAGATTGTCACCGAGGTGTTCCGCCCGGACATCGTCGACCTGATGATCGAGGCCCGCAGCCGTCTCCAGGCCGCCAGCGGCAAGGAGATCTACACCGACCGCGACGTCAAGGGCCTCGGCAAGAACTACATGTCGGAGCGCTCACGCGTCGCCGGCATCGAGGCCTACACATTCTACCTCAGATGGTATGCGCTCAATGGCCTGAGGGCGAGGCTCGCCGCCGAGGGCAAGGTCGACCTCGAGGCCAAGAGCGGCGACGCGCGCTGGGAGCATGAGCGTCAGGTCCTCCTGGCCGAGTTCTCCGAGCGCGATCCCAAAGCCCTCCTCCGGGAGCTCATCGCGATGCAGGAGAAGATCGCTCAGGACGTCGAGACCTCCAAGGCCAAGGATGACAAGCGTGGCCCCCGGGTCATCGACGATTACGCTGAGGCCCATGCACCGGCCTCCAAAGATGGGTTCGTCAAGGAGACGCATGCCGCCACCGAGGCCCTGAGGGCTGAGGTGGAGAAGATCATCGCTGGGCTCTGACCCTCCCTCCCCCCCTTCCCCCCTGGGTTCAGAGCTGCATCGGGCGGGACTGCCCCCACAGTCCCGCCCCTTTCTTTCCCGCCCTCCGGGGGCCTTGGAGCCCTGAGAAATCGGGCTTTTCGCTTGACACCCCCTCGCCGCGTTTGGTCGTATCCGCGCAGCATTTGGGCGGATCGCCTGCCCTTTGGGTCAGGTCCGTCCCGGCAAGCAGAGGTCCTCCCCGACGAGGTCTCTCACCCACCGGTGCCCCCCAGGGGAAGTCGCCGCGCTGGGTTTGAGTGATTGGTCAAGTCGGCGGCGGTCAGCTCTGTCCGCCGATTTTTTGTTTGGAGGCTGGATTGAGAATCCGCGGCAGACCGCTCCCTTCGGAGCCGGTGTCCACGCACAGAGTCAACGAGAGCATCACAGCGTCTGAGGTGCTTCTGATTGACCAGGATGGCAAGAAGGTTGGGGTGACCCCTCGGGAGAGGGCCATGGTGATGGCCACCGAGGCGGGTCTGGACCTCGTCGAGGTCGCCCCCAACGCCCGCCCCCCGGTGTGCCGGATCTGCGACAACTCAAAGATCATCTACGAGCAGCGACGCAAGCAGCGTGAGGCGAAAAAGCATCGCAAGGCGCACGAGCTCAAAGAGATCAAAATGAAGCCCCGGATCGGGCCGCACGACTACGAGATCAAAATGAAACACGCCAAGGAGCTCCTCACCGAGGGGCACCGCGTCAAGATGACCGTCGAGATCCGCGGTTACCGGCGTGTGAACCAGGAGGTGGTCGTTCGCCTCTATGAGAAAATGGTCGCGGAGATCAGCGAGGTCGGCGATGTGGACTTCAACACACGCCAAGTCGGCCGCAGCCGATCGGTGATCGTCTCGCCCAGGGACGAGCCCATCGACAAACCGAAATCCCAGCCCGAGGATCAGTGAATCCCATCATCCACTCGAGACCGAGGAGACCCCCACAGTGCCGAAGATGAAAACCAACTCGGGCGCCAAGAAGCGCTTCAAACTGACCGGCAAGGGCAGGGTCAAGCGCCGTCAGGCCTTCATGAGCCACATCCTGACGAAGAAGAACCAGAAGCGCAAACGCCACCTGCGTGACGCGACCCTGGTCGCGGCCGCCGACGAGCGGAGGATCAAGCGCCTGCTGGGTCACTGACCCCCCGCGCCACTGCTCCACTCCCCCACCCCGACCACTTTTTCCCGCCTGACCAGGAGGAACCGAGAAATGCCACGCTCGACGAACAACGTCGCCTCGCGCCGACGGCGCAAGAAAGTCCTCAAGGCCGCCTCTGGATATCAGGGGGCGCGCAGCCGCCTCTACCAGAACGCGAAGGAGACTCTCCGGCGCGCCGGGCAGTTCGCCTACCGCGATCGCCGCCAGCGCCGCCGCAGCATCCGTGCCCTTTGGATCACCCGCATCAACGCCGCCACCCGCGCCGAGGGGCTGTCGTACAGCCGATTTATCAGCGGCCTCAAGGCCGCCGGCGTCGAGGTGGACCGCAAGATCCTCGCGGACCTCGCCGCCCGAGACCCTGAGGCCTTCGCCGCCCACTGCGCCATCGCCAAGGAGGCGCTCGAGCCCAAGAGCGCGGCATGAGCGGCCGCCGCTCCCCGGAGGCCATCGCGTGACAGCCCCATCCAAACCCGATGTCGACACGCTGTGCCGACAGCTCGAGGAGATTCAGAGCGAGGCCGCTGGCGCCATCGCCGCGGCGGAGACGGTCAGTGCCCTGGACGACGTCCGTGCACGCCATCTGGCGAAGCGGGGGCCCATCCAGGCCGTGATGAAGATGATGGGCAACCTCTCCGCCGAGGAGAGACCCATCGTCGGAGCCGCGGCCAACCGCGTGCGGGACGCCATCACCGCAGCACTCTCCGAGCGCCGCGGCCTCCTGGCACGCGCTGAGCTCGCCGCCCAGCTCGAGGCTGAGACCATCGACATCACTCTGCCCGGCGAGGAGCGCTCGGTGGGCTCCACCCATCCGCTCACGCGCACGATGAACGAGGTGACGCGCATCTTCACTGCGCTCGGCTTCTCGGTCGCCACCGGGCCCGAGATCGAGGACGACTGGCACAACTTCGAGGCGCTCAACATCCCCCCCGACCACCCGGCGCGCGACATGCACGACACGCTGTACCTCGAGGGCTCCGATCTCCTCCTGCGCACGCACACCTCGCCCGTCCAGATCCGCGCGATGCAGAGCCAGCAGCCACCGGTCGCCATCATCTGCCCGGGCAAGGTGTTCCGACATGACCAGGTCGATCAGACGCACTCGCCGATGTTCCATCAGGTCGAGGGCCTGCTGGTCGACCGCGGGGTGACCTTCGGGCACCTCAAGGGTGTCCTGGAGGAGTTCATCCACGCCTTCTTCGGGCCCGAGATCCCCGTCCGGTTCCGCCCCTCCTTCTTCCCCTTCACGGAGCCTTCGGCCGAGGTCGACATGCTGCTGAAGACGCGCCGGAGCGTCGGGGGCCAGGTGGTCGAGGTCGAGGAGTGGTGTGAGATCCTCGGCTGCGGAATGGTGGACCCCGCGGTGTTCGAGGCGGTGGGCTACGACCCGGAGAAGTGGACAGGCTTCGCCTTCGGCATGGGCGTCGAGCGACTGGCGATGATCCGCCACGGCATCACGGACATCCGGACCTTTTTTGAGAACGACATCCGCTTCCTCACCCAGCTCTGAGAGCCGGGGGGAGGCGCACCCTGAGAGGACTCGCAGAATCGGAAGGAGTGGAGAGATCGCCCGATCACACGATCGCCCGATCCAACGACCATGCTTGTTTCACTGCGCTGGCTGCGTGAGCATCTGAACTTCGAGATCTCGCTCGATCAGATCCTCCAGGACCTGACCGACATCGGGCTCGAGATCGAGGGCACCATCGACCTGGGACATCGGTCGGGGAAGATCCTCGTCGGGGAGGTCAAGAGCGTCGAGCGGCACCCCAACGCCGACAAGCTCACGCTCTGCTCGGTCGATGTGGGCAAGCCCGCTCCCCTGAGCATCGTCTGCGGGGCGTCGAACCACCGCGAGGGCGACCGTGTGCCCGTGGCCCTGATCGGCGCCGAGCTGCCCAACGGCATGCGTCTCAAGCCGGTGGAGATCCGCGGAGTGCCGAGCCAGGGGATGATGTGCTCGGGCAAGGAGCTCCACTGGAGCGATGACGCCTCGGGCATTCTGATTCTCCCCCCCGAGTGGCAGGTCGGTGAGCCCGTCGACTTTCTCATCGATGTCAGCGTCACGGCCAACCGGCCCGACTGCATGTCGATCCACGGAATAGCGCGGGACCTGGCGGCCAAGCACAAGCGCAAGACGCATCTGGCCGCGGCCCGCATCCAGGAGCAGCTGGAGCACGTCGAGCAGATGCTCCACGTCTCGGTCAAGGAGCGCAGCAAGTGCTCGCGCTACTGCGCACGCCTGATCCAGGGGGTCCGGGTCGGCCCGAGCCCGCTGTGGATGATCCGCGCGCTCGAGAGCGTGGGCCTGCGCTCGGTCAACAACGTGGTCGACGTGACCAACTACGTGCTGATGGAGCTGGGGCATCCGCTCCACGCCTTCGACGCCGAGATGATCGCGGATCGCCAGATCACCGTCCGGGCCGCGAAGGAGGGTGAGGCTTTCGAGACCCTCGACGGCACGAAGCTCACACTGACCGAGGACGATCTCGTGATCGCCGACGGAAAGCGCGCCGTGGCCCTGGCGGGGGTGATGGGCGGCCTCAACAGCGAGGTCACCGAGTCGACCACCACCGTGGCGCTGGAGGCGGCGCACTTCGACCCCGTCACCATCCGCCGGACATCGAAGCGCCACGGCATCGTGACCGACTCGAGCCAGCGCTTTGAGCGGGGCACCGACCGGGCAATGCTCCCCCACGCGATCAACCGCGCGACCCAGCTGATCAAGGAGATCTGCGGGGGAGAGGTGGCCCGCGGCACCATCGATGTCCAGAGCTCGATCACCGAGATCAGCTCCCCCATCGCACTGCGCCTCTCCCGCGTCCAGCAGCTGCTCGGCCTCAATCTCCCCCACACGGAGATCGCCGACCTGCTCGTTCACCTCGGGTGCGAGATCGTCCGCGCCGACCGCGAGCAGTTCTTCGTCACAGCGCCCTCATGGCGAGTGGATCTCACGCGGGAGATCGACCTGATCGAGGAGATCGCGCGCATCAGGGGCTATGATCAGATCCCCGTCTCCCTGCCCGCCGTCGTGGGACAGCCGCGCGCCCTTCCGCCGCAGTCGGAGGCCACCGGGCCACTGACGGACACGCTGGTGGCCGAGGGCTTCCACGAGGTGTTGAACTTCGGCTTCACCTGTCCCGAGTTCCTCGCGTCGCTCGGCCTCGCTGAGAACCTGGTGATGATCCGCAATCCCCTGACGCGGGACTTCGCGGCCATGCGGCCCTCGGTCCTGCCCAGTGTCCTGTCCAATGTGGCGCACAACCTCAACCGCGGCGCCTCGGACGTGCGCCTCTTCGAGATCGGAACGGCACACGCCAAGGACGACGGGGGCACTCCGCGCGAGTGGACCGAGCTCTGCGCCGTGCTCTGCGGGAGCACACCCGCGACCTGGAGCTCTCCGGCCAGGGCGCACGGCTTCCACACGATCAAGGGAGTGGCGGAGCGCTGCCTCCAGGCCCTCGGGATCGCACAGTGCCAGGTCCGTCCCCTCGAGGATCCGCGGTTCCATCCCAAGCGCGCCGCCGTGCTCTGCCAGGGGCCGCAGGTC
Organism: Candidatus Sumerlaeota bacterium; assembly: GCA_016928695.1. Taxonomy (GTDB): domain Bacteria; phylum Sumerlaeota; class Sumerlaeia; order JABWBI01; family JABWBI01; genus JAFGKF01. The sequence continues at coordinate 9,893 of JAFGKF010000065.1, read as the reverse complement.
CTGGCCCGGATCGGCGAGCTGCACCCCGACTTTCTCGCGACTCTCGAGATCGAGCGGCGCGTCTGCGCCCTGGAGATGCAGATCGAGCCGCTCGTGGAGCGTGCACGCGCGCGCCGCGTCAAGTGCCGTGAGGTCTCTCGCCACCCCAGCGTCGACCGCGACATCGCCGTCGTTGTGGACAGGTCCACGCAGGCGGGCGATCTGCTCGACTCGATCACCCGCTCGGGCGGTGACCTTCTCGAGAGCGCACGGCTCTTCGATCTCTACGAGGGCGAGGGGGTGCCCGAGGGCAAGAGGTCGCTCGCCTATGCACTCGTGTTCCGCGCGCCCGACCGGACTCTCCGCGAGGAAGAGGTTCAGCGCGTGATCGACTCCATTCTGTCGACCCTCGCCGAGAAGCACGGGGCCGAGCTGAGACAGTGACGATCCGCATCCACAGCACCGCCTCCCGCGGCAAGGTGGACTTCGAGCCGCTCGAGCCCGGCCGCGTGCTCTTCTACAACTGCGGCCCGACCGTCTACGACCACTTCCACATCGGCAACGCCCGCAACTTCGTGGTGATGGATGTGATCCGTCGCCACCTGAGGCACCGGGGATTCGACGTCCGCTTCGTCCAGAACATCACGGACATCGACGACAAGATCATCAACCGCGCGCGCGAGGAGGGCAAGACCCCCCAGGAGATCGCGCAGACCTACACGGAGTACTACTTCAACAGGTCCGGGCTCCTCGGCGTCGAGCCCGCGGATGTTCACCCGAGGGCGACCGAACACATCCCCCAGATCATCGGCCTCGTCGAGCGCCTGATCGAGAGGGACCTCGCCTACTCCACCCCGTCGGGCGACGTCTACTTCCGCGTCCGGGAGTTCAAGCCCTACGGCGAGCTCTCGGGGCGCAACATCGATGACCTGCGTGAGGGCGCGCGTGTCGATCCGAGCGAGGAGAAGGAGGACCCCCTCGATTTCGCGCTCTGGAAAGCCTCCAAGCCCGGCGAGCCTCAGTGGGACTCCCCCTGGGGCCCAGGGCGGCCGGGCTGGCACATCGAGTGCACCGCGATGATCCACACGCACCTGGGCGAAACGATCGACATCCACGCGGGCGGCAGCGACCTGATCTTCCCGCACCACGAGAACGAGCGGGCGCAGAGCATGGGCGCGACGGGCCAGGAGTACGTGCGCCACTGGATCCACAACGGGTTTCTCAACATCGAGGGCGAGAAGATGTCGAAGTCGCTGGGCAACTTCCGCACCATCGAGGACGTGCTGGCCGAGTTCTCGCCTCTCACCGTGCGCTTCTTTCTCCTCAGCGCGCACTACCGCAATCCGCTGGACTTCTCGCGCGAGAATCTCGCCGCCGCCGCCACGGCCCTGAGGCGCCTGACCGACTGCCTGACCGAGACGGCGAACACACTCCGCCTGCTCGGTGTCGAGGACGGCTCGCCCGAGGCCGAGTGGATCGCCAAGTACGACGAGGCGATGGACGACGATTTCAACTCGCAGCGGGCCATCGGCGTGATCTTCGAGCTCGTGGCAGACGTCAACGAGCGCCGCGCCAAGCGTGATCCCGATGACAGCGACCGCGCCTCTCTGGCCAACGGACTCGCGACGCTGCGCACTCTGTGCGATCTCCTGGGCCTCGACCCCGCCCTCGATCAGCGGGGAGATTCGTCCGGGGTGAATCCTGAGCTCGCTGCGTTCGCCGAGGAGATCGGCGCCACTCCCTCCGAGCAGACCGAGGAGGCCATTCTCCAGTCTCTGATCGAGCGGCGAGCCGCCGCCCGAAAAGAGAGGGACTTCGCCACCGCCGATGCCGTGCGCGGCCGCCTGGGCGAGATGGGCTACATTCTTCAGGACACCGCGCACGGGACGACCTGGAAGCGCGGGTGATGATTCCTCCTCGCCTCTCTTCAGCCTTTTCATTGCGAGCAGGAGTGAAAATGGGCCTCGCCCCTCATTTCCCCTCACCCCCTCAACTCCCCCTCTCCCAGGCTCGGGAGAGGGGGACGGGGGGTGAGGGCTGCGGCCCATTTTCAACGCCGCTGTCGTCAGAGTCCCGCGGCTTGCCCCTGTATCTGGAATCCCGCGGCTTGCCCCTGAATCTCCGGATCACGGGCAAGCCCGTGGACTCCAAATCGAAGCGGTGAGATGCCCCGCTCCCGCACCACCTTCCCCGAATGGCTCGAGTGGTCCGGTCTCCCCACGCATCTCAACGAGAAAATCCGCATCGGGGCCTGGGCAGTGTTTCGCCGCGTGGTCGAGCTCGACTGCGAGCGCAACCGCCACCCCGACGCCGTCGAGATCTCGGTGGCCGAGCTCGCCGAGCGCTGCGGACTGACCCCCTCCACCTGCCGCCGGCTGCTCGACGGCCTGCGAAAGCAGCGGGTGCTGCTCGTCTTTCTCCCGGAGAGCGACGAGGAGGAGGCGCTGCTCCAAGTCCGCGTGCCCCTCGAGACGCCCAGATCCCTCGAGACCGTCGCGGAGGAGCACCCGGAGCTTCGCCTTCTCGAACCGGGGGCCAACGACCGCTACGCCCGCGAGGAGGTGGAGGTCGACCCCGAGGATCCGGGTATCCGGGCGGTCGTCGACTGCTATCTCGACACCGTGAGCCTGCGGATGAACTCCTTCATCCTCGATGAACTCATTTTCGTTGCACAGCGCTTCGCGCGCAGGGAGATTGAGCGCGTGTTTCGCCAGGCGGCCAAGCGGGAGCGACCGAGTCTCTCGTGGGCCGTGCGGGAGCTGAGTCGACGACATGGCAAAAGAGCAAAACAGCGAGACAAGCGCCGCGACTGAGGAGTCCGTCTGCCCCGAGTGCGGGGGAACGGGATTCATCGTCGACGAGAGAGGCGCCCGCCCCTGCAAGTGCCGCGGCACTCAGGTGGCCCAGATCCGTCTGCGCCGTGCCCGGATCCCCCCCCGATTCATGGGCAAGACGCTCCGCTCGTTCCAGATCACGCGCTCGCCGGAGCGGCGCCACATCCGCGAGTGCGTGGAGAACTACGTCAAGAGCTTCACGCCCCGCACCCTCAACCCCGAGGAGGTCTCGAGCAACGGCCTCCTGCTGATCGGAGCGGTGGGCTCGGGCAAAACCCACATCGCCGTCGCGATCCTCCGCGAGGTGATCGAGCGCGGGTTCACGGGGCGCTACTGGAACATCGTCGATCTGCTCGACGAGCTGCGCGCCTCATTCGACCCGAACTCACCGGCGGCGGCCTGGGAGATCATGGAGGAGATCGAGGGCGCCGACCTGCTTGTCCTCGACGACCTGGGAGCCGAGGCCCCGACCGGCTGGGTGCACGACCGCCTTTACCAGATCATCAACCGGCGCTACGAGGACAATCGCCCCACGATCGTGACGACCAACCTCGAGCTGCGCGACCTCGCCGATCAGATCGGATCGCGGATCACCTCGCGCCTGTGCGAGATGTGCATGCACGTCCCCTTCCCCAACGTGGACTGGCGGCGGAAGAGGATGATGGAGAACAGCTGATCGTCTCCCAGGAGACATCGCCCTCGGAATCCCAGCCGTCGGCCGCGGGCCGATGCCGCGCCGCGGTGTGGGGATTCTCGCTGCTCTTCCTGCTGATCACCGCGCCGCTGATCAAGCCGTATATCCTCTCACCCAACGACGCCTCGCGGTTCGGCGCCATGGTCTCGCTCGCGGAGACGGGGCAATACGCCCTCCACCCCTCCATGGCGTGGACGATCGACCGCGCACTGCGGGATGACGGCGTTTTCATCTCGGACAAGCCCCCGCTGCTCAACGTGATCGGTGCCGGGGTGATCGCTGCCACGTCTGCGGTGGGCCTGGGACCTGAGTGGCACGTCTGGACAGTCACGTTTGTTCTCTCCGCGCTCCCCGCAGCCCTGACCCTCGCGCTGCTGGGAATGATGCTCTGTGGAACGGCGGCCGGTCTCCGCCTGAGTCTTCTCACGCTGGCACTCTGTGCTCTCACGACCCTTCTGACCCCCTATGCCCTGACGCTCTCCAATCACTGCGTGACGGCACTTCTGGTGATGGCTCTCGTTCCCGTGCTTCGGCGAGCATCGATCACGGCGGGGGCATGGACCGCGTTTCTCCTCGGACTGATCTGCGGATCGATCTCACTGTTCGACATCCCCACCGGCATCGTCCTGCTCGGTCTCACGGCACTCTTCGCCCTCATCACGCCGAGCATTCGGACTCTGCCCTTTCTCGTCGGGATTCTTCTGCCTGTGGCGCTGGGATTCGCTCTCAACCGCGTGCTGACCCACTGCTGGCTCCCGGTCTATTTCCACAGTGAGCTCTACGACTACCCGGGCTCCGCCTGGGCATTCCACACACCGGATGCCCCCCCCTATCCGCTCCGGGTGCTCAGGCTTCTCATCATGCTGACCGTTGGCTCGCTCGGGGTCCTGGTGATGTGGCCACTTGGGATCTTCGCCGCCATCGGATGCTGGCGCCTGGGGAGAGGTGAAGAGAGAGCCGAGAACAGAGTCGTCGCCCGCTGGACGCTGGCTGCCTGGGGGCTTTTGCTGGCGGCCCTGGTGCTCAATCCCAGTCCGCGTGGGGCCGACGGCGGCTCCGGGTACGGTCTCCGCTGGGTGATCGCCCTGATGCCGCCACTGATGCTCTTTCTGCCCACGGCGCTGCGAACCATGCGAGGCTGGGGGCTTCGAACGCTCTTCGCGCTCGCCTCGGTCTGGGGGATGGCCATCGTCGCCCTGGGCATGGTCAATCCCTGGCCCGCCAACACCATCAGCCGCTTCCCGCCGCTCCACAATCTCTCAACAGCGCTGGCGGAGAGAAATGCGCTTCCCCCCCGCCTTGGGAGTGGGATCATCCGTCTCACGGCCCGCGAGCCCGCGCTGGGTCTATTCGATCTGGGCATGATCCACTTCCGGGCGGGCCGTTATTATGAGGCGGCGCCCCTGCTCCGTGATTCCATCCTCACCGCCGAGATCACGGAGACACATCAGTTCGATCCCAACCTGGCGCGCTACTATCTCGGCATCTCTCTCACCGAGCTCGAACTCTATTCCCTCGCCGACGATGTGTATCGCACACTGCTCACGGACGACCCGGGCAACATCGGGGCGCGCAACAACCACGCCCGATGCCTTCTGGCCTGGGGGCAAATCGATGCGGCGCTCGCCGAGGTGGAGGAGGCGCTCCGCCGCGACCCGGGCAATCAGTCGTCGTGGAGACTCCTGGTGCACATTCTCGATCTGACAGGGCAGCGTGATCTCGCCGTGGAGCGTCTGGAGGCGCGCTTGGCCGAGAACCCGGAAGACGAGACAGCCGCTTCGCTGCTCGGATCACTGAGATCGACGGAGAGCCCCTGAGATGGAAGTCCCCCGCAGCCGTCTGACACTCGGCGCTCTCCTCACCGCGCTGCTCCTGGTGATTGTGTTTTGGAATCCGCTGATCCGCCCCGGCGTCGTCTATCCCTCCAGCGATCTCACCTGCCTCTTCTGGCCCCAGCGTGTGCATCTGGCGGAGGCCTTCGCGGAGGGTGTGGTTCCGCTGTGGAACGCGCACACCTTCGGTGGCTCGCCCTTCCTGGCCTCGATGCAGCCGGGCGTGTTCGACGTCACCGGTTGGCCATGGCTTCTGGGAGACGATCCGGTCGATCTGCTCGAGGGTTTCAATCGCCAGCGTCTCCTGCTCTTTCTCATTCTGTCCGTGAACACGTTCGCACTGTGTCTCTCTGGACTGCGTCTCGGTCTGGGAGGGGCTCTTCTCGCCGCCGTGACGCTGCCGTGCTGCGGTTTCCTCTGGGGTCACTTCGACCACGTGAACCAGCTCAGCACGCTCTCGTGGTTTCCGCTGGTGATGCTGGCGGCGCTCTGGTCCATCCGAGGCGAATCCTGGTCGCCCCATCCCCTTCTCGCCGGGGCGGTCGCACTTCAGATTTTCGCCGGTCATCCCCAGCATGCGGCCCTCGGGGCTCTTGCGGTCGGCGTGGTGGCCCTGACCTTCCTGATCGCCAACCGATGCACACCCCGCGAGTGGCTTCGGATCAGCGCCTCGCTGGGCACGGCCTATCTCCTGGGGGCGATGATCGGAGCCGTTCAGTTGATCCCTGGGATCGAGCTCTCCGGGCTCAGCGAGCGGCAGTTCGACACCCCGGAGTACGCCGCGACCTTCTCCATGCAGTGGGCCCACCTGCAGAGACTGGTGTGGCCCGGGATCTTTGGCGTTTTTCCCCACTACACCGCCGAGGGCAACTTCAGCGAACTGGGTCTCTTCGTGGGCCGCATCCCATTGGCTCTCGCTCTCATCGCGATCGCCCTCGGCGTCACGAGGCGCAGCCCCCACACGGTCGCCCTCATCGCAATGGGGCTCTTCGCCCTGATGTGGGCCCTGGGTTCGAACGGCCCGATCTTCACGCCTCTCGTCACCCTGATTCCCCCCCTGCGCTCGTTCCGCGTCCCGCCCCGCATGCTGTTCTACCTCGACCTCTCCCTCACGATGCTCGCCGCCGTGGGGATGAGCAAGCTGCTGGGAAGACTGCGCGACCAGGGATGGTCCATGGGGCAGCGAGGGGGTCTCGCCGTGCTCACCGCTCTGCTGTGTCTCGCGGATCTCTGGGCCGCCTCCCGCGCCGACTACTTCCGCCAGCCGCAGCCCCCCGAGGTGGCGCTGACGCCCAGCCCGCTGGCATCGGCCATCGCCGACCGGGATCCTCTGCCACGCATTCATCGCCTTCAGCTCAACGACGCCGACTACTACATGGATCCCCGCGCGCCCGCATTGGGTCGACGTCTCATTCGCCTCCAGCCCAACCTCGGCATGCTGTGGGGCATCTCCGACATCTCGGGCTACACGGAGGGTCTTCTGCCCACCGCGCGCTGGATGGATCTCCAGGGGCTCCTGCACAGTGCTCTGCATCGCCGCGCACTCGATGCCCAGGTGCTCGCGCTCCTCGGGGTCCGCTGGGTGATCACCGAGACGTCGTCGACTCCGATCGACCCCACGCTCTTCCGCCAGGTGCAGGAGATCGCCTATGCGGAGGGTGATGAAACACGGATCATGACCCTCTGGGAGAATCCGCAGGCCCTGCCCCCTGTGATCCCCCGCGCCGTGGGAGAGCGCCTGGCCGACCCCGCGAATCTCGACGGCCCCTGGACCCATGGGCTCGTCGAGAGACCCACCACAGTTCGCCAGCCCTTCACCCCGGTGCGGCCCGGCGTGGCCTGGCCCACGGCGGATGAGCTCCCCGTCTTTCCCCTCCAGAGAGTCGGCCCCAATGCGCTGCGGCTCGAGAATCCGAGTGGTTTCGAGGGGGACGTGATTCTGTTTCAGGCCAGCTGTCCGGGGTGGATCGTGAGAGACGAGATTCTCGGGAGACGACCTCTCACACCGCTGAACGCCGTGTGGTCCACACTGACCCTCGCCCCCGGTGTGCTCGAGGTCACCGTGCGCTTCGAGCCCGTCAGCTGTCGCCTCGGGCTCTTCATCTCTGCAGTCGGAATGTTGCTCCTGTCAGCGCTCGCGGCTCGGCGCGCGGGGGGAAGCGGACCTCGCCGTAGAGATCCTCGGCCCTGTCGAGCTGTCGGATGCGATAGAGACACTCGTTGATCTCGCCTGGACGCCAATGCTGATCATGGAGGAACTCCTCCGTCTCCTCCACACTGCCGGATGCCTGATAGTGCTCCCAGACCTGATGGAAGCGCCGATCGCTGACCCAGCGGCGATCCGTCTGACGCCAGGAGCAGCCCACGAGCAGCGCCAGCGCGGCGAGAAGTGTCAGAAGAGCGGCGATGCGGTGAATCATGCGGTGAAGTGAAACCCCTTCGATCCTGCCCGGCAAGAGATTTTCCGACTCATCCTCAGGAGATCGGCCCCTCCTCGGATCGGCTCGCCACAGGGGTTGCCGGGGGGTCGATGAGGAGACCCGTGAGGCCATTGTCGCTGTCATCGTCAGGATCACCCAGATGGTTCTCCCCCAGATGGCGAATCGCCGTCCGCTCGGGGTCGAATGAGAGAAGCATCGGCGCATCGAGTCGGAGCACGCGGAAGCGGACAGTGGCGACGATTCCCTGCGGAAGGGGCATCTCCTCGCTGAAGCCCATGTGGTAGAGGATCTCGCCCCGCTGATTGTCCGCCTGATTGGCCACATGCACATCGAAGGGGAATCGCTGGTGGTACGCCCCATCCCAGATGTTGATCCCCATCTCGATCCAGTTGCCGCTGTGCGTGTCGATCGCCGTCAGTGTCTGGGGATCGAAATTCAGCTGGAAGATGACGTCCTCAGCCTGAAGTCCCTCGGGGTTGGAGATCACAACGTCGACGTCGAGCACGCGGCTGGACGTGGCCGCCCTCGGGGAGAGGCTCAGCCCCATGCCCCCCTGGGGAACCTCTGCAGAGTCCCCCGTCACCATCCAGGGGGCGACTCCATCAACGTCATCGGGAATGGCGAGAGCACTGAGATCGGGCTCCACCTGCACACGAGCCGAGATCACGCCGGGGGACTCGCGCTGCTCGCTGCCGAGAATCGACTCCCCCCCCAGCATTCCGACAAAGGTCTGCGCGGGCTCCTCATCGCTGACATCGAAGAGAACCTCGGTCGAGCGAATCTCGCGCCTCGCGCGCCAGACCAGGCTGAGAAGCCGAGCCCTCTGATCCACTCGGGCCTCGGGGAAAACGATGTCGCAGTTCACGATCCCCTGGGCCGGGTCGAAGGCGACTCGCATGTCATCGGCTGACTGATAGATGGGGAGATCGAGCTGGCCGATCGGCTCGATGGCCGAGGCGTTGCACTGGAGTCGAACCGAGACGCAGTCGAACCGACGACCCGCGGGATTGCTGAGCTCGAGTGTGGTGATGAACTCCTCACCCTCCAGAACCGACACGGAGGCCGGTTGGAAGAAGAGCACGGGCATATTGGGATCCGCCTGAGAGCGCATGTCATGAACAGGCTGCCGTGACCGACCGGTCCGGGGCGGGGTTGGGGGCTGAGCCGCGTTCGCGGGACCAGACCGCCCCATCACCGCATCACGGGCGCGCTGCTGCGCAGCCTCCTCCTCCGTGACCTGCCGTTGCTCTCCCTCCTGGGCCGCGGCCTGTTCGGCCTCCCCCGCCTCACGGGCCTCCTGCTGCTGGCGACTCCGCCGCGGATTGCTCGATGCGGCCTCCTCTCTGGGGGGGCGGGAATCCGGCACCAGGCTGCTGTGCACCGTCGTCCCGCCAGGAGATGAACCGGAATTCCCCTCCTGCGCCCTCGCCGTGGGGAGGAGCAGGGCAGTGGCCCAGAGCGTGATCGCGATCCGAAGGGCTTGCATCGGGGAAGCTCTCATCTCACCTTATCGCCTCACCGGGGGTTTGACCACAGAAAAGACTCCCCGGGTCCCCGGTCGGATGGGCGATGCGATCGCTCTTCCTCCCACAGACCCGATTGTCAGGGGTTGACGCGCCGGGGGAAATCTCCCATGTTCTGCCCAAACACTGCACTCTGAGGAGTTGCCATGCGATCGATCGCTCTGGGTTCACTTCTGATCATTGCCGCCCTGTCGATTCTGTCGGGCTGCGCGAGTGAGGCCGACCGTCTCTATCGGCGGGCGAAAGACGCCGCCAACGAGGAGGGCGATTACGAGACCGCCCTGAGATTCGTGGATCAGGCGATCCATCTCAATCCCGAGGAGGGGCGCTACCACCGACGTCGCGGAGATTGGCTCGAGGAGCTGGGACGAATGGACGAGGCGCTGGAGGCCTTCGACACCGCCATCAGCGTCGACTATCCATCGCAGAGCGCTCACGCCAAGGCCATTGACATCTGCATCGACCTCGGCCGATTCGACGAGGCCCGCGAGCGCATTGATCATGCCCGCTCCCTGATCAGTGATCCCGACACTCTCGAGGACCTGGATGCCCTCCAGGCCCGACTTGATCAGGCGGTGAACGGAACCGGG
>JAFGKF010000359.1 GCA_016928695.1 Candidatus Sumerlaeota bacterium | reverse complement strand
TTGGATGGCAGCGCCTTCGGAGATTGGGACGACACTTGGCCCCTCATTGACTTGCCTTGGGTGCAAGAGGACGACTTTGAAACGAATGGTTACAACGATGAGATCAGACACTGAAGTGTCTCTCGTTTTTGAGGGTCAGACAGCCCTTGGATCTCGGACGACCACCAATGGCTTCGGCGGAGGTGACCCGGTGTATCTCGACGCCATTCCGGCTGACAGCACCCTGCGCATTCCCGTGGTCAATCGCGAGTGGACGACCAACGACGCCACTGCTCACCCGCTCCAAGTGGAAGGGTCAATCTATGCGGCGATTGCTGGACCCCAGGGGACAGGAATCCCATTTGAGCGTGGCGTGAATGCAACCCTGACCACAGGCACAGTTGGCTTCGGGAACTGGGAGCCCAAGGACATGGATTGTACCACACCCCCATCGAGCTGAGAACCATGCTGCTTCGTGTCTCACACTGTGTGCTGCTTCTTCTTGCGGCCGTGCCACTGGCACAGAGTCAGTCCGCAGATGAATTCATCTATGATTTCAGCATGGACGACCGATTGACATATCTCATCTCCCACGAGGTGATCCCGTCAGCACCGTCACCAGAGGATGACCTCCGAGAGCACGGGGTGGGCAGCGGCGCGCTGATCATCGAATGCCCAGTGCGTTGGAATTTATATCAGGCTCTGCTGAGGGCTCGGCTCGAGGGGTATTCCGCAGCGGGTGTGGATGTCCTGGAACCCCTCGAGCGTGTCAACGACAGGAATTTCCTCGTTGGGTTCGCGTGTCGCGGAGGGAGAGCTGTTGGAGTGGCCCCTGAGCCGTCAAATGCTGGCCACGAGGCGGGATCATGGCCCTCATGGTCCGAAATTGAGCGACATGCCGTGGTGCACCACGAGAGCGAGCTCATCGGTGACCGGCAAGAGGCGATCATGCTGAGGCTCGTGGATGAGCTCTTTGTGCCGTTCTCGCGAAGAGTGGACGAAGGGTGGCAAAAACTGCATCTGGGCGTCCCAGAGTGGGGTCTCACTTTCGGTGCGCGTCTTGAGGGCAACATGACAGGGGGATCTAGAGATGAGACACCGGAGGACACTGCTGCCCCTCTCACCTTTGATCAGCATCTCAGCGCTGTCGCCGTGGGCGTGCCTGAGATGCTCCTCAGGCGCGAGGGAGTGGCTCAGTTCAACCACGCGCGTGGCCGCCTGGAGTCCGTTGACAGTGTCAGCACCGTGTCTGTCATTGGCACAGGCTCCAGCGGAGAGGTGACCATCCGATTCACGGCGAGATTGGTGGAGGTGGAGCGCAGGTGAACTCACGTTTCAGACCTCTGGGAACGATGATCGGCGTTGCCGCTCTGTCTCTGCTGAGTGTCGCCGACGCCCAGTCCGAGCCGCTGCCTCTGGAGCGCGCCGAGAGTCTGGATATCCACTTCCGGATTGTCGCGGAGATCACCTCACCTGAGTGGCCAAGCGATCTCCTGGAGGTCGGGATGCTCGACTTGGCGGAGGCCACCGAGGCGACTGTCAGTATTCGAGACACTCAGCGCGCGCGGGACAACCATGTCGGGGAACACTGCAGGTTCACGGTTGAGGCGGAGGTGAGTGATCAGAGGGGTCTGCCCAGCCAAGTGTTTTATCTGGGATCACTGGTCGGCTCACCCGAGAGGCACTGGGAAGCCAAATACATCAGCGGGCAGGGATTGGTGGGCTTTGACACGCGCTCATCACCCGCCCAGGTCAGAATTCAGTGGGAGAGGGAGAGCACAGAGGCCCTGATGGGTCTTGTCCGTCTGCTCACATGGTCTCTGGGCGGGGATCTCACGGAGTCAGAGCCAGCAGAGCCGTGGGACAGCTCGCACTGGTTTCCCCTGTGGATCCCGAGTGTCTGCGAAGTGACCTTCGAGAGTGAGGAAGACAGCGCTGACAGCCCCATCACCGTCCGGCGGATCATCCGCACCAGCCCGGGGCTGGGCATCGATGTGCTGGAGCAGTGTGTGGCTGTGTGGGAAGTCAATGCCCAGGATGGGGAAATCGAGAGGGAGCAGTGTCGGTTCCAAATCGATGTCCAGGGCGTGATGGAGCAGCGGATCACAGGGGGGTGGGAGGCGATCTATGACTGGCAGTTTCCCAGCCCCAGTCCCGATGAGCCGTGATCTCGCTGGGCGAGCGGCCGCACTTCCTCCGCCTCGTGGGTGCCGGAATGGGAATTCCGGCACCATCTCCACAGGGGACCCACCGGCTGACCGGTGCGAGATTGACCCTCCCCGGCGGTGGATCCCAGCTTGACGAATTGAGGTCGCTTGGGTTGGATGGCGCGCAGCCGTTGACCGGGTCTGCCTGTGGGGCCCTGGTTGGGGGCGTCTGATCTGGTCTTGGGAGGCCTCTCTGCCGTGAAGAAACTGTCGAGCCACATCGCGGGGACTGCGATCCTTGTCTGTCTCGCCCTCACCCTGGTCGGGTGTCAATACCTCGCTGACCGAGACAACGACTTTGCCGACATCTTCGTCCTCGGTGGCGGTGTCGGTGGCGGAGTCTTCTTCGGCCCGGGCGGTGGCATCGAGGCCGGCCTCAAGGCCACCGAGCTGGTCAACATCAGCGTCGGCGCCTCGGAGATGAATGAGATCGAGATCATGAACTCCTCGGCGCAGACCCACTGGGAGTCGAACCTGGGATTCCCCTTCGCCCCCATCTACATGATGGTCACCGATGCGTTGCCCAATCCGCAGGTCGCCCGCCGCGCGGTCGAGGGCCGCTGGTATCTGCACACGGCCATCCGCGACCACGGCGGCCCCTTCAACGCCCGCTGGAAGAGCGGCGTCGAGCCCAGTCTCCCCCGCGCCATGCGCGGCCAGGCGACCGAGACCCTGCTCCACACCGAGGGCACCGAGGGCCTGAACTCCTACATGCTGATCACGCCGTTCCTGGACTCCGAGCTTCCGCTGATCGACCGCTTCGAGATCGGCGGGGAGGCCACCCTCCTGCTGGTCGGCGCCCACGCGGGAGTCAGCCTGGGGCAGGCCGTGGACTTCCTCGTCGGATTCCTGGGCTTTGACCCCGCCAACGACGACGGCCGTCGCTGGCTCCTTCTCCGGTTCGCCGACTACATCCGCCGCATCACCGGCCCCACGAGAGAGCTGCCGCCTGAGCCGGAGATCGCACCGGTTCCCGAGGAGGAAACCGGGCGGCATCCGCTGTTCATCTTCCCCGCCGAGACCGAGGGCGAGAGCGCCCGCGTCCCCGCGCTGATCCGCGAGGTCGAGGTGCCCGTGGAGGTCGTCCGCGAAGTCCCCGTCGAGGTCGTCCGCGAGGTCGAGGTCCCCGTCGAGGTCGTCCGCGAGGTCCCCGTCGAGGTCACGGCGCCCGCGCCCCCGGCCCCTGAGCCCGAGGTCGTGAGAGAGGTCGTCACAGAGGTCGTCACCGAGGTCGTCACCGAGCGGATCGTGACCGAGACGTTCACGTTCCCCGACGTCCTCTTCGACTACGACCAGGCCACGCTCAACGACCAGGCCGCGGGGGCGATCGACCAGATCGTCCGCGCCGTCGGCGATGATGAGATCGTCGCCCTGCAGATTGTCGGCCACACCGACAACATCGGCGACGACGCGTACAATCAGGACCTCGGTCAGCGGCGCGCGCAGGCCGTCGCCGACGCGCTCGCTGCCCGCGGCATCACCCACACGGACGTCGAGGTGATCAGCGCGGGCGAGAGCCAGCCCCGCGCCTCGAACGACACCGATTGGGGCCGTGCCCTCAACCGCCGCGTCGAGGTCCATGTGTCGCACATGGAGCGCTGATCCGCACGCCCCCGGCGCGCCAAGCACTCGCCCCCCTCCCGGCGGAGGGGGGCGATCTCTTTTCCCACCCTCGACAACAGCCCTCCGCTCAGCCCAAGATCACATGTGCTCTGGGCGCGACTCATCCCGCTGATTCCCGCCGCCCTGGTCTGCCTGCTCGTCGGCCCAAGCGTTCTCCGAGGCCACATCCCGTGGTTCATGGACATCGTCGCGCAGTTCTACCCGATCCGATATGTCGCCGCGGAGTCGATTCACCAGGGCCTGATCCCCCTGTGGAATCCGACGCACCACTGCGGCGTGCCCCTGCTCGCGAATCCCCAGTGGGGAACGCTCTATCCCATCAACTGGATCTTCTTCGCCGTGCCGAACGGTCACACCTTCATGCTCGGCTATCTCTTTCATCACATCGTCCTCGCCTCGGGGGGATATTGGCTGGCGAGAGCCCTTTTCCCCTCCCGGCTCGCCGCGCTCGCCACGGCGCTCGTCCTCGCCCTCGGGGGATGGACGTGGGCGCACTATCCCTTCGGCGCGTACCTGGCCGTGGTCTGCTGGGCGCCGTGGATGCTCGGCTGCCTCGAGCGCCACGCGCGTGAGCCGAGAGCCCAGTGGATCGTGATCGCCGGGATCCTCTGGGGGCTTCAGATCCTCGCGGGGGCACCCCAGGCGCTCTTTCTCTGTTCACTGATGCTCGGATCGCTGGCGGTGATCCGCGCGCTGACCACACGCTCCCTCGCAGCGCTTCGGCTCCTTCTCGGCTCGCTGATCCTGGCGCTTCTCCTCACCGCGGCTCAGTGGCTCCCCACCGTGGAGTTCCTCGGCCACACCGTGCGCGGCGGCAAGCTCCCCCTCGACGAGGTGCGGGGAGGGGCGCTCGATCTCGTGGGTCAACGGAGCCTCCTGAGAGCTTTGACCGGTGGGAACGTCTTCGACCCCCTGCAGGGCGAGGATGCCGAGTCGACGGTCTTCATCGGCTGGCTGGGGCTCGTGCTTGCGCTGATGAGTCTGCTGCCGAGTCCCAAGAGCTCCGGCGATGGGAATGCCCAGTCCCAATCGCAATCCCCCCATCTCTCACACTGGCCCTATGCGGTGCTCCTGCTGCTCGCGCTTCTCTGGTCGTGGTCGACCCTGAGCCGCCCGCTTCACGCCGTGATGCCAGGCTACGGCCAGTTCCACGATCCCAAGCGCGCGCTGCTCGTCGCCCACATCGCGCTGGCGGTGATGATCGGAGGGGG
>JAFGKF010000358.1 GCA_016928695.1 Candidatus Sumerlaeota bacterium | reverse complement strand
CGCTCCGCTCGCTCGGGACAGGCCCCTCGATCCGCTCCGCTCGCTCGGGACAGGCCCCTCGATCCGCTCCGCTCGCTCGGACACCATTCGACTCGCTGACAAAGCCGTCCATGAAAAAAATGGCCCGCCATGAGCGAGGGGGTGGCCCCTCGACTCGCTGACAAAGCCGTCCATGAAAAAAATGGCCCGCCATGAGCGAGCGAAGCGAGTCGAATGGTGGAGGCGGCGGGAGTCGAACCCGCGTCCGAAGAGCTCTCCGCGTGGGGACTACAGGCTTAGCCGGACTTGGGGATTCGCCACGGTGGCCAGGGATCCGGCGCCCAAGCCACCGCCGCTAGTCCGAAGGGGTCTCACCGCCCGGGGTCGGACCACCCCGTTTGGCCAGCCCACTGAATGACGCCTCGTCCCAGGCCGTGGGCCCTCCCGGGGGAGACGGACCGCCTCAATCAGGCGGCCAGAGCGAGATTGTTGTCTGCACTCGTTTTGGTTTGCCACCATGGTTAACGAGACCAGATGACGTCCTCGGCCTGCCCCCACTGCGACGACACTCCCCGTCGAAACCGGAGCGCCCCCCCAGTGGTTGACGCCGAGCATCTTATCGGATCCGTGCCTCGGGCGTCAAGCCCCCCGCGATGGGTGTGAACTGGCGCACAGCCGGGGATCCCGCTTGCGTGGGATTGTGGCCTCCCCGCAGACTGCGGAGGAAACACGGGGGAAATCGGTGATGTCGCCGACCGCCGCGACCCAGGAAAAGCCATCCTACGAGATCATCGACGGGGACCCCGCGGCCCCGATGCTGGGCCTCCAGACGGTCTGGTTCCAGATCGCGGGGACGCTGTGCAATCTGCGCTGCACCCACTGTTTCGTTGAGTGCAGCCCCACGAACCACACACACGTGTTCATGACGCTCGAGCAGATGCGCGGTCACATGGACAAGGCGATCCGCCTGGGGGCGAGGGAGTTTGGCTTCACGGGCGGCGAGCCCTTCATGCATCCGCAGATCATCGAGACGCTCGAATATGCACTCGAGCGCGCCCCGGCGCTGGTTCTGACCAACGGGACGCTGTTCAATCCTGAGATGATCGAGCGTCTGAGCCGACTGATCCAGGAGGCCGATCACATGCTGGACATCCGCGTCTCGCTCGACGGCGACACGGCGGAGCAGCACGACTCGGTTCGGGGCGAGGGGGCCTTCGCGAGGGCGCTCGAGGGTGTTCAGCGCCTGGTCGAGTCAGGGATCTATCCGACGGTGGCGACGACGGCGACGTGGTGCGATGCGCCCGCGGAGGAGATCGAGAGGCGGATGCACCGCCTGATGCGGTCGTTCGGTGTCGAGGGTTGCCCGATCAGGATCTTTCCCAACATCCTCATCGGGGCGGAGGAGAAGCGGGTGCGGGGGTACCGCGAGACCGAGCGTGTGACTGACCGATGCGTCGTGGGCGCCGATCCGCGTGAGCTGATGTGCTCGAGCAGCCGCCTTGTGACAGAGCGGGGAGTTTGGGTCTGCACGCTTCTGGCCAACGTGGAGGAGGCCAGGATGGGTGAGGCACTCGGGGAGACGCTCACCGCTTTCAAGATCACCCATGGGGCGTGCTTCACCTGCTTCACGCAGGGCGTTCAGTGCACGAACACCTGACATGTGTCCTCTCGCCCTTTCAGGGCTCTTCTCCATATTGGCGTTTTTCGAACCCAGGGCAACGCCCTGGATCAACGGACCCCTGATTCTCTCTATCCTCAGCCCTGAAAGGGCGAGATGCGGGGTGGAACCGCCCTCTGGATCACTTGCCGCGGAGCTCGGCGGCGTGGGAGAGGCCGCGCAGACTCTTGGCCAGCTCCCCCGCTGCGCCCTCGGCCAGTGCGCTGAGCCTCTGGGCCTGCTCTCTCCAGGCGATGCAATCAGCGTCTCTGCGATTGCGCAGGGTGGTCAGAGCCGAGCTGAGAGCCTCCGCCACATCACCGTGCTCATCGCGCTGGCGAATGCGACACTGATCGGGGAGCTCTCCCTGCGCGACACCGAGAAGAACTTGGCGTATCCGGAAAAGAGGTCCCGCGATGCGGTGGGAGAGAATCAGCCCGATCATGATCAGGATCATTGCGAACCCCCCGCACATGACCACCACAGAGAGAGTCAAATTTCTCCAGTAGCCTGTCTGCGGCATCCCCGGGCTGAGCAGCAGGTGATCGACCGCGAGTGTCACGAAGATCGTCAGCCCAACCACCAGCAGCTCGACCAGGAGAATGTTGCGCAGGTAGCGCCACTGAAACGACAGGTCGATGACGTATCGGCGTGGGAAAGGACGCCGTCTGTTCTGTTCAGTCGCTGTCATCCCTGGCTCCTCCATTCGACACGGATGTCGTCGGCTGTGTCGCGGAGGCCATCCGGGCCTCGGCTCCACACATGGAAGGCGCTGCCATCGCGGGCAACACCGTATCCATAATTCTGACCCCACAGGTCGCGCAGGGGATCACGCCGCCCCGCAGCGAAGTTCGTGCGCACAAAGGCGGGGAACGCGTGGGCGGGGGGCAGACCCCCATGCACCTGACGGTGTTGAATGAGGGCGCTGCGGATCTGCTCGATCTCAATGGAGACCGCAATGCCCTGGCCCAGGCGAATCGGGGCCATCAGGAAATCCCTCACCTGGGGTCTGTGTCCCCAGCCCCACCAGAGCATCAGGCAGATCAGCGCGAGGCGGACCAGCTGACGGCGGACGCGGCGCATGGCGTTCTCAGACCCTGATGTCGCGTCGGTGCCAGATGGCCGTGGAGAGGATGACACAGACGGCTGCGATCACCAGGAGGATGGCGAGATCCTCTGCCCGGATGTTGCCCTCGGCGACAATCGCCTGGGGATGGGAGTGCCCCTGGAGCGACCAGGGCTCGAGCCACCTGAGAGAGTGAAAGATCGGTGCGACCTGGGCGTTGAAGTAGTTAAGAATCCAGAGGGCGGCCCCGATGGCGATGACGCGTCCCCTCTCGCTGCTCAGAGTGCTCAGGAGGATCATCACCGCCCCCATGGCAAGGGTGAGGACAATGCTGTCGAGGGAGGCGAGGGCGAAGCGCCCGAGGGGCAGGGCCTCGTCCGAGAGGAGG
>JAFGKF010000357.1 GCA_016928695.1 Candidatus Sumerlaeota bacterium | reverse complement strand
GGAGTCTTGCGGCTTGCCGCAGAACGGTTGGATCACGGGCAAGCCCGTGGACTCCAAAGGATGTGGAGTCCTGCGGCTTGCCGCAGAGAGAAGAGCGACAAACGCGGAGTTCACAGAGGGCGCTGAGTGATGCTCGGATCTCCACTCCGCGTGCCCTGCGCTCTCTGCGCGATGAGACCAGAGGATTGTCACCCATGCGCTGCTTCACTGCCCTGATTCTCCTCTCCCTTGCTGCGGCCGTCGCGGGGCAGAGCCTGTCTCAACCGCCAACACCCACGGCCACGGTCGTGGTGCAGGTCCGAGGCGGGACGAGCGGAAAACCCATGGCCGGTGTCACCGTCCAGCTGGTCCCCAGCGGTTCGCAGCGAGTCATCACCGAGGGCGTGTCGAACAGTGAGGGGCTGTGTCGCCTCGAGGAGATCGCACTTCCCCGCCACGAGAGGCGTTTGCGGGGAGAGGTCATCGCCCGGGGCGCACCCCACCGCCCGGCCCCTGTCTTTCTCAACATTCCGGATCAGGTGGAGACCGTCGAGCTGCTGGTCGCCGATCCACTGACGGTCGCGGGAGTGGTCGTCGATGCCGACACCGGAGAGCCAATCCCCGGCTTTGACCTGACACTCTGGAGCCTGGATCCGGATCATTCCGACTCGGGGCGGACCGACTCTGAGGGCCGCTTTCGCCTGCGTGTTTATCCGAGCCTCCATGTCGACGACGCGCGCCTGGAGTTCTCCATTGTCGCTGAGACGAACGGACGGCAATTCATGAGCAACTCCCAGGCGCTCACAGGGATGGCGGAGAGCTTCGTCATCGATGCGCGGGAGGGGGAAATCATCGAGGTCCGGCAAGTCGACCCCGCCTCTCGGGACCCGCGGGGGACTCTCCGGCTGGGCTTGATCGGCCCGGAGGGGGATCCTGTGGCTCACACGGCGGTCACCGTCTGCGATCCCCGCGCGGGCATTTCTCCGAATCTGCCTCATCCACGGAATCTCGCCCAGACCCGCACTGGCCGCTGGGGCCTTCGCCGCGAGACATCGGAGGCCGGCACGGTGCGCTTCCCCGATCTGTCGCTGGGGCGATGCTTCGTGACATTCGCCATCGGCTCCGCCGAGCAGCAGACAACACTGTCGCGCGAGGTCGTCATCGATCCGGGAAACAACGAGATCAGCGTCGATCTCTCCGGGTGGGTGAATGTCACCGGGCGCCTGGTCCAGGGGACGTATCCCATCGAGGGTGCGAGTGTCCAGGTGCGCGGCCTGGCGAGCACGGCCGTGTCGGGCTTCACCCCCGCGACCGAGATCACCACGGGGCAGGGCGGGATGTTCACCGTCGTGATGCCCCCCGGGAGATGCGAGTTCACCGTCGCCGGTGTCCGTGATCCCATCCGCGCCACGGTCGCCGAGGGCCGCGAGGTGGTGGTCGACATCGACGACGCGGGGCCGTGATGCCGACATCATCAGCGATATGGTGCCGGAATTCCCATTCCGGCACCTCTCTTTGGCCACGAATGAACACGAACTCTCACGAAACTCCTCGGACCGCTTCAGCGGCTCGACTGTCTTCGACCCTGAGGCTCGGCTCGACTGAGCTCGCCGAAGTCAGACCCGAAGGGAGCTCGTCGAGGTCCGAAGTCCGATGGCGATGCCCCCCCCGGGCACTGCTCCGCTGTTGACATCAGGGGGTCATCTGCGCTCCACTGGGGGTCCCCCGACTGCCCTGGAGGGCTCTGCCTATGCGATCCGGACGCGCTCGTGGTTTCACGCTGATCGAGCTGCTCATCGTCGTCGCGATCATCGCGATCCTCGCAGCCATCGCCGTACCCAACTTCCTCGAGGCGCAGACGCGCGCGAAGGTCAGCCGTGTGAAGGCTGACCTGCGGTCTCTCGTCACGGCGCTCGAGGCCTATGTCGTCGACTACAACAAATACCCCCCCAACGACGGCCGCTTCTACGGCACGCCGATCGAGATCACGACCCCCGTCGCCTACATCACCTCACGCCCGATCGATCCCTTCGCCATCAACATGGAGATCGCCGCCGACCTCGGACTGCCCCAGTACTCCGAGGAGGACCAGTTCTTCAGCTACTGGCGCATCGTCTCCTTCGCCGAGGGAGCGCTCGATCCCGTGCGCAATGCCTCTCCACTCGTGATCGACTTCGACGGCGGCGGCAATCGCAATGCCTTCGAGAAATACGGCAGCTGGTACCAGGGGTCTGTGGGGCCGGACAGCGCCTTCGCCGATCTGGCCGCCGGGGATGCCTCCATCACCGGTCTGCTCGGAACCCCGAGCTTCCCGCCCTGGGGTTACTCGTTCGACATCCCCTATGATCCGACCAACGGGACGTTGAGCTTTGGCAACATCTCCCGGACCCAGATCAACCAGGAGGGTCAGAATCCCGACCCAGACCTTCTGTGACCCAGTGCCCGCTCCGCGGGAGGGAGCAGCACGGCCCGGCGCCCACACGCCGGGCCGTGCTCGTGTCAGGCGAAAAACACACTTCATTGGCTGAGCCCACCAGCGGACTGGGCCTTGATGAATGAAGGCCAGTGCAGCTCAGGGCTGTGCACTTGAAGATGGAG
>JAFGKF010000064.1 GCA_016928695.1 Candidatus Sumerlaeota bacterium | reverse complement strand
GGAGATCCTCCAGGAGACCGCTCTGCGCGGGGATCTGGCGGGGCTCTCAAAGGAGGAGGTCCGGCGCCGCAGCGAATCGGGCGAGCTGCGCGAGTGGCAGGCCGACTTCCGAATCCGCACCCGCACAGGGGAGGAGCGCTGGCTCGCGGACTCCTCGGTCCACATCCTCGATGAGGGGGGGCGGCCCCAGAAGGCCATCGGTATTCTGCAGGACATCACCGAGCGCAAAAGGTCCGAGCAGGCGCTGCGTGAGAGCGAGGAGCGCTTCCGGACATTGGCGGAGAACATCCCGGGGGTCATCTACCTGTGCAGAAACGATGAGCGATACACCATGCTCTACCTCAGCGAGGAGGTCGAGAGACTCACGGGGTACCCCAAGGAGGAGTTCATCTCGGACAGGGTGAGCTTCGTGGATCTCTACCACCCCGACGACGCCCCTGGCATCGTGGAGGAGGTGGATCGCGCCCTGGCCGAGCATCGGCCCTTTCACCTCACCTATCGCATCCGACACAGCGAGGGGGAGTGGCGATGGGTCGAGGAGTGGGGCACGGGTCTCTTCCGCGACGGTCAGCTCCAAATGCTGGAGGGTTTCCTGGCGGACATCACCGGCCGCAGGCAGGCCGAGGAGGAGCGCCAGCGCCTGGAGGCGCAGGTCCAGCACGCCCAGAAGCTCGAGAGCCTCGGTGTCCTGGCCGGCGGTATCGCCCACGACTTCAACAATCTCCTTGTCGCCATGATGGGCAACGCCGGCCTCGCGCTGATGGATCTCCCGCCGGAGTCCCCTGTGCGGGCGACCATCCGCCAGATCGAGATCGCCGCGCAGCGGGCCGCCGATCTGACCAATCAACTGCTGGCCTACTCCGGAAAGGGCAAGTTCATCATCGAGCCGATCAACCTCTCGCTTCTCGTGCGGGAGATGATCCATCTGCTCAGGGCGGCGATCTCGAAGAAGGCCGTGCTCCGATGCGAGCTCGATGAGAGCGTCCCGCCCATCGAGGCCGACGCCACCCAGATCCGCCAGGTGGTCATGAACCTGATCACCAATGCCTCCGAGGCGCTCGGTGATCAGAGCGGAGTCATCAAGGTGAACACGGGAACCGTGATCGCCACAGAGAGCGACATGAGATCGACCTATCTCAGCGGCGACATGCCTGAGGGAGAGTGCGTCTACCTCGAGGTTGTCGACACCGGCGCCGGAATGGACCAGGAGACGCTCGAGAGCATCTTCGATCCCTTTTTCACGACGAAGTTCACCGGCCGGGGGCTGGGGCTGGCCGCTGTGCTCGGCATCGTGCGCGGGCACAGCGGCGCCCTCATCGTCGAGAGCGAGGTCAGTCAGGGCACGACCTTCCGTGTGATTTTCCCCCGGGCCTCGGAGGAGACCTCCTCCCCGATGGGGACGACACCGGAGAGCAGGGAGACAGGCCCGGGCTGGAGCGGAGAGGGGACAGTGCTCATCGCCGACGACGAGAGCGGTGTCCGCGACCTGGCCCGGAGAGTCTGCGAGAAAAGGGGATTCGATGTGCTCTGCGCTGTCGACGGCCGGGACGCCGTCGAGATCTTCAAAGCCCGCAGCGATGAGATCGCACTGGTCCTCCTCGACATGACAATGCCCCGCATGGATGGGGTGGAGGTCTTCGACGAGATGCATCGTCTCCAACCCGACATCCCTGTCATCCTGTCAAGTGGCTTCAGTGAGCAGGAGGCGATTCACCGATTCGGGGACCGTGGCCTGGCGGCATTCATCCAGAAACCCTATCGCCCGCAGGCGCTCCTCGACAAGATCCGAGATGCCCTCGGACTGTGACCGGAGACGCGCACACAGCCACACAACTTCCCTTTTTCGAGACTTTTCCACCCAGCTGATGACTTGACCAACTCGCCCCCGTGCCGCACTCTGAGATCACTGGGGGCTGAGTTGACCCCTGGGGGGACCGCTGGCATTCATCGGTTCCCGTGATGGGACATGCGAGCATCAGCATTGCCATGCCTGAGGTCCGATTGCCTGTCCTGATCAGTGCTCTTTCACGGGGGGGGCCGCAGCCCGCGCCACCCCGCTTGGCCCAGGGCCGACTCCCGAGAACCCATGACTCCGGAGAGGATCTGCTCCCGTCGGGGAAGTGAGTGAGATGATCACCGGGAAACGGCGAATCCTGCTCCTCATGATCGTGATGTCTGTCGTCGCCATCGCGGCGATGGTCATCAGCCTCCACGTTCTCTACCAGGCCGCCTTCAGTGAAGAGCGCGATCGGCTGAGAGAGATCGTGCGCAGCAGAGCGCGGCTGATGGAGGCGATCGCGCGGTTCGACCAGCAGCACGCCGACCTGATCCGGGAGGCGGATCCGTCGTATGATCCCATCGAGGCCACGCTCAGTCAGATGCGCGAGGCCCACCGGCAATTCGTGGGCTTCGGTGAGACAGGCGAATTCACCCTGGCGAGGCTCGAGGGCGATCAGATCGTCTTCCTGCTGAGGCACCGCCACGTGGATGTGGACGTGCCTGAGCCGGTGCCCCTCAGCTCGTCGCTCGCCGAGCCCATGAGGCGAGCTCTCGCAGGGGAGTCCGGCTGGCTTGTGGGACTGGACTATCGGGGCGAGACAGTCCTCGCCGCCCATGAGCCGGTGGCGTGGATGGGGCTGGGCATCGTGGCCAAGATCGACATGGCGGAGATCCGGGCGCCCTTTGTCCGCGCGGGGCTTCTCGCGGCACTCGGCGCCCTGATCATCATCCTCCTCGGGGCGGTGATTCTCCATCGCATCGGATCACCCCTGGTCGCCGAGGTGCTCATCACCAGGGAGTTCACCGAGGCCGCCATCGATGCCCAGACGGACACCTTTTTCCTCTTCGATCCCAGGACGGGGAAGCCCCTGCGCTGGAACCGGGCATTCCGCGAGATCTCGGGATACACCGACGAGGAGATCGCAGCGATGCGCGCCCCCGACGACTGGTATTCCCCTGGGGATGTGGAGAGAGCGGCCCGCTGTCTCGAGAGGGCGTTCAGTGAGGGCACCGCGACAGTCGAGCTCGACCTCATCACGAAGAGCGGGGCACGGCACCCCACCGAGTACAAGGCGGCGGTGATCCACGACGCCCACGGAGATCCCCTCCACGTCATCGCCATCGGCCGCGATCTCACCGAGCGCCGCGCCTCGGAGAGGGCCCTGCGTGAGAGCGAGGCGCTCTTCCGCGCCATGTTCGAGCAGGCCGCCGTCGGTGTGGCCCAGGTCGAGACTCAGACCGGCCGATTTCTCCGTGTCAATCAGCGCTGCTGCGAGATCGTGGGCCTCAGCCCCGAGGATCTGACCAGCAGAACCTTCATGAGCATCAGCCACCCGGACGAGCTGCAGGCCGACATCGAAAACCTGGAGAGAATGAAGGCGGGCGAGATCAGATCCTACACCATGGAGAAGCGCCACTTTCGCCCAGATGGCTCCACCGTGTGGGTGACCCTCACCGCCTCGCCCATGTGGTCGCCCGGGGAGGAGCCGACCTCTCACATCGCTGTCGTGGAGGACATCACCGGGCGTCGGAGAACAGAGGAGGCTCTCCGCGTCAGCGAGGAGACGGCGCGATCGCTGCTCAACGCCACCCATGACGCCGCACAGCTGCTGGACAGAGAGGGCATCATCCTGGACGTCAACGAGTCCATGGCCAGATGGATGGGATTGAGCCGTGAGGAGCTGATCGGAGCCTGTGTCTTCGATCTCATGCCCCCAGAGGAGGTCCAGGGCCGCAGAGATCTGTTCGACCGTCTTTTCGAATCCGGTGAGGTCATCCTGGTGGAGGAGCAGGTGCGCAATCTCTGTCTCCACACCACACTGTACCCGCTTCTCGATGCCTCGGGCCGGGTGAGCCGGGTGGGCGTCTTCATCGAGGACGTCACCGAGAGAGAGACGGCCGAGAGGGCACTGCGCGAGAGCGAGAGATTCCTGCACGGCGTGTTCGAATCCATCCAGGACGGGATCAGCATCATCGACCGCGACATGAACATTGTTCGGGTCAATCGGTGGATGCGCGAGATGTATTCCCACCAGGCCCCACTGGAGGGGAAGAAGTGCCACAGGGCCTACCAGGAGCGCGACGACGAGTGCCCCTGGTGTCCCACCAGGCTGGCCTTTGAGACAGGCGAGACCCAGAGGGCTGAAGTGCCCTACCCATCAGAGGATCATGTGGAGGGGTGGATCGAGCTCTCGTCTTTCCCCCTCAGGGACGAGGGGGGTGAGGTCGTCCTTGTGATCGAATCCGTCAAGGACATCTCCGAGCGAAAGCGCTCCGAGCAGGCACTGCGGGAGAGTCAGGCACAGCTCACGAATGCGCAGCGGCTCGCCCATCTGGGCAACTGGCTCTGGGATGTCCGGACCGGTGAGGTGACCTGCTCGGAGGAGATGTGTCGCATTTTCGGGATGGAGCCGGAGGAATGCCAGCACCACATCGACACCCTGGCCAGCCTCTTCCACCCCGATGATCGCCACCTCTTCGAGGATGCGATGGCCCATGCCAGGGACCAGCGGGGTGAGCTGATCTTCCAGGCACGGATCATCCGCCCCGACGGCGAGATGCGCTATCTGTTCTCGGTCTCCGAGGGCGTCCACGATGAGGGGGGCAACCTCACAGGCATCATGGGCACACTGCAGGACATCACCGAGGCGCATCGGGCCGAGGAGGCCCTGCGCGAGAGCGAGGAGCGCCTGCGACTGGCGATGATGGCCGCGAACCAGGGACTCTATGACCTGAATGTCCAGACCGGTGAGACAATCGTCAGCCCCATGTATGCCCTCATGCTCGGCTACGATCCGGACGAGTTCATCGAGACGAACGAACGCTGGAGAGACCGCCTCCACCCCGATGATCAGGAGCAGGTCTATCGGGTCTACGAGGAGTGCATCCGTGGCGAGCGCGACATCTACCAGGTCGAGTTTCGCCAGCGCACCTCCACCGGCGACTGGAAATGGATCCTCTCCCTCGGGAGCATTGTGGAGTGGGACAGGGAGGGACGACCCCTCCGAATGCTCGGCACGCACGCCGACATCACCGATCTCCGGCGGGCCGAGAGGGCTCTCCTGGCCGAGAAGAACTTCACCGACGTCCTGATCCGAGGCCTCCCCGGGATCTTCTACCTCTTCGATGAGGAGGGGAGGATGCTGAGATGGAACAGGAACTTCGAGGAGATGTCGGGCTACTCGGGTGACGAGATCGGCCGGATGAGGGCCACCGATTTCTTCACCGGGTCCGACAGAGACGTGATCGCCGAGCGGATCCGGGAGGTGTTCACCGGCGGGCAGTCGGTGGCCGAGGCGGCTCTCGTCACCAAGAGCGGTGAGGAGATCCCCCACTTCTTCACCGGTGTCAGGCTGACCACAGAGGCCGGCGCGTTCCTCTTGGGTGTGGGGCTCGACATCACGGATCGGAAAAGGGCGGAGGAGGCGCTGAGGAGAAGCGAAGCCCTGCTGAACGACACACAGAGGATCACCCAGATCGGGGGCTGGGAGTGCGATGTCGAGACCGGGCGCATGACATGGACGGAGGAGGTCTATCGGATCCACGAAATGCCGGTGGATCCCGGGATGGGCCATGTGACCCAGAGCCTGGAGTGCTATGACCCAGAGGACAAGGAGCGCGTCGAGCAAGCCTTCCGGAGGGCCGTCGAGGAGGGGGAGCCCTACGACCTGGAGGCACGGTTCACCACCGCGAAGGGCAAGCGTCTCTGGGTCAGAACAACCGCCAGAGCCGAGCGCCGGGACGGAAAGGTCGTGCGAGTCGTCGGCAACATCATGGACATCACCGAGCGCAGGCGGGCCGAGGAGATCCGGGAGTCCCTGGCGCGACTGGCGAGGAAGCTCACGGGGATCCGCGCGCTGGGTGAGATCGGACCGCTCCTCGCCGAGGAGGCGAGGGCCCTCTTCGACCATGACGCCTTCTACATCTCTGTTTTCGACGAGACCAGCCGCGCTGTGCGCGGGATCTATGCGGAGGACACATTCCCCGGTGCCGATGCACCGCTCACCGTGCCACTGCGCGATCACTCTCTCAGCGACGAGAGCGCAGCGCAGATATACAGCGGAATACCCCGCCTGATCAACCGGGAGGAATCAGTCAGAGAGCCGGGAGCCGATCTCATCCCCTTCGGGGAGGAGAGTCACCCCTCGCGATCCCTGATGTTCGTCCCCCTCATGTGGGGGGGACGGATCATCGGCGACATCTCGGTCCAGAGCTACACCCCAGGCAAGTACAGCGAGAGAGACCTCACCATCTTTGAGCACTTCGCCGCCCAGTGCGGAGGGGCACTCCTGCGGCTCCGCATCGAGGAGGAGCGCCGGAGGCTCGAGGAAAAGATCCAGCAGACCCAGAAGATGGAGAGCCTGGGCGTGCTGGCCGGGGGCATCGCCCACGATTTCAACAACCTGCTCATGGGCATCCTGGGCAACGCCAACCTCGCCCTCGATGAGATGTCCCCGGAGTCACCCGCCCGATACTCGATCCAGCAGATCGAGATGGCCACCCGCCGCGCGGCGGACCTCACCAAGCAGATGCTCGCCTACTCGGGCAAGGGCCGCTTCGTGATCAAGCCCCTCGACCTGTCCCATCTGGTCGAGGAGATGCTGCACATGATGCAGGTCTCGATCTCCAAAAAGGCCGTCCTGAGGCTCGACCTCGCCAAGAGCCTCCCCGCCATCCGGGCCGACGCCACCCAGATCCGGCAGATCGTCATGAATCTCATCACCAACGCCTCCGAGGCGATCGGCGATCGCAGCGGGGTCATCGCCATCACCACGGGGGCCATGGAGTGCGACAGGGAGTACCTGAGCACGACCCACCTGGACACGGAGATGAGAGAGGGGCTCTTCGTGACACTCGAGGTCTCCGACACAGGCGAGGGAATGGACGCCGAGACGCAGGCCAAGATCTTCGACCCGTTCTTCACCACCAAATTCACGGGGCGCGGACTGGGACTCGCCGCTGTCCTGGGCATCGTCCGGGGGCACAGGGGGGCGATCAGGGTCTACAGCGAACCACGGAAGGGGACCACCTTCAAAATTCTCTTCCCCGCGAGCGAGGATCAGGCCGAGTCCCTGGAGCGGCGGAGGACGGCCGAAACCCAGTGGCGGGGGTCGGGCACCATCCTCGTCGCCGATGACGAGGAGACGATCCGGGCTCTCGCACGCCGCATTCTGGCGAGGGCGGGATTCGATGTGCTCACCGCGGAGCATGGGCTGAGCGCTGTCGAGACTTTCCGTGAACACGCCCATGAGATCACCGCTGTTCTGCTCGACATGACCATGCCACACATGGATGGCGAGCAGGTCTTCCGCGAGATGCGGCGCATCCGCCCCGATGTGCGCGTCATCCTCTCCAGCGGATACAACGAGCAGGATGCCACGCAGCGCTTCTCGGGCGAGGGGCTCGCCGGATTCATCCAGAAGCCCTACAGCCCCGCCGATCTCATCGCCAAGCTGCGGGAGATCCTGGGGGGCTGATGGCACCTCGGCGCTGTCCGCCCGCCAGGGCCCGAGGTCTCACCCCTGTGCCCCTGGCCCGCGGAGGAGGGAGCGGCCCATGCATCCTGTTGACAAACATCGGCACCCCCCCACTTATTGAGAGCGGCAATGAAAATGGGCCTCGCCCTTCATTCCCCCTCACCCCCTCGTCCGGAGCTGCGGCTCGAGGTGACCGCCCGAATGTCTTCCAGCGAAGCCAACCTCAGCGCCCTCCTCGATGAAATCGATGAGTGGATCTGGTCGGTGGATCGGGAACACCGCCTGATCGGGGCCAATGCCCCCTTTCTCAGGCATCTCAGGGAGATCACGGGAAAGACGCTGAAGCCGGGGGACAGCCTGCTGCTCAGGCAGTGGCCCAAGAGAGTGCGCGAGCAGTGGAGGGCACTCTATGACAGGGCCCTCGGCGGTGAGTGCCTCTCCTTCGAGACCGAGACCCTGTTCTCCGCCGATTCGCGAACCGCGGAGTGCCGCCTCTGCCCAATCCGCGGCCCAGGTGGCTCCGCCAGGGGTGTCACCGCAATCGCCCGGGAAATCACAGAGCGCGGACAGGCGGAGCAGGCGCAGAGGCTCAGCGAGGAGCATCTCCGCACCCTGGCCGACGCATCGTTCGAGGCCATCTGCCTCTCCGAGGGGGGCATCTGCGTGGGGCAGAACCGCGCGGCCGAGCAGCTGTTCGGCCGACCCGACAGGGAGACCATCGGCAGACCCGTGACGGAGTGGGTCGTTCCCGAGGATCGCGACACGGTCAGGGCGCACATCGAGGGGGGCTCAGAGGAGCCCCTGAGGGTCACAGCCCTTCGGAGCGACGGCACGACCTTCCCCTGTGAGATCCAGGCCCGGGTCATGAATCTCCGGGGGCGCCGGATCCGCGTCACCGCTCTGCGTGACATCACACCCCACTGGGAGATCGAGCAAGCCCTGCGCGAGAGCGAAGAGCGGCACCAGATGGCGCTGGCCGGTGGGGAGCTCGGGACGTGGGATTGGGACGTGAGGTCGGGAGAGGTCCGATACAACGAGCGCTGGGCCGGGATGCTGGGCTATGAGATCGGCGATCTCTACTCCCGACGGATCACCTGGGAGGGCCTGCTTCACCCCGATGACAGAGCCTGGGTGATGGAGAGCTTCACTGCCCACCTGGAGGGCAAGACGCCCCACTGTGAGACCGAGCACCGACTCCGGCATCGGTCCGGGAAGTGGGTCTGGGTGCTGGACAGGGGCAAAGTGCTCGTCCGCGATGTCGACGGCAGACCTCTCCGGGTCTGCGGCACCCACCTCGACATCACCGAGCGCAAGGAGATCGAGGCCAAGGTCGCTGAGCGTGAGGCTCTGTTCCATCAGATCACCGCCAATGCCTCGGTGGCGACCTACAGGCTTCACTGGGGCGACTCCCCTGGCCAGGGGACCTATGAGTTCTTCGGACACGATGTCGAGAGCCTCGTCGGTGTCCCCGCCGAGGAGCTCAACCAGCAGCGCTTCCTCGAGCTCATCGAGGAGATGCATATCCTCGACCCCGAGATGCCCGCGGAGATCACCGAGCGGCGACGCGCCTTCACCGACGGTGGGATCAAGCGCTACCGCGCAGACATCCGCATCCGGACGCCCCGGGGCGAGATCAAGTGGCTCAACGACTGCTCGCTGCCCCTGCGGGACGAGACCACCGGCAAGGTCATCGGATCGATCGGCATCCTCCAGGATATCACGCAGCGCCGGCGGGCCGAGGAGGAGCGCGATGCGCTGACCCGCCTGACTCGGAGACTCAGCGGCCCGCTGACGGAGAGCGAGGTGGGGCAGATCGTCGCCGAGGAGTCAAGGCGGCTCTTCCAGCACGATGCCTTCGCCTTCTCCATCTTGGACGCGAGGGGGGAGCGCCTGAGATGGATCCACAGTGAGGACACCCCCCTGGGACAGTCGATCCCGGAGGAGACAGTGATCCCCTCCGATGAGTTTCCCCTGGAGCGCTCCCCCGTGGCCGGCGGTGAAGCGGTCCTGATCAATCGCGACACAGATCCCCAGGACAACCCTCTCAAACCCTTCGGGGACACGGACCGCCTCTCACGCTCCCTGATGCTCGCCCCTCTGCTCTGGAAAGGACAGGTGATGGGCGTGCTCTCCGCCCAGAGCTACACACCGGCGCGCTATGGCGAGCGGGAGTTCGCCCTGTTCCAGGCCTTTGCGGCGGAGGTGGGGGGGGTCATGGCCCGCCTCCGAGAGGAGGAGGCGCTGGAGGAGAGCGAGGGGCGCCTGAGGAGCATCTTCCGGGCCGCCCCGGCCGGAATCGGAGTTGTCCAGAGTCGAATCCTGGTCAATGTCAACGACCGCATCTGCGAGATGGTGGGGCGGTCGAGGGAGGAGCTGCTGAACCAGAGCTCCCGCATCCTCTACCCCACGGATGAGGACTATGAGCTCGTGGGGCGGGAGAAATACTCGCAGATCCGGTGCCGGGGCACAGAGACGATTGAGACCCGCTGGCTCCACCGGGACGGGCGCACTCTCGATGTCATCCTCAGCTCCACACCGATCGACCCCGATGACCTCGCCAAGGGCGTGACTTTCACAGCCATCGACATCACCGAGCGCAAGCAGATCGAGGTGGAGCGGGAGACCCTCCGCCGACTCACACAGAGCCTCGCGGGGCCCATCACTCTCGAGCAGGCCGGGGCCACCGTCGCGCAGGAGTCACGGCGCCTCTTCAGCCACGATGCCTTCGCCTTCGCCGTCCTCGATCACTCCGGGAAATTCCTGCTGCCCATCCGCAATGAGGACATCCCTGAGGGGGCCACTGAGCCCAGGGAGATGGTCGTCATCGGCCGCGATTACCCCCTGGATCGCTCGCCCATCCGAGACGGAAAGCCGAAGCTGATCAATCGCCCCGAGGACATGGAGCCAGGCCCCCTGAGAAGCTTCGGGGCCATCAATCGCCAGTCCCAGTCCATCATGTCCGCACCGCTGCTCTGGGAGGGGCAGGTGATGGGGGTGCTCTCGGTTCAGAGCTACACCCCCCATCGCTATCGACAGAGAGACTTCGATCTCTTCCAATCCTTCGCCGACCAGGTGAGCGTCGTGATGGCCCGACTCCGAACGGAGATGGCGCTGAGTCAGAGCAAGGCGCGCCTGCAGCGCGCCCAGCGGGTGGCTCACATCGGCGACTGGGAGTGGGGCGTCGACACCGGCGAGACAAACTGGTCCGATGAGGTCTATCGGATCTTCGGCTACGAGCCCTCTGAGGTGGTGCCCTCCCCCGAGCTCATCAGGACGCTCACCCACCCGGCGGATTTCGACCTGTGGAGAGACACCCTCAGAGAGGCGCTGCAGAGCCGCAGCGGATTCGCACTCGACTATCACTGCATCCGCAGGGATGGAGAGGTGATCTGGATCCACAATGAGGCCGATGTCACGCTCGATGAGAACGGCCAGGTCACCACGGTCTACGGCACCGTCCAGGACATCACTGAGCGCAAGAGAATTGAGGAGGCGCTCCGCCTCCACAGCGAGGTCTATCACTCCATGGCGGAGCCGGTGATCGTCTCCACGCGCGAGGGGATCACAGTCGACGTCAACCCCATGGCCGAGAGACTCTTCGGGTGGACCCGCCGAGAGATCGTGGGCCGGGGCGCGGCGATTCTCAATCCGCCCGGCGAGGGGGAGCGGATCACCAAGGAGATCCTGGAGGCGCTCGGCAAGGTGGGGCGCTGGGAGGGCGAGATCCCACTGGTGACCAGGACCGGCGAGAACCTTGTGCTCGCCACCACCGTCACCCGCCTGAGCAACGAGCGCGGCGAGTGGGTGGGCAACGTCGGCATCAGCCGCGACATCACCGACCGCAAGCGCACCGAGCAGGCGCTCGCGGAGCAGAACAGGCGTCTCTCAGTCCTCAATGAGGTGGCCAATGCCACGACGGGGAGTCTCAGCCCCGCGGAGCTCTGTGACCGCCTCCTCGACATCGTCCGCGAGGCGCTCCCCTGCGACGCCTTTCTCGTCATCTCCCACTCCGAGGAGACCCAGGAGGCCCACGTCATCGCGAGCCACGACATCCTCGAGGGCAAACTGACCCACGTCGAGGCACAGGATGTCCCCATCGAGGTGGGCAAGCCCCTGCACCGGACCGTCGTGGTGGACCGCCGGCCGCTGCTGATCCACAGAGAGAACCCCCAGGAGGAGTCCAGAGACCACGTCCCCTTCGGCGAGGTCTCGCGCCCCTCCGCCTCCCTCCTCTACGCGCCACTCGTGGTGGGAGACCGCCTGGTCGGAATCATGTCCGTCCAGAGCTACAGCCCTCATGCCTACTCCCCCCTGGATGTGGAGCTGTTCGAGGCCATCGCGCGTCAGACGGGGCCAGCGCTGGAGGCCGCCCTCCTGGATGAGCAGCTCCGCGAGAGCAAGCACATCCTCGATGAGACGGGACGGTTGGCCAGGATCGGGGGCTGGGAGCATGATCTCGAGACGGGCAAAGCCGTCTGGACCAGGGCGCTCTGTGAGATCATGGAGATCGGATCGGGACCGCCCCCCAGTGTGGACGAACATCTGAACCACTGCCATCCGGAGCATCGGCCGATTCTGGCGCAGGCTCAGAGAAGGGCCGTTGAGGAGGGAGTGCCTTTCGATCTGGAGCTTCAGGCCCACACGGCCAAGGGCAACCTCCTCTGGTGCCGGATCTCAGGAGAGCCTGTGTTCCGCAGCGGCAAGTGCGTCAAGCTCCGGGGCACCTTCCAGGATATCACCGTGCGAAAGCTGGCGGAGCTCGCCCTGGAGGAGCAGAACGAGCGCCTCTCGATCCTCAACGCGGTGGCTCAGGCGACCACCGGGAGCCTGACACCCTCGGAGCTCAGCGAGAGACTGATGGAGATTGTCCGCAGGGCCATGCCCTGCGATGCCTTCGTTGTGGACTCCTACTCGGAGGACACGGACCAGAGCCTGGTCATCTCCTGCTTTGACACCATCGGCGGGGAGATGAGGCGCATCGAGCTCGAGCCCACTCCAGTCGACTGGGCGGGCCCGCTCCACACGAGACTGATCGTGGAGCGACAGGCGGTTCTGCTGCACCGTGAGAATCCCGAGAAGGAGGGCAGAGCCTTTGCACACTTCGGAGACGCATCGCGCTCCTCGAGCTCGCTGATCTGGGTGCCTCTGGTTGTGGGCGACCGGGTGGTGGGACTTCTCTCGGCCCAGAGCTACCTCCCCAACGCCTACAGCGAGGAGAATCGGGATCTGCTCATGGCCATCGCGCGACAGGTCGCCCCGACGCTGGAGGCGACTCTTCTCGACGAGAGGCTGCGGGAGAGCGAGAGACGATATCGGACGCTTTTCGAGCGCGCCCCCGTGGGAATTTTCACCACCACCTCCGAGGGGGAGGCGATCGATGTCAACCCCGCCATGGCGGCCATTCTCGGCATCGCCTCCGCACAGGAAGCCCTGAGGCGCCACACAGATCTCGGCGCGCAGATCTATCTCAACCCCAAGAGGAGAGGGGAGTTCCTCCAGCTCCTGAGGGAGACAGGGCGTGTGGAGGGATTCGACTACGAGGCGCGCACCATGGACGGCCAGGCGATCTGGCTGAGCATGAGCGCCCGCCTGGCCGAGCAGCGCGAGGACGGCACATTCATCATCGAGGGATTCACAACAGACATCACCGAGCGCAAGCGCCTCGAGACGCAGCTCCGACAGGCCCAGAAAATGGAGGCCATCGGACAGCTGGCGGGCGGGGTCGCCCACGACTTCAACAACCTCCTCCTCGCCATCCGGGGCAATGTGGAGCTGGTCCTCGAGCAGCTCCCCGAGAAGGACCCGAATCGCGAGGACCTCGAGGAGGTCATCAAGGCCGCGGACCGGGCCGCGGTGCTGACCCGCCAGCTCCTCGCCTTCAGCCGGCAGCAGATGCTGCGCATGGTCAGCCTGGACCTCAATGACCTGATCGCCAATCTGATCAAGATGCTCAGGCGCCTCATCCGCGAGAGCATCGACCTCGGATTCGAGCCGGGCCCCAATCTCCCCGCCATCCACGCCGATCCCGGCCAGATCGAGCAGGTGCTGATGAACCTGTGTGTCAACGCGAGCGACGCCATGCCCGAGGGGGGAAGGCTCTCCATCGCCACGAGGGCCGTGACGGTGGATCCGGAAAGCCCGCTCGGAGAGGCGATGGAGCGCGGGGGGGAATGCGTCCTTCTCCGGGTCGAGGACACCGGCTGCGGCATCGAGGAGGGAGATCTCAGCCACATCTTCGAGCCCTTCTTCACGACCAAAGAGGTCGGACGGGGCACGGGGCTGGGCCTCGCGACCGTCTTCGGCATCGTCAAGCAGCACGGCGGCCAGATCGATGTGCACAGCACCGTGGGCCAGGGCGCGCGGTTCGACATCCACTTCCCGGTGGAGGAATCAGAGCTCGAGTTCCCCGGCGGAGAGGAGAGCACCGCTGTCTATGGAGGATCGGAGACCATTCTCATGGCCGAGGATGATCCGATGGTCCGCAATCTGACCGTGCGCACACTCGAGAGGGCCGGATACAAGGTCATCGCCACATGCGATGGGGAGGAGGCACTGCAGATCTTCGAGGAGTTCGCCGACGAGATCGATCTGGTCCTGCTCGATGTCATCATGCCCAAGATGAGTGGCCGCGCCGCCCATGCGAGGATGAGAGTCATCGATCCCCAGATGCGCGTCCTCTTTGTCAGCGGCTACGATCCCAGCGCGACTCACGCGGAGGCCTTTGAGCGGGAGGGATTGGAGCTCCTGGCCAAGCCCTTCAATCCCCCCGATCTCCTGAGCAAAATCCGGGCGATTCTCGACTCCTGAGTGCGCCACTGAACCGCCCATGCTCACAGTCACTGAAAGGGAGTCCAATGGCTCACATTCTGATCGCGGATGACGAGAGAGAGGCGCGCGAAATCATTCGGAAGATCCTGGAGCGGGCAGGGCACGGGGTCACCGAGGCATCGGGGGGCGAAGAGGCCCTGAGGATTCTCAGGGGGGGAGAGGTGGACCTCTGCATTCTGGACATTCTCATGCCGGACAAAGACGGGCTCGAGGTGATCCGCGAGGTCCGAAAGCGGATGCCTGACCTCAGAATCCTGGCGATCTCGGGAGGGGGACGCCAGGGAAGCGCCCTCTACCTCAGTGTGGCCGAGAAAACCGGCATGGCGAAGGCGCTGCCCAAACCCTTCAGCGCCGAGAGGCTCCTGAGTGTGGTCCAAGAGCTCCTGGAGGGGTGAGGGGCCGAGCCTCCCACCCCCCTCCCTTTTTCCTTGAGCCTCGCGCCCATCAGGGCAAACTCTTCCGCTCACCACCTGTGAGGAGAGGCGGGTCATGGCAGACACCATCCGATTCGGCATCGTCGGATTCGGAAACATCGGATCAGGCGTTGTGGACGTCTTCACCCGCAACCGAGCGGTGATCAATGCGCGCGTCCCGCGCCCCCTCGAGCTCGTGAGGCTCGCGGACAAGGATCTGACGACCCCCCGCCCCGTCGAGGTGCCCCCCGGCGTCGAGTTCACCGACGACGCCGACCGCGTGCTGCGTGGCGACGACATCGACATCGTCATCGAGCTCGTCGGAGGCCTCAGCCCCGCCCGCCAGTTCGTCGAGACCGCGCTCCGGGCAGGGAAACACGTGGTCACCGCCAACAAGGCGCTCCTGGCCGACTGCGGAGCGGAGCTCTTCACCCTGGCGGCCAAGAGCGATGTCAGCCTCCTCTTCGAGGCCGCCGTCGGAGGGGGAATTCCCATCATCCGCACCCTCCAGCAGGGACTGACCGCCAACAGCCTCACCTCGGTCCGCGGCATCCTCAACGGCACCTGCAACTACATCCTCTCGCGCATGGCGGCCGAGGGCTCGAAGTTCAAGGACGTGCTGCAGGACGCCCAGCGCCTGGGATACGCCGAGCCCGATCCGACCTTCGACGTCGAGGGATACGACACCGCCCACAAGATCGCCATCCTCGCCTCCCTCGCCTTCGGGCAGGACATCCGGTTCTCCGATGTCTTCGTCGAGGGGATCACGAGGGTCCGCGCCGATGACCTGGCGCTGGCCGCCGAGCAGGGCTGCGCCGTCAAGCTGCTCGCCATCGCCCGCCGCGACGCCCCTGACGCCCCCGTCGAGGTCCGCGTGCACCCCGTGCTCCTGCCACGGATGTCGCCCCTCGGCGGAGTCGACGGAGTGCTCAATGCCGTCGAAGTGGTCGGAGACGCCGTGGGACCAATCGTCCTCATCGGAGCGGGGGCCGGGCTGGCCCCGACGGCATCGGCCGTGCTCTCCGACGTGATGAACCTGGCGCAGCAGATGGTCGATGGGGGAGCCCCCCTCGACCGTCGCCTCAAGATCCCGGTGGGCAAGCGCAGCGTCCAGCCCATGCGGAAGATCGCCCTGCGCCACTGCCTGAGCCTGAGCCTCCTGGATCGGCCCGACGCCCAGAGCCGGGTCCGGTCGGCCCTGGAGGCCGAGAGCGTCACCGTCGATCGCGAGGTCATCCGCGGCCACCGCGAGGGCGAGTATCTCAACCTCGCGCTCTTCACCGACGCCGCCCCCGAGGCCAACGTCCAGGCGGCTATCAACGCCATCAGCGAACTCGATGTCAACGCGGAGCCCCCCTCGGTGCTCCGACGGGAGGAGATGTGATGACCACCCCATCCGCCGCCGTCACCCCCTGGCGCGGCCTGATCAACGCCTATCGCCGCTATCTGCCGGTGACGGACAGCACACCGATCATCACTCTCAACGAGGGCAACACCCCCCTGATCCCAGCCTGCTCGCTCGCCGACCGCGTGGACCCCGAGGGCCGCGCAAGGGTCTGGCTGAAATTCGACGGGGCGAATCCCACCGGCTCCTTCAAGGACCGCGGGATGACCATGGCGATCTCCAAGGCCGCCGAGGAGGGATGCAAAGCCGTCATCTGCGCCTCGACCGGAAACACCTCCGCCTCGGCCTCCGCTTACGCCGCCCGCGCCGGGATGAGGAGCATCGTCCTCATCCCCCACGGCAACATCGCGCTGGGCAAGCTGAGCCAGGCCCTGCTCTACGGCGCCGACGTCTTCGCCGTCGACGGCAACTTCGACGTCTGCCTCGAGATGGTCAAAGAGATGTGCGACCAGTACCCGGTCACACTGGTCAACTCGATCAACCCCTATCGCATTCAGGGGCAGAAGACCGCACCCTTCGAGATCATCGACCAGCTCGGGCACCCACCGCACTTCCAGTGC
>JAFGKF010000063.1 GCA_016928695.1 Candidatus Sumerlaeota bacterium | reverse complement strand
GCGCAGCCAAAGAGTCCGACAGCGCAGATCAGAAAACCAAGTGGCAGACAGAGCGATCGAGACATCGTCACAGACCTCTGGTGAGAGAATGGAGGAACCGTGCTCTGGTACGCCACCACCGGCGCGGGGTCAAGCCCACTCTGGGGAGTGATGTGCCTCTGTTTTGGAGTCCATGGGCTTGCCCATGAATCTGCGGCAAGCCGCAGGACTCCAAATCATCAGCCGTTCACCACCTCATCCAGCTGCCACGCCCAGGTGAAGTGCCGCCGCCACACCGCCTCACACGTCATCCAGCACGACAGCGTCGTGGCGAACGCCCAGCTGAACATGATGAAGATCTGATATTTCGCGGCGAGGAAGGGATCGACCCCCGCCATCATCTGACCCGTCATGATGCCGGGGAGCTGAACGATGCCGATGATGAACATCGTGTTGATTGTCGGCAGGAGCGCCGCGCGGAACGCCTCGCGCCGCAGCCGGTGGCAGGCGTCACGCGGCGACTGGCCGAGCGCGAGGCGCGTCTCGACCTCCAGCCGCGAGTTTCGGAACGCCGCGCTCAGGCGCTCCGCCCCCAGCGAACCGGCGTTCATCGTGTTGCCGAGGAAGATGCCCGCGAGCGGGATGAAGTACTGGGGCTCCCACCACGTCTCGGGGCGGACGACGAGCCCCAGCCCAACGGCGAGGGTCAGGCCTGTCGCGACGATCACCGCGCCCGTGAGGATCAGGCGCTTGTGCGGCAGCGGGAGCTCGATGCGCCCCGCGCCGGTGTGACCGGCGATGACGGCCATCACACCGACGATGAGGAGAACGAGCCACCAGCGGTCGAGCTCGAACACATACTTGAGCAGATACCCGACAGCGAGCAGCTGGACCACGCAGCGGAGCGCAGCCCAAACAAGCGTCCGCTCCAGTCCGTAGCGCTGATGCGCGGAGATGCCGCACAGCACGGCGACGAGCGCCAGTGTGAGAGAGAGGTCGACGAGGCTGAGATCGATCAGCTCACCCACGGCGCCCCTCCATCCGCTCACCCGCGAGGAAGGCGCGCGTCGCCTCCTCGCGCGGGGCAATCAAAACGATCTCCGACTCGCCGCGCTCGACGATCTCCCCATTCACCATCACCACGCACTCGCCCCCGAGCGTGCGGACATGCTCCAGCGCGTGGCTGGCCAGCACGATGGCGAGCCCCCGCTCGCGCCGCAGCGCCTGAAGGGTGCGGATGATCTCCAGCGCCGTGCCTCGATCGAGCGACGACGTCACCTCGTCGAGCAGGAGCATCTCGGGCTCGCCCATCAGCGCGCGGGCGAGCGCCACGCGGTGCTTCTCGCCCGCGCTGAGACCCTGCTCGCGGCGTGGGAGGAATGACTCATCGAGCCCCGCCTGACGCAAGACCTCCTCCACACGCCCCCCGTTCGCGTGGGGATCGAGGAGCCGGATGTTCTCCTCCACGGTGAGCCCGAGCAGATGCGTCTCGTTGAAGACCATCGCCACGCGGCGGCGGAGCGCGCCGATCGGGTGCTCGGAGATGGGCCGGCCGTCGACGCGCACCTCGCCCGCTGTGGGTTCGATGAGGCGGTTCATCAGCCGCAGTGCGGTCGTCTTCCCCGCGCCCGAGGGGCCGATCAGGCTGCCGACGAAGTCGGCGGGGAGAGCCAGGGAGACCTCGCGGAGGAGCTGTGTTCCACCGCGCTCGACCGTGACTCCACTGAGATGGATCGAGGGCAAGGGCGAACCTCAGTTCAGCGTGACCGCATGCATCGCTCTGCAGGTGGTGCGATTCTCACTCGCGATCTGGGCCTGTCAAATCCGATCTGGCCGGGGCAGGTGAAGAGGACTCAGAGACCCCTGTGGCCCGGGACAAACCGAGGAGCCACGCCCCTGGTCCTCTCTGAGGAGGACCCAACCATGCGCTGCCCACAGATCAGAATCCTCATCCCATCTCTCCTCACCGTCATGCCACTCTGCATCTCAGCCCAGACCGTCACGCTTCATTTTCCACCAGCTCACTCACATGACTATCAGGATCGACTCTGCGCACCATCGCTCCACATGAGGCCCAGATGTTCAGTGCCGGACGAGCCATGGACCCATGTCGGGCCAGCCAGCGGTGAGGTCGAGGTCCCACTGGGAAGGGAGTTCAAGCTGTATTTCCACTGTCCTGTCGGGGGCCAGGAGGTCGTCCGAGCCTTTGGCAGAGAGCCTCTCATCGACATCAATTTCCTGCGCATCAGCGACGGCGAAGCCGCGGGAATCCTGGCGGCTGTGCCCCAACCCTGGCGTGTGCAGGTCGTCGACTTCCACCGCTCGATCACGGATGACTCCGTCCTGGCCGCGATCGAGCCCATGACCACTCTGAGGCTCCTCGATCTCTGGATCGCGTCGGATGTGACCGACGAGGGACTGGCGCATCTGGCTCATCTGGAACACCTCGAGACACTCTGCGTGATGGGCCATGTCACCGATGACGGCCTGGTCCACTTGGCCAACCTCACACAGATGAGAAGACTCTTCCTGGGCGAGAGAATCACGGATGCGGGCCTGACACATCTGCGAAACATGGATCAGCTCGCGCAGCTGGTTTTGTCAGTGAGCTGTGACATCACCGATGAGGGGCTCCGGGAGATCGGGCAACTCACCTCCCTGCGGAGCCTCGATCTCGCCTCCGCCAGATCCATTCCCCGTGTGGTCGTCAATCCTCAGATCACGGACGATGGCATCGCGCATCTGACCAGCCTGCGGGGTCTCGTCTCACTCAATATCAGCGGCACCGGAATCACCGATGAGGGGCTCCGTCATCTCACCGATCTGCCGGACCTCCGTCAGCTGGATCTCTGCGCCACACAGATCACGGATGAGGGGCTCCGAATCCTCTCGGAACTCCCCTCGCTGAGGAGGATGGATCTCTATTGCTGCTCTGAGATCACAGGGGAGGGCTTGCTCGCGCTGGCCAATCTCGAGGACCTCAGGTATTTCAATGTCCGCCACTGTGCCCAGATCACAGACGAAGACGTCTCAGCGCTCCAGGCACTGCTCCCCGACTGCCACATCATTCCCCCCGAAAATTCCGAGTGACCGATCACCCGGGGAAGGGTGATTTGGGGCACGTCATCCGAGAATCAGATCTCGCAGGGGAATATGCACATCACCGCTGTGAGGGGGAACCACAATCTCGTCCTCCTCGATGCGACAGACGCCCAGCAGTCCGCCAAATATCTCCTGTATTGCTCCAGCACTCAATCCAATGCTGCGCGAATAACTGGTGTCAAAAAGGGAGTCGAGTGGCAGACGGATCTCTTCGCTCGACACATTCGCGATGACCAGAGCGCTCTGGGCCGCTGTGGGTGGGAAAGCGAGAATGCGCTTCGCGGTGTCTGAGGTCTCGCTCGGACCCTGGTATTCCCAATTGCGCCTGAAGGCGAAGATCTGATCGGGGAACTCCGTCTCGACTCGCTCGAATTGACCGAGCCGAAGGGCCGGACTCTCGCGACGCAGCGCGATGAGCTGCTCGAAATACGGACGGAACCCGTGAGGGTCCGACCAGTCGAGCGGGATCTGCTCAAAGATGTCGCGCGGCTCGCTGCACCCCGCCTCCTGGCCGTTGTAGATCAAGGGGCACTCGGCGACGGTCAGCGCGATCAGCGCGGCCAGGCGCGCCCGGTCGACGCCGCCGAACTCGTTGATCGCCCGCTCCTTGTCGTGGTTCTCCGCGAATGGCATCCGCAGCGCCCCCCGCTGGAAGGTCATGATGTCCTGCTCCATCGCGTCGGCCAGGTGCGACGCGGGCATCTCGCCGTTGAGCACGGGGACCATCGCGTCCCACAGTGTCCAGTTGTACGAGATGTGGAACGACGCGCGGTGGAGCTCGGGCGCGTCGCTCTCGGCCAGCATCATCACGTCGGGCTTGATCGCCTGGAGTTGCGGCAGGAGCTGCTCCCAGAACTCGGTCGGCATCAGCGACGCCACATCGCAGCGGTAACCGTCGATGTCGAACTCCCGCACCCAATAGGTCATCATCTCATTGAAATAATCCCAGACCTCGCGGTTCGACCAGTCGAAGTCCGCGATGTCCCACCAGTCTTCATTCTCCGCGTGCGGGCGGCCGTCCTCGTCGACGATCTCGTACCAGTCGATGTGGTCCTCGACCAGCACGCCGTCGGGCGAGGAGTGATTGAGCACGGCGTCGATGATGATGCGCATCCCCAGCGCGTGGACGTCCTCGACCAGGCGATGGAGATCCTCCTCCGTCCCGAAGTCGGGATTGATCGCCATGTGATCGCGGATCGCGTACGGGCTGCCCATCGTCCCCTTGCGGTCGAGCTCGCCGAGGGGATGGATCGGCATGAGCCAGACGACGTCGACCCCGAGCTCGGCCAGCTCGGGCAGACGCTGCCTCAGCCCCTCGAAGTCCCCCGTCTCCGAGAAGTCACGGACGAAGACCTCGTAGATCACGCTCCCCGGCAACCAGTCGGGTGGCGCGAGCGCGGGCTCTCGGTGCCATGGGCCCTCGAGCAGCTCCGTGCGCTCGGCGGTGAGCACGAGGCGCACGGGGGCGTGGATGCCGCCGCCCATGCCGTGGTCGTTGACCCGCACGGCGAGCGAGACTGTCTCGCCCGCGAGGTCGCTCAGGTCCGCCCAGTGACGCCGGTTCCACGTGTGGCACTCGGCGCGGAGCTCGCCGTCGACGTAGAGCCAGCTCTCGTCGTCGACGCCATCGAAGACCAGGTAGAGTCTCCGCCCCTCCAGCTCGGCGGGCAGGTCAATGCGGTGGCGATACCATCCCAGGCCGTCGAACTCGCCCCAGTCGGCGGGGACCTCGATCGCCTCCCAGGCGGAGTCGTCGAACTCGGGTGAAGCCCAATCCTGGGCGAGGCCGATGTCCTCCTCGTCCCGCTGGAAGAGCCACTGGCCCGCGAGATCGATCTCCTCGGCTGGGGCGGGT
>JAFGKF010000062.1 GCA_016928695.1 Candidatus Sumerlaeota bacterium | reverse complement strand
GACGCCGTGAGCTTCACCGGCCCGCAGGTGCGCATGCGGACGGACGAGGCGCACGGGCGGGCGAAGATTCTCGAGATCGACGAGTCGGTGATGCGCCGCGCGCTCGACGCGGGCAAGATCGTGATCGTCGCCGGCTTCCAGGGCATCAGCCCCGAGGGCGATATCACCACTCTCGGCCGCGGCGGCTCGGACACGACCGCCGTCGCCCTGGCCGCGGCGCTGAAGGCCGAGGTGTGCGACATCTACACCGACGTCGACGGCGTCTACACGACCGACCCGCGCGTCGTGCCCGGGGCTCGCAAGCTCGACACGATCAGCTACGACGAGGTTCTGGAGATGGCCGCGCTCGGTGCGAAGGTCCTCCACTCGCGATCGGTGGAGATCGCCAAGAAATTCAAAGTCCCCCTTCAGGTCCGCTCCAGCTTCCACCCCGAGCGGCCTGGAACCATGATTGTTGAGGAGAGCCCTGAGATGGAATCGATTCTGGTGAGCGGCGTGGCGTTCAACCGCGCAGAGGCGAAGGTCAACGTTCTGGGGGTGCCCGACCGGCCGGGCATCGCCAGTGAGCTCTTCGGCGCCATCGCCGATGCGAATATCATCGTTGACCTGATCATCCAGAACGTCGCTGAGGACGGCCGCAACGACATCTCATTCACCGTGCCCCGCGACGACCTCGCGAACACAGTCGACGTCGTCACCCCGGTGGCCGAGAGGCTCGGTGCCCGCGAGGTCAAGGTGCGCGGGACGGTGGCGAAGGTCTCGATCGTCGGTGTCGGCATGCGCTCGCACTCGGCGGTCGCCTCGCGGATGTTCGGCGCGCTGGCCGGTGCGGGTGTGAACATCATCTCGATCTCGACGAGCGAGATCAAAATCTCCTGCCTCATCGACGAGGCGGACGTGGACAAGGCCGTCAAGGCCATCCACGACGAATTCGAACTCGAGAAGGCCTGACGCGTGGCCAAGCGCCGGCCGGCCAAGAGGACACAGCCCGCGGACCTCAGCCGGGTCAAGACGGTCCCGATCCGCCGAAGGCGCTCGAAGGTCAATGAGGACCTGCTGGCGAAGGTGCCCCAGCCGGGACAGCCGCTCGCGGCGTTTCTCGACTCGCTCCCCGACATTCTGAAGGCCCGCGACCTGCGCGAGGTCGGGTCGCTCATCGCCAAGGCCCACGCGAGGGATCGCGGCGTCGTCTGGATGATGGGCGCTCACCCGATCAAGTGCGGACTCTCGCCGCTGATCA
Source organism: Candidatus Sumerlaeota bacterium (assembly GCA_016928695.1). GTDB lineage: Bacteria > Sumerlaeota > Sumerlaeia > JABWBI01 > JABWBI01 > JAFGKF01. Next base: position 3,643 of record JAFGKF010000062.1, on the reverse strand, counting down.
TCGACCTGATCGAGCGCGGGGTGATCACCGCCGTGGCCACCAATGGCGCGGGGGCGATCCACGATGTGGAGATGGCGCTCTTCGGTCAGACGAGCGAGGACGTGGCCGAGGGATTGGCCGATGGCTCCTTCGGGATGGCACGCGAGACAGGTGAGTTCCACAACGCCGCTCTGACGCGGGGTCACGCGGAGGGCATCGGAGCAGGGGAGGCGCTCGCGAAGGCGCTGAATCGCGCGAGAGCGCCTCACCTCGACCTCTCGGTGCTCGCGGCCGCAGACCGCGCCGGCATCCCCGCCACGGTGCACATCGCCATCGGGACCGACATCACCCACCAGCAGCCCTCGGCCGACGGCGCGGCGCTCGGGGCCACGTCGCACCACGACTTCCGCCTGCTCTGCACCGCCGTCGAGCGACTCGCGCGGGGCGGGGTGGTGCTCAACGTCGGCTCGACGGTGGTTCTGCCCGAGGTCTTCCTCAAGGCCCTCACCGTCGCCCGCAACCTCGGGAAAAAGGTGCAGGGCTTCACCGCGGTCAACTTCGACATGATTCAGCACTACCGGCCGAACACCAACGTCGTCGAGCGCCCGACGCAGCTCGGCGGCCGCCGGTTCTCCTTCACGGGCCACCATGAGCTCATGATCCCACTGCTGTGCTCTCTGATTCTCCGGGATCTGAAGTGAGCCACAGATTTCGCAGATTGCACAGATTCTCCCTCTGCGATTCAATCGGTGGAATCTGTGAAATCTGTGGATGATCACTGTCTGGCGACCACATGACCTCTGACCTCCTCGAAAATCTGAACCCGCCCCAGCGCGAGGCCGTCACCCACCCGGGCGGCCCGCTGCTGATCATCGCGGGCGCGGGAAGCGGCAAGACGCGCGTCATCACCCACCGCATTGCCTGGCTGATCCGTGAGCAGGGGCTGCGCCACAGCGCGGTGTTTGCCGCGACGTTCACCAACAAGGCCGCCGAGGAGATGAGCCACCGCGTCCAGCGGCTGCTCGGGGTCTCCGGCGTCTCGCTCCCCATCGCCACCTTTCACTCGCTCTGCGCCCGGATGCTGCGCACCGACGCACCCCTCGTCGGCCGGACCGAGCGCTACACGATCCTCGACGAGGCCGATCAGCGCGGCCTGATCAAGGACATCCTCAAGTCGCTCGGGCTGAGGGCGGAGGAGTGCCCGCCCGCCTATGCCCAGTGGCGCATCAATCAGGCGAAGATGAAGATGCAGACGCCTGACGAGTTCGAGGCCACGCTCGAGCGGGCCGAGGACCACTGGGTGGTCGACGTGTTCCGCCAGTACGAGCGGCGGCTGGGGGAGAGCGATGCGTTCGACTTCGAGGACCTGATCCTCAGCGTGGTCCGGCTGCTCGAGGGCAGCGGGGAGCGCCTCCACCACTGGCAGTCGCGCTTCGAGCATGTGCTCGTGGATGAGTATCAGGACACGAATCTGGTCCAGTACCGCCTCGTCAAGCTGCTCAGCGGGGCCCACGGCAACCTGTGCGTCGTCGGCGACGAGGACCAGTCGATCTACTCCTGGCGCGGCGCGGATCTCGACAACATCCTCTCGTTCCAGCGCGATCACGAGGGGGCGAAGGTCATCCGCCTGGAGCAGAACTACCGCTCGACCGGCAACATCCTCGGCGCGGCGTCGGCGGTGATCGCCCACAACACCGAGCGGCTGGGCAAGACGCTCTGGACCGAGGCGGGAGACGGCGAGCCGCTGTGTCTCATCGGGGCGGCGAACGAGCACGCGGAGGCCGAGCGCGTGCTGGAGCTGATCGAGCACGAGCGGCGCCGGGGAACTCCACTGCGCGAGATCGCGATCTTCTACCGGGTCAACGCGCTCTCACGCATTTTCGAGGAGCGGCTGGCCGCGGCCGACGTCCCGTATCGCATCTTCGGGGGCGTGCGATTCTTCGAGCGGCGCGAGATCAAGGATCTGATCGCCCACCTCGATCTGGTCGAGAACCCCGAAAACTCGGTGGCGCTGCTGCGCGTCATCAACGTCCCGCGCCGCGGGGTGGGGGAGAAGACGCTCCGCGGTCTTGTGAAGGAGGCCGACAGGCGCGGCGTCAGTCTCTGGCAGGCGCTTCGGCAGATGGTTCACGAGGGCAAGCTCAGGGGCAAGGCGGGCAATGCCCTGCGGGCCTTCGTCGATCAGATCGATGACTGGCGCGAGTCCGTGTCGACCCTCGGCCTCCCCGGCCTGCTCGACCGGATCCTCGAGGACACCGACTACGCGGCCCATCTCCGCAAGAGCGATCCCCTCAGCGCGGCGGGTCGGGTGGAGAACATCGAGGAGCTCGGACAGTCGCTCGCCGAGTACGAGCAGGGGCGGGCGACGGCGACGCTGGGCGGCTACCTCGAGCGGGTGGCGCTGACGACGGCCACCGACGACTACGACCCCGACGAGGAGTGTGTGAACCTCATGACGCTCCACTGCGCGAAGGGTCTGGAGTTCGATGTCGTCGTGATCGTGGGCATGGAGGAGCCGATCTTCCCCAACCGGCGGGCCGTCGAGGAGCAGGGCCGGGGGCTCGAGGAGGAGCGGCGCCTTTTCTATGTCGGCCTCACGCGGGCGCGGAAAAGGGTCTTTCTCACACACGCCATGACGCGATTCCTCCACGGCCAGACGCAGCGGAACCTGCCCTCGGCCTTCCTCGGAGAGATCCCGCGCGAGGTGCTCGCGGTGGCCGGTCGCTCCCAGCCCGGATGGGGTGGGCGTCATCCCCAGGGCGTCCCCGGCCGTCAAAAAAGCGTTGCGCCCCCACGGCGTCGGGGCACCATGGGAATGTTTCGCACCGGGGAGAGGGTGTCCCACGACGCCTTCGGCGAGGGGACCATTCTCGGCGTGAAAGGCGAGGGGTCGATGAGGAGACTTGTGATCCGCTTCGAGGGCAAGGAGCTCGTCGAGCTCCTGGAGAGCTATGCCCAGCTCGAGCGCCTCGACCGGGAGGAGACGTGACCCATGTGCGCCGCGCGCATCATCCTCGCCGACGACGACCCCGAGCTCCGGGATCTGCTGGCCTGCTTTCTCAACATGCGGTGGAACGCCACCGCTGTCTCCAACGGCAAGGAGGCGCTCGAGGAGATCCACCGTGAGCGCCCGGACGTCGTCATCCTCGACATCATGATGCCTCGGATGGACGGTCTCGAGGTCGTCGAGAAGATGCGCGGAGACGAGAGCACGGCGGATATCCCCATCATCATGATGACCGCCTCGACGCGTGACAGCGACACGCACGACAGCGTCTGGCGCATGGCCGTCGGAACCGAGGTCTTCATCACCAAGCCCTTCGAGCCCCAGGAGCTCATGGCGAAGGTCGAGGAGATCCTCCGCGAGCAGGTCCAGCGGCGCCGCGCCGGGAAGTGAGATGGCGCCCGTCGACCCCGAGCGCGCCGCGTTCTGCGCCTCGTGCGGCACGGCCATCGAGCCCGACGCCCAGGTCTACACGATGCGTGTTGACCTCTATGCGGGCGTCCGCCCGCTCGAGTTCTCCGACGAGGACCTCGTCGCCGACATCAGCGACGAGTGGAACGCCCTGATCGCGAAGATGTCGTCCATGACGCCCCGCGAGGTCGACGAGGAGACCGACAGAGTCCACGAGCGGTTTCAGTTCACCCTCTGCGCCGCCTGCCG
>JAFGKF010000356.1 GCA_016928695.1 Candidatus Sumerlaeota bacterium | reverse complement strand
TGGCCACCGACTCCGGGTTTATCCCCCTGTCCGAGCGATTCCAGGCCTCGTCGACTTTTTTTGAGGGGGTGGGGGCCAATCAGTTCCACGTGGGAGATCTGGACTCCGACGGGCAGCCTGAGGTTCTGATCGCTCGGGGGGGACTGATCCGAGTGCTGAGTTTCTCCGAGACGCCGGAGATCCGCGTTGTCGCTCAGATCACCGCGCCTCTTCCCGGGGCGGAGCTGGTGGCCGTGTCAGCGGCTCCGGCGGGGGACGACCACCCCGCGCTGATCTGCGCCGTTGACCGCTCGGACGCCACAGTTCTGGTCTGCACGGAGACCGAGGCGGGGGCTTGGGAGATCACCTCTGAAGTGGACCTGCAAATCCCCTCGTCTCAGCGCCTGATGCTCGGTGACTGGGATGGTGATGAGGTGCTTGACCTCGCCGTCAAGGCCTCGCAGGCGGTGACGGTCCTCTTCGGTGGAGTGACCAGCTCTCCCCTGGCCCAGCTGGCGACGTGCGCCTCCCCCCTGGACGATGGCCGCTTTGGCCTGCTCGAGACCATGACCTGGGATGGGGGAGAGACCTGGGCCCATCTGATCGACCACCGGTATCACACGCTTCTGATCCAGCGGTGGGATGCCGAGGCCGAGGAGTGGGCGGAGGTGTACCGATTCCCGGTCTTTGAGACTCCGGGGGAGCGGAGACGCGACTGGGACCGCGATCTCGAGGCGATCAATGTGCAGCCTCGTGAGATGGCGGTGGCTGACATCAATGGAGATGGGCTCGACGATCTGGTCCTCCTTGCCCATGATCACCTTCTGATCTACCCTCGGCGGGAGGTTTCGGAGCCCTGATTCGACCGGGATGAAAAAAACATCAGGGGGGTGTCATCCCCCCCCGCAGGGGGACCGTCTATCGTGGTGAAGACCCGGAGTTCAAAGGACGGAGCATCGCGCGTGGCTCTGGCTTCGGAGATCATCTCCCCGGTCTCGTCGGTCTCCCCCTCGGAGGAGGCGATCGCCGAGATCATCGAGGCCGTCCGCGGCGGTGATCTGGACCGCTTTGACCTTCTGGTGGAGTGGCACCGCGACCTGGTCCACCGCATGGCTTGGCGCCTGGCTCAGGACCAGGACACGGCGATGGACATCGTCCAGGAGGTCTTTGTCCGGGTCTACCGCGGACTGAGAGGATGGAAGGGCAACTCGAAGTTCTCCACGTGGCTTTACCGGATCGCGATGAACACCGCGATCGATGTGATGCGCCAGGAGGCTCGCCACCGCCGCCACCAAACCCCACTGCTCGACGAGCACCTGGCCACGATTCCCGAGACGCGATCCGGCAGCAATCCCCGCCATGTGGCCGCCCGCAACCAGCTGCGGGCGCGTGTCTTCGAGTCGCTGGTCCATCTCAGCCCCAAGCAGCGTGAGTGTTTCACGCTGCGACACTATCAGGGTCTGAGCCTCAGCGAGATCGGTGAGGCTCTGGGGTGCAGCGAGGGCGCCGTGAAAAAGCACCTCGCGAGGGCGGTGGAACGACTGCGCAAGCACATGGGAGTGCCATGATCATGCTGTTCCGACGTCGTCAGAAGGATCGTCAGGCGCTGAGCCGCCTGACGCGGTGGGCCCTGGACGAGAGCGTGCCGCAGAGCGAGCTGGAGCGGATGTACGGCCGCGATCACTCCGAGGAGCTCGGCGCCCTGGGATGGCTTTTCCGCGCCATCGAGTGCCGACCCCGGGAGGAGCCCTCACTGGGGCTCTGGCAGCGGTTTGAGAGTGAGCTGCGTGAGAGGCTGCGTCTTCTCCCGCCGCCGCGACCTCACCATGCCATGGTCATCGCCCCTCTGGTGCTTCTCCCCAGTGCCATGACGGGAGAGGCGCGTGCGGCGCTGACCGAGCTGGCGTGCAAGGCCGCCGCGGTGACCGCTGCAACCGCTGCGATCTCGGCCCAGATCGTCATGAGCGGAGTGCTCGACAACCTCGACCACCGGGCCCTCTTCGAGGGCTCAGCGGACGTCCCCGCCGTGAATGCGGACATCACGCTGACCGGCAACGCGTTTCTCGATCACATGGAGCGAAATCGGGTCGCGCTCGAGGCGGGAGACATGGGCATGATCTCGCTGAGTCAGGTGAATCCCCCATCGCCCGATCTCGAGATCTGAAGACCTCTCCGCCCCGGTGACCGTTGACACCGAGTCATCCCGCACACCGCTCTCCGACCGGATCGGGGCGGCTCTCGCCCCTCATCTCTCGGGAGACTCCGAGCAGATCCCCGCGCTGGTGGACGCCCTGCTCGTCGAGGCGCACCGCGTCCGCGCGAGCGATCTGCACCTGACCTCGCGCCGCGGTGGGCTGGAGGTCCGGCTCCGGATCGACGGTGACCTCCACACCGCCGTGGCGCTGCCGCGCAATCTCCAGGAGCTGGTCATCCAGAGACTCAAGGTGATGTCCCGGCTCGTCGTCTATCAGCGGCGCGAGCCCCAGGATGGCCGCATCGACACCGAGCTCGAGGGAGAGCGCGTGAGCCTGCGCGCCGCATTTCTGCCCACTCTCCACGGGGAGCGCGTGGTGATCCGCTTCCCCGATCCCCGCCAGGGCCAGGTGGACCTGGATCAGCTGGGGATGAGCGAGGCACTGCACGGTCAGCTCGTTCATCTCCTCGACCAGCCGCAGGGCTCTGTGCTGCTGACGGGCCCCGCCTCCTCGGGCAAGACGACCACGATCTACGCGGCACTGCGGCATCTCGTGGCGACGCGGGGGCGCGACCTGAACATCCTGACGATCGAGGACCCGATCGAGGCGGAGATCGAAGGGGTCTCGCAGACCCAGGTGGACCCCGGGGCGAATCTCGATTTCCCGCGCTCGCTTCGGGCGGCCATGCGCCAGGACCCGAACGTGCTCGTCGTGGGAGAGATCCGTGACCTGGAGACCGCCTCGACGGCGATCCAGGCGGCGCTGACGGGCCATCTCCTGATCGCCACCGTCCATGCGGGCTCGTCCCCGGGGGTTTTCACGCGCCTGGTGCAGATGGGGGTCGAGCGCTACCTGCTCGCCACGGCGGTCTCGGGTGTGCTCAACCAGCGGCTGGCGCGGGCGGTCTGCCCCCAGTGCTCTCGACCGAAGGCCATCGACAAGGGTCTCGCCCGGGCACTCGGTCTCTCCGAGGGCGAGGTCGCCTCGCTCTCTCCCGCGGAGGGGCAGGGCTGTGAGCACTGCAATGGGACGGGCTGCCATGGTCGGGTGGGGGTCTTCGAGCTTCTTCGCACCACGCCGGCCATCCGCCAGGTGATCCTCTCCGATGCCACGGAGGGCGAAATCGCCTCCCATGCCCGGGAGGCGGGCCAGCGAACCCTGCGCGACGATCTCATCCGCACCATGGGGTGCGGGCTCATCCCCCCCTCCGAGGCGCTTCGGCTCGCCCGCTGAGCGCTCAGCAAACATCGGCTCGCAGGGGCGAGTCCTGAGGTCAGGGAAACAGAATCCGTCACTTGCAGATCTCCCCGGGAGGTGTTCAACTGGCACTCGGCGGGGGAAGGAGAGAGGAGAGTGCATCCATGAGTCGCCCATCGATCCTGAGTCTGATATTGGCCCTGGCTCTCGGGGCCGCGGTCGGCGCGCAGACCACCCTCGGGGAGCGCGTTGTGCCGGAGCACATCTATTGGGTGGAGGCGGGCCACTTCACGGATGCGGATCTGGCGGCCACTCTCCGCCAGGATCTCCTCTCCCGTGGATATTCCCCTGTCCATGTGGTCACCGACGAGCTGGCGCAGTGGCACTCGGTGAGGGTGGGGGGATTTCCCATTCTGGCGGATGCCCATCTCCTGTTCGAGGACATGCGCGCGGACTATCCCGGCGCTCGTCTGGTCGATGCCGACCTCCTGGCCGAGCGGCTTGCAGGGCGTGAGTGGGCCTTTGAGCCTGTCACGGCGCCGGTGAGCCCCCGGGAGATCTTCAACCTCAGCGAACGCCCTCTCACCAGCGATGTGCCGCTTCGCTTCGACAATGAGGCGGCGGCGATCGCCGATGGGGGTCAGCTTCTCGACCCCGTCAATCCCGAGCTGGACTCGGAGGTTGAGCAGGAGGCGGTGGAGCTGACAGTTCTCGCCAAGGACGCCGATGATCCCGCGCGCGGTCTCGCCTACTTTGTCCTGGCGGATGTCAGGGCCGGCCGAGGGGAGCTGCGTGAGGCCCTCGACATTGCGATGCAGGTGGCGACGGAGAGTCTGGCCGCCTCGCCCCAGAAGCGATATGAGGCCATGTGGCTCGTCGCGCGGATCCACCATGGGATAGACGAGCGGATGACGGCCTACCGCGCCTACCGCGAGATCGAGCCGTTCATCAACGATGACCGGGATCTCGCGCGGTGCCTCGTCGAGCAGCAGGGCCTGCTCGTGGAGCTCGTCACTCATCACGGAACGGGGACTCGCCTGTGCGGCCGGATCCGGGGTCAGGAGATCCTTGATCGGTTCGGCGACTCCACCGACCCTGAGGTGCGCCACCGGTGCGCCACGGCCGCCTCGATGCTAGCCCAGTCGCACTGGGAGGACGACCCCCAGCTCTGCATCGATCTCATGCACGAGTTCATCGAGCACTGCGGGGAGTTCCGGCGTGAGACCTCCATCGCGTATCTCTTCATCGGGCGTTGCAACCGCGGCCTGGGGAATCTGGCGGAGGCCCGCGCCGGGTACGAGGCGGTTCTCAACATGGGGCTCGAGGAGGGCGAGCACTTCCCCAACATCCGCCACGACGAGGAGGCGGCGGGTTGGCTTGCCCACATCTGTCGCCAGATGGGGGATCACGAGGCGGCGGACTATTATGATCGCTATCGCCGCAACATCGGGAATCCCCGATCACAGGTCTCCCAGAGCTGGGGGCAGGGATACCCCAGCGGCCCTCCCACGCCACCGCGCTGAAATCCACCAAAAGCGGTTG
>JAFGKF010000061.1 GCA_016928695.1 Candidatus Sumerlaeota bacterium | reverse complement strand
GAGGAGCGCCTGGCGATCCGCCCGACGTCGGAGGCGATCATCTGCTCGATCTACGCGAAGTGGATCCAGTCGTATCGCGATCTGCCGCTGCTGATCAATCAGTGGGCCAACGTGGTGCGCTGGGAGAAGCGCACCCGCCTATTCCTTCGGACAAGCGAGTTCCTCTGGCAGGAGGGCCACACCTGCCACCGCACCGAGGAGGAGGCGCAGGAGGAGACACTCAAGATGCTTGAGGTCTATCGAGAGTTCCTCGAGACCGAGCTGGCGATCCCCGCGATCAAGGGGCTCAAGACCGAGGCCGAGAAGTTCCCCGGCGCGGTGAACACCTACACCGTCGAGGCGATGATGTCCAACGGCTGGGCGCTGCAGGCGGGGACATCGCACAACCTGGGTCAGCACTTCTCGCGCGGCTTCGAGATCAAGTTCCTCGACGAGGACAACGTCGAGAAATACGTCTGGCAGACCTCCTGGGGCGTCTCGACGCGCCTCGTCGGCGGCATCATCATGACGCACGGCGACGACCAGGGGCTGATCCTGCCTCCGCGCGTCGCACCGCACCAGGCGGTGATCGTGCCGATCTACCGTGATGACTCGCGCGAGACCGTGCTCGAGGGGGCGAAGAGTCTCTGGAGGGACCTGAGCGCGGTGGCGCGCGTGGAGCTCGACGACCGCGACGGCTTCAAGCCGGGGTGGAAGTTCAACGAGTGGGAGATGCGCGGTGTGCCTCTGCGCATCGAGCTCGGCCCCCGCGACCTGGGAGCGGGAACAGCGGTGCTGGTCAACCGCGTGACGCGTGAGAAGGAGACGGTCCAGCTCGCCTCGCTGCGTGATGAGCTGCCCGGGCGTCTGGAGAGGATCCAGGCCGATCTGCTCGGGCGCGCCTTGGCGCACCGCGAGGCGAACACACGCCCGGCGAAGACGCTCGACGAGCTCGCGGCGATCGTGACCGACCAGGGGGGCTTCGTCGTGGCGGGTTGGGACGGCGATCCCGAGACCGAGGCGAAGGTCAAGGAGGAGACGAAGGCCACGATCCGCTGCCTCCCGCTCGACGCCGGTGAACCGGAGGAGGGGATGACCGACGTTGTCTCCGGCAAGCCCGCCAAGCACCGCGTGCTCTACGCGAGGGCATTCTGAACTCACTGATTGGCCACAGCGTGCACAGAGATCACAGAGTCGCACAGTGCTCTCTTGGGTGAATCGGCATCACGGTCCCTCGTAGCCGCGCTCCCTGAGCCGCTTCTCGAGGCACTCGGGCAGGACGATCAGATCGCAGTCCTGCGCGGCGGCGCCCCGGATCATCTCCCCGGCGCGCCGGAGATTCCGATCGGGGTCACCCCCCTCGACGTGCATCTGACCCATGGCAAGCCGAAAAGATCGCATCGGATCTCCTCCCTCAGGCGACGCAGAGAAAATCCTGACCCTCGGCGCCACCGAGCGCAAGGAGGCATCGACGCACCTCATCGCGGCGCCCGGGCTGCCCCACCGCGGCGAGGTGGACCGGATCGCCGAGCTCGCCGATGTCATCGACCCCGCAGACTCCGATGCCTCCGATTCGCTTGCCGATGCGCCGGGGATTGATGTCGACGAATCGATGAATGGTGATGCCCTCCCTCTGGAGGAATCGCGCCATCCGTTTGCCGATGAGCCCAGCGCCCCAGATCACGGTGCCGTGCTCGCGGATGCGGGCGATCCGCGCGAGATGGTGGGCCTTGCAGCGCTGGAAGCTCTCCAGGGAGTAGCGCTCATCGCGGCGTGAGAGCCGCGACTCCCCATCCTCCCACTCCAGAAGCACATCGGGCACCTTGGCGAGCCGCATCCCCGCGGCGAGCATCCTCAGCCAGAGATCATAGTCCTCCGCCCAGGGGACATCCTGATAGCCGCCCACAGCCTCGAGTGCCTCGCGCCGCATCATCACGCTGGGGTGGGGGAGTGGACTCTCGATGAAACTCTCACGGGCGATCTGCTCGGGCGAGAGGCAGGCGTTGAGCCACTCCTGGTAGCGGGCATAGCCCTCGCCGAGATCACCATCGGGCCTCCGGATGCTCACCTGGCAACCCACGAGGGAGAGATCGGGCTGTGCATCGAGCAGGGCCACCTGCCTCTCGATGCGCTCTGGGCGGCAGGCGTCGTCGGCGTCCATGCGGGCCAGCAGATCACCCAGCGCGGCTCCGACGGCTGATTGAAGGGCCACGACAATTCCCCCGGGGTCGGGCGCGGTGACGACATGGACCCGCGGATCGCGCATCGCCATCGCGCGCAGAATCTCCGATGACCCGTCGCACGAGTGATCGTCGACCGCGACGATCTCCAGATCTCGCCACGTCTGCGTCAGACAGCTTGCCAGCGCGCGCTCGAGCGTCGGCGCCGCATCGCAGACCGGGAGGAGAATGGAGACACGGGGCATGGGGTCATCGGAGCATAGCGAGCGCCCGTTCTCCAGATCCCTTTTTTCGAGATCCCGGCGAGGGCGCCAGAGGCGTTCAATGGTTCTCATCCTCCGAACGCCCTGGGAATCCGGAGGGCATCAGATACGAAAATGGAGCGTCGGCGCCCTCGCCGGTATTTGCAGTGTCGGCCTCAAAGACCGACACGAAGAGGCGCTGCCTGAAGGGCAGCGATGTCAGAGCCCAGGGCAACGCCCAGGGAACGCGGAGTGCCCCCCGCAGAGGAAGCCCTGAAAAGGCGGGAGAACCATCTCTCTGGCCCCTGCGGGGCCAAGAATTGCAAGCGATCACTCAGATCCGAGGCCCGGATCCTTTGATCTGGCTATCGAATCCATTGAACGGTGATGGCGAGGGCGACGCCGCTCCCTCAATCTCCCCTCTGTCGATGCCAAGCAACCGTGCCCATGAGGGCCCGGACAAAGATGATGAGAAACAGAGTGCTGAGGATCAGTGCTGGGAATCTGCCTTCCACGCAGGCCTTCACCATGTCTGCGAGCATCGCGGTCACAAATGCCAGGGCACAGAGCCGGCTTCGCATGTGAAGCCCACAGGTCATCAGGGCGGTGAAGGTGAGGCAAGCCATGACGAGAGGAACCGTCATGCCCGTCTCGCGTGCCAGATCCGGTCTTCTGGTCAGAATCACCAACACCATGGTCTGCAGCAGGCAGACAATGATTCCCAGATTCACCCCATGTCTGATCAGACGCTCGGCTCGGTGCTGCTCCATTGGTGCTCCTCCATGCCAGAGTGATCTGGCCCATCACACTGGACACTCCGAAGTAAACTGTCAATGTCTTCTCTTTGGGCGACGGTTAAACTCGACATTCAGATGCCCATTTCACAGGATGACCAGGGACGCGGCGATGCGGGATTGGGTGCTCCGCAGCTGCCGCGGGGGTGCAACAGGGAGGTCAGCCATGATGCCCATTCTCTGGCCGAAGGCCAGAATCGTCTTCAGCCTCTGTCTCACAGCGCTCTTCACCATGCCCTTTGTCACCGCTGGGGATCTCAATCCCCCGGGATCGCCGACACCGACAATGGTGGATCTGGATGAGATCAACAGCGGTGTCCACACGGCGGCGAACAATGCGCACGACGCCGAGGTGGCAGCGCTGGCGGCCCAGGATCCCCGCAGACCTGTCCAGTCTCTGAGTGGCTCTGCCACCGCCCGCTACGAGATCACATTCCGGGGATCGTATTACCTGACCGGTGACATCGAGGGGCAGCCGGGCCTCAGCGGAATCGAGATCTCAGCCAGCGACGTGACTCTCGACCTCAATGGATTCACGCTCCTCGGCCGGACAGGGACTCTGGATGGCATCCGGGTCGTGCCGGGCACGGGAGATGTTCCCCGTCGCAACATCACGATCATGAACGGCACGGTGGAGCGTTGGGATCAGGATGGCATCGATGCGAGGCTTGCCAACTCCTCCCAGTTCCGGAATCTCCGACTTGACGACAACGACGAGGAGGGCCTGGAGGTGGGGGAGAGCTGCCTCGTCCAGGGGTGCACGATCACAGCGAGCGGCATGAGTGGAATCAAGGCTCAGGAGGACTGCGAGATCCGCGACTGCGTCACCAATGGGAATGGCACCATCAGCGCCGGATGCGGCATCGTCGCCAACTCAGACGGCATCATCGTTGTCAACTGCATCTCCGGTCAGAACTCGGAGCACGGCATTGCAACGGGGACCCGATCCACTGTCATCGGCTGCCACACCTTCGAGAATGGGGGGGGCGCCACCCACCTGGGCAGGGGGATTGTGGCGGGCACGGGCTCGACCGTGGTCGACTGCACCGCTGATCTCAACGGGCTCGGGGACACGGAGCAGGAGGGAATCTTCGCCGGTGCCGGCTCCACCGTGCGGGGGTGCACCGCGGAGGGCAATGGGGATAACGGCATCAGCGTATCCAGCGGCAGCACGGTGGAGTCCTGCACCGCCCGCGGCAATGGCAACAATGGCATCTTCGCCTATGATGGTGCCACCGTCCGGGGTTGCACCTCCAGCGACAACGGGCGCCATGGGATCCAGGTCAACAACAGAGGCCGGGTCATCGGCAACACATGCGTCGACAACGGCACCAACGCCTTTCTCAACGGCGCCGGGGTCGATGCCATGGGCGCCGGGAATGTGATCGAGGACAACGTCTGCATCGGAGGCCCCTACGGCATCGACACCAACGGCGTGGACTCGATCGAGAATTTCGTGGTCGGCAACCGCATCCACGATGCCACAACCCCCTTCAGTGGCACCGGCAATGACTATTTCGCCCCCGCCTACGACATCTCGTCGAATCCCTATCCCACGGATCCTGATCCCTACACCAACTGGGTCTACTGAGGGCGAGGCGTTTCCCCACCCCTTTGTCCTTGTGACACGGGGGAGCACTGCTATTTTGAGCACACTCTCACACGGAGTGGTGTGTGCCCATGTCCCCAGATCTCCCTGCCCGGGGCTCCTTTGAGAGCCTCCGCCAGTTCATCGACCACCTGGAGCGGGTCGGCGACCTCGTCCGCATCCGCGAGCGGGTCTCGCCCCACCTGGAGATCACGGAGATCGCCGATCGCGTGATGAAATCACCCGGAGGGGGGAAGGCCCTCCTGTTCGAGAGCGTCGAGGACGCAACCATGCCCGTCGCGATCAACCTCTTCGGCAGCCGGCGCCGCATGGCGATGACGCTGGGCACCGAGCGGCCCGCGGACATCACCGAGGAGATCCTGGGCATTCTCGATCCCGGGCAGGCGTCGTCGCTCATGGACAAGCTGAAGATGCTCCCCAAGCTGAAGAGCATCGCCGACGCCAAGCCCCATGTGGTCAAGAGGGGCCCGTGCCAGGAGATCATCGTCGACCCGCCGCG